>JAPMTR010000075.1 GCA_026552975.1 Candidatus Methanoperedens sp.
GAAACAACAAAAATGCAAAAGTTAAGTGGCAATTTACGACTGAAGATGCGAGGATAAAGTTAACCAGACTTTATCCGACTTTTGAAAGTTGACGTGACAGTAGTCTTCTATCTTCACCTGGGTTTGCCAGCTTGCACCATTTGTCATATCATCCAGATATTTTTCAAGATCTGATAGCAAGACTATTTTTGCAGGATCTATAATGCTGTTTAAATATTCTGGATCAATAAGCCTTCCGCGTGCCTGTTTTATGAGCCAGTAAAATACATTCTCAGTTAAATTATAATCTGTCTTTAATCCATCAATAAGGCCATTCACAGCCGCGGGATCTTTTGTCATTATGTCTATCAGATCTATTATTTCACGCATGGCTGCGCTAAAATTCCCGTTATGCTTTTGGACAAGGGGCTCCAGCTTTTTTAGATGTATATTTTCAAGAGAAATGTTTTTTCTTACTGACATAGAGACGTCCTTTGGCCAACAATATCTATGGTTCACCTGAATATAAACAAAGTTGTGAACTATGTGTGAATCGTAAACGTGTGAAGAACATTTTTACTATTTAAAGGTATATTATAACTTATTTTAGCTATTTTTTTGTTATTTTAAGTTTAAAACAAATAAAAAATAATAATTTTCTCTCTTTTTTAGTTTTAGATGAAAATTTAACTATAAATACAATATAAACGTTTTATATTATTTAATTGTATTATATTACACGACACACGTTTTCACAAATCCGGTTTTATCCTTGAGAACACATAACATAAAATGATAATGAAATGGTTTCCAAAAATGTTACTCTATTAAGTTTCTTGCTTCCTATTGCAATGGTGATAGGGACAAGTATAGCAATTGAATTCTATCAGGGATCAAAGTTCATAGTATTAGCCATTTTTGGATTAGGGGGGATTTTGTTATGTGGATATGTTATCGTCCTCAAGTCAGAGAAACACAGGGTCGTTAGATAGAAGTTAATTCCTTTTGACGGGAAAGGAAAACTGAAGAAATCAGAAAGGAAAACTGAAAACTATAATATGAATTCCGTCCATTGTGCGCTCATGTTCACAATAGCGGATCATCTTGAGATAAGGAACGATCATCTTATAATTGGCAACGTAGATACCATTTCACTTGCAGAAGAATTCGAAACTCCATTATATGTCACCAATGAATCACGTGTCATTAAGAATTTTTCGGCTTACAGGGAGGCTTTTCCAGAAGCTGACATTTATTACGCCGCCAAAGCTAACGGTAGCTTTGCGATCCTGAGGATACTTGCACGCCAGGGTGCTGGAGCTGATGTTTTTAGCTATGGGGAGCTATATATGGCGCTTCTTGCGGGAATACCCCGCGAGAAAATATTGTTCAACGGCAATTCCAAGACAAATTTTGAATTAGAAAAAGCTGTTGAACTTAGTGTCAAAGTATCCGTGGATTCACTCGATGAACTCCATACCCTTTCAAACCTGGCGCACGAAGCCGGAAAGAATGTTGAGATCGCATTTCGCGTAAATCCAGACGTTTCGCCAAAAACTCATCCAAAGATCTCAACAGGATTGCGCTCCTCAAAATTCGGTATTCCTTCTGATGAAGTAGTAAGCGCATATAATGAAGCAGCAGGACTTCCCGGAATAACTCCAGCCGGGATACACTGTCATATAGGCTCGCAGATACTTGAAACAACTTCGTTCAATGAAGCTGCGCATAAAATGATGGATCTTGTAGAAAAAGTGACTAAAATAGGCATTGATCTTAAGTTCGTGGACATGGGCTCAGGTCTTGGCATCCCATATACAAAAGATGAAGGACATGCTCCCACCCCGAAAGACCATGCAAAAGCTATTGTTCCAGTTTTTAAGGAAAAGACAAAAGAACTTGGCATATCGCCAAAACTTATTCTAGAGCCCGGGCGCTACATAGTAGCCGATACGACCATCCTCCTGACGCGTGTTAACACTATGAAAAAGGCCTCAAAGAATTTTGTTGGTGTGGATGCAGGTTTTAATCTTCTTGTACGTCCTACGATGTATGACTCATATCATTATGCCGTCGTTGCCAATAAAGCAGCGTCTTTTGCGCAAGAGACTTATACTATTGTGGGTCCGATATGCGAAACAGGCGACATATTCGCAAAGGATAGATTGCTTCCACATATTGAAAAGGGGGATATCATCGCACTTCTTGATGCCGGAGCTTATGGATTCAGCATGAGCAGCCAGTATAACGGAAGACCAAGGTGTGCTGAAGTACTGGTAAATGATGGAAAGGCGGATATTATAAGGACACGTGAGGACATCCAGGATTTGATGGGAAGGCAGGTGCTTCCATCAAGGTTGATGTAATATTAATCTGGTGTTTGTTTATATTTCAGACAGGATAGACAGGATTTACCTGATTAAAAATCATATCCTGTCGATCTTGTTCATCCAGTCTTAAAGTTCCATTTTATTAAACATCCGCGCCTGGAAGCCGTGATATTTGCAATACCCTTCCGCATCCTTCTGGTCTATAGTCTTGCTGTCAAATGATGAGAAGTCAGATGAGTATAAACCATACTGTGAATTCCTGGCTATGATCCTGGCATTTCCTTTGAAAAGTTTCACTTTGACGCTGCCTGTTACTCTTTCCTGACTCTTATCAATAAAAGCGTTCAGATCCGCATACAACGGTTCATCCACAAGACCTTTATATGCAAGCTCGCTCCAGGTCTCATCAACTACAGACTTGAAACGCAATTCATCCCTTGTCAATACAAGTTTTTCAAGGTCTTTGTGCGCCATCAATAGAATGGTCGCTGCCGGATGTTCATAGTTCTCCCGAGCCTTTAGACCAAGAACCCTGTCCTCGATCATATCAGTGCGCCCAACTCCGTGTGATCCTCCTATCCTGTTAAGCTCCTGGATCAATGGTACACCAGCCATCTTTTCACCATTCAATGAAACTGGAACCCCATTCTCAAAGCCAATATCAATGATCTGGGCGGTATCTGGCGCATTTTCAGGAGAGACCGTCCATTCGAATATCTCCTCAGGAGGGATGAAATCAGGTTCTTCAAGACGACCGCCTTCTATGCTTCGGCTCCAGATATTCTCATCCACGCTCCATGGTTTTGACTTTGTTGCAGCAACCGGTATCCCGTGTTCCTTCGCATATTCCATTTCCCATTCCCTTGTAAGGT
The DNA here is from genome assembly GCA_026552975.1 of Candidatus Methanoperedens sp. GTDB lineage: Archaea > Halobacteriota > Methanosarcinia > Methanosarcinales > Methanoperedenaceae > Methanoperedens. The sequence continues at coordinate 3,182 of JAPMTR010000075.1, forward strand.
TCATATCTCTCATGGGAGCAAAAACATCAAGGGTGGTACTTCTAAAAACTACTTCAAATCTTAACTGGTCGTTGCCTTTACCTGTACAGCCATGGGCAAGAGCCTGTGCTTTTTCTTTTTTTGCGATCTCTACGACCTTTTTCGCTATCAATGGGCGTGCTATCGATGTGCCAAGCACATATCCTTCATAGCTGCCATTGGCTTTGATCAATGGAAAAATGTAATCTTTCACGAATTCATCTTTAGCATCGATAGTATAATGTTTCTGGCTTATTTTTTCAGCCTTTTTCCCGGCCTGAAATATTTCTTTTTCCGGCTGTCCTACATCTACCGTTACTGTAATCGCATAATCGCAACCATAATGTTCTTTTAAGAGCGGGATGCACACTGAGGTGTCAAGCCCGCCCGAATAAGCAAGTACTACTTTCTTCATGGGGATGGTTTAATAGTGGGGGACGATTAATAGTTTTTGTAGGGGAAAAGATTTAGGGGAAAATCGATAATGTTATCACAGTTTCTTCAAATACTCAGAGTATTCTTCAACACTTAGTTCTATTTCCCTTAGAATTTCTTTTATTAGCGGACGTGCTAAATCTCTACCGGGATGATGCGGCACACTGGTCGTTCTTCCGTCAGGATGCCTGTAAAAAACATGACTCCATTTTTGACGAATTCTCTCAAAACCAAGCTTGAACAACAACTTTTCCATTTTTCTGGCATCGATTATCGCAAGCCGACTCAAACACTCACCTCAACTTGTTGAATTCCGACAAATTGGGGTAAAAATTGCCTATTCTCAGGCTCCATTTCTTCCAGACACAGTTCCAAGACTTCTATAAGATTATCTTGAAGCTCATCTAAAGTCTCTGCCTGAGTATGGGCCCCAGGAATTCCGGGGACTATAGCTACATACAAACCAGTTTCCGGATCTTTTTCAATATACGCTGTTATTGTTGGCATTTGTAAACCTCGATAATTTAAATAATTTTTTTTAGTATAATGTATTACAGAGACAAATGAGTATATAGTTTTCAGTAAAGTTACGGTTATTATATCTTATCAATGATATTGTCCATTTTTTCATATTCACCAAGATATAAATAAGAGTTCTCTCTTCCTAGACCTATGAAAATAGTAACCTGGAATGCACATATGGGATTTAGAAATAAACAAAAAGACTTAGTAGAGCGACTTAACCCTGACATTGCTTTCATACAGGAGTGTGAAGACCCTGATAAATATCCTGGTGCGTTTCCAGATTCATTATTTCCATTCAGGCTCTGGAAAGGTGACAATAAAGACAAAGGAATAGCTGTATTTTCTAAATATAAAATTACAGAAATTGAGGATAAAAGTCCTTCATCGAAGTTCTTTCTCCCTGTCGAAATAAATGGCATGTTTTTCATTGGTATTTGGGCTGTGAATGACAGGGATTACCCTCAAAATCGTTATATAGGGCAGGTCTGGAATATCATAAACCAATATAAGGAACTGTTAAATAATGAAATAATTATATTAGGTGATTTTAATTGGAATATATTCTGGGATAATAAACAATGGTCTACTCTTATAGCAGACTTTCGGGATGTTAATGCCATGCTCAATAAAGTCGATATCGTGAGTGTTTATCATAATTATTTGAAAGAAGATTTTGGAAGAGAAACAAATCCGACATATTTCCATCTTTTTAATGAGAAGAAACCATTTCATACTGACTATATATATTTAAAGAAAAATACACTTGATTCCATAAAAGATTTTTCTGTTGGTAAATATAAAGAATGGGATAGCGATCACATGCCTTTGTTCGTGGAAATGTGAACTACCCACCCTTTCGGGCTGGAGCTTCCTCCTTCATCGCTTCTCCATTGAGATTGCTTAGACATGCTTGAATTCCCGTAGTTCCTACGGTACTAATCGATCTTTTTAAGATATTAATTGCGCCGTTATGATCTCTATCCAGAACAAGACCACAGAAGGGACAATTATGTACCCTCCTGAAATTTTTAATAACTCTCCACAGCCAGCCCCGGAACTTTAAAGAAATGCCTGACATTCCTTGTGAGAAGAGTCTCCCCATGAGTAAGAGCAATACTCGCTATCAACAGGTCAAAATCCCCTATTTCATTTCCATTTCTTTTCAGATCAATCGAAAGTTTCCCAAATGTTTCACTTGCCGCGATAGAAAATTCCAGAATGTCAAGTGTATCGAGCAAATGCCTGACATCCTTAGCTTCCTGCACTGGTTTTGAACAGTTATAAGCGCCTTTGAAAAGCTCGGATGCATTCAATGCCGTTGTGGTCAACCGGTCTCCATCTGCTGTTAATTCTTCAAGCTTTCTTTCAGCATCCGATTTTCTGCGAAGCAGGTCTATTATGAAATCAGTGTCAAGACAGGTCATTATAATTCAATTTCCCGCAGCTTTGCTTTTCTTGTTTCCAGCATTGCTTTTTCAATATTATCCGTAAGTTCGGTTTTTGGTTTCAAGGAACGTATAAAATCAAGTGTATTCTTTTTTCGGGTTAATTTCAATATGATATCTGTGAAGCTATCATTGGAGGTTTTCTTAGCTTTTAATCTTTCATAAGCATCAAGTGAAATTGTTATGGTTTTTGTTGCCATATTATCAGTGTATGTGCATGTACACATATAATTCTTGCCGTTGAATATAACCGCACAGAGGTAGATTGATAGCAATACCATTTCACCATCAGATGGCTGTAAGCATGCCTGAGAAATAATCCAAACATTTATTACAATATACCAAAGAGAAGACTTATTCTTAATGATAGTCTTACATGGGACATGGAAACCGCCTGAGCAAATACAGGAACGCGGTAACTTCTTTTTATGGGGTGAGTCTTCAACTTCGATCCAGGAAAAACGAAAAGGCCGCAGTCCGACAAAGATCGTGCGACCCCATCCCTTCCAGGCATCGCATGATGATCTTATCAGGATCATCAATTCCTTTGATCAAAGCAACATAAGCAAAAAATCGCTGCTGGAGAAAACATTCATACAACTTCCCTCATACCAGGATGCACCGCAGGCATCCCCTGATCTTATCCGTGATGATGAGTTCGAAAATAGGATGGAAAAAGTTATCCTGTCATCATGGCAATTAGACGGTTTAAGCATCCCACCAGAAGAAGCTGTTGCGCTGCTTACCTCAATTTCCGGTTTCTGGACAGGATTTGACGATTTTGCCATAGGGTCTGATTTCACGTTCTGGAGCAAAGTCTCAAAATTCGCAATGGAACTTCTCTCAAAACAGCATTTCGTTCCAGGGATTGTTGAGTCCAAAACCAATAACCAAAAATTTGCCAGGTGGCAGTATGTTCTCAATGACCAGGACGATCTGACGCGAATGTCAATGCTTGCCACAGGAATGCCGCCAATATGCAGATCCCTTGATCAGAACAAACTGTCCCACCCCGAAGCTTATCTGTCTGATTTCGTAAATACCGCAGTGGATAGCAGCATCCGCAAATGGATGTCCCTTTCTGAACTAAGTTCAAAGACAACCGGCCTCACATCAGCCTGGCTTGAATCTCTTGCAACTGGCGCACCCATAAAAACACATGCCAGTGGATTAAAAAGCCTGTCAGAAGGAATTAAATCATGGAGTGAACCAATTCATGAGATCCATACATCGGGATTTCGAACATGTTTCCGGCTTGAAGCGCCGCTTTTGGAATCGGATGAAGGCTGGAGCCTTCGATATTTCCTCCAGGCATCAGATGATCCAAGTCTTCTTGTTCCTGCAGGGGATGTCTGGAAAGAATCCGGTGATTCTCTACAATTCCTGACGCGAAAATTTGACCATCCTCAGGAAAAGATGCTGGCTGACCTGGGAAAAGCCTCAAAATTATTCACCCCGATCGAGGACAGCCTCAATAGCGCAACGCCTGTTGCCGCGCACCTTGACACGAAACATGCCTATGCATTTCTAAAAGAAGCAGCGCCTTTACTTTCCGAAAGCGGCTTTGGGGTACTCATTCCTCCCTGGTGGAATAAAGGCGCAAAAACGCAGCTCGGGATCAAATTGAACGTAAGACCAAAACCTGAGCCAAAGGCGCGTAGAGGAATATTTGGTTTTGATTCGTTAGTCAATTACAACTGGCAGCTTGCACTTGGCGGCGAAGCGATCAGCGAAGAGGAATTCAGGTATCTCTCAAGCCTCAAAGAGCCACTTGTCCGAATACGGGGACAATGGGTGGAATTGAAAAAAGAGGAAATAGATACTGCCATCAAATTCTTCAAATCAAAAAATTCAGGCGAAATAAAACTGGGTGAGGCAATGAAGCTCGGTATGATCCAGGGCGAATCGCAAACAGGTCTTCCCGTAACAGGATTTGAGGCGCAAGGGAAACTGTCATCCTTATTTGACCAATTATCAGGCAAAAAGAAGATAAAAGAACAGCAGCAGCCCGAAAGTTTTATGGGAGAGCTTCGTCCTTACCAGGTAAAAGGATTTTCATGGCTTGCATTCCTGCGGCAATACGGGATCGGGGCATGTCTTGCTGATGATATGGGGCTTGGAAAGACTATTCAGCTCCTTGCTTTATTATTAATGGACAAAGAAGAAAAGGAGAGGAATGATAGTAATGTCAAGCCAGTTCTTCTCATTTGTCCCACCTCAGTTGTCGGGAACTGGCAGCGCGAAGCAAAAAAGTTTGCCCCATCGCTTCGTGTCCTTGTGCATCACGGCATAAGCCGCAAGAAAAAAGAATTCCTGGACGAAGTTCCAAATTACGATCTTGTGATTAGCACGTATGCGCTCACATACAGGGATGAGGATATCCTTGACAAAGTTGAGTGGAATGGAGTAGTCCTGGATGAAGCCCAGAATATCAAGAATTCCTCGACCAAACAATCACAGGCTGTCAGAAGGATACAGGCTGATTATCGCATAGCTCTAACAGGAACTCCTGTTGAGAACCGACTGAGCGAACTCTGGTCGATCATGGAGTTCCTGAATCCCGGATATCTTGGCTCTGCCACCGGTTTCAGGAGGTCTTTTGCCCTTCCGATCGAGCGTTATAATAATAAAGAGGCGGGTATACAATTGCGCACCATTGTCACGCCATTTGTTCTTCGCCGCCTGAAAACAGATACAACCATCATAAAAGACCTGCCAGATAAGATCGAGGTCAAAGAACATTGCAATCTCACAAAAGAGCAGGCCACACTCTATGAAGCTGTTGTCAACGATATGCTAAGGAAAATAAATGAAACCGAAGGTATAGAACGAAAAGGCGCTATCCTCTCGGCCCTTGTGAGGCTAAAGCAGGTATGTAACCACCCAGCGCATTTTCTTGATGATGGCTCATCGCTTCCTGACCGCTCAGGCAAGTTGAACCGCATTACCGAGATGCTTGAAGAAGCACTTGCCGAAGGCGATTCAGCGCTTATATTCACTCAGTTCGCCCAGATGGGGAACATGCTAAAGGCGCATTTCCAGAAAGTGTTCGGGCAGGAGGTAATGTTTTTGCACGGCGGGGTGAGCCAGAAGCACAGAGATCAGATGGTGATTCGTTTTTCTGAAAAGAACGGCCCCCGGATATTTATTCTTTCGCTCAAAGCTGGCGGAGTGGGTCTTAACCTCACGCGGGCAAACCATGTGTTCCACTTTGACCGCTGGTGGAATCCTGCTGTCGAGAACCAGGCCACAGACCGTGCCTTCAGGATCGGGCAGACAAAGAACGTGCAGGTTCACAAGTTCATCTGCGACGGGACGCTTGAGGAAAGGATCGATGAGATGATAGAAACCAAGAAAGAGCTTGCAGAGAACATCATAGGCACAGGAGAAGGATGGCTGACCGAAATGAGTACCGATCAGTTAAAAGACCTGTTCACGCTGAGGCGTGAGGCGGTCAGATATGAATAATATGGATAATAAGGGCAGGGAGGGCTAAATGGGATATCGCGATGATTTCTGGGGCGGTTACACCTCTTCAAAACCCATAAAAGTTGAAGGCGGCATAAAAACAAAGAGCAAGCGCGGAAGCATTGGCGACACATGGTGGTCAAAGCGCTGGGTCTCGATCCTTGACTCTTTTGGCTGGAGCAACAGGCTTGAAAGGGGACGAAGATATGCAAGGGGCGGGCAGGTCATTGGTTTTAAACTCACACCAGGAAAAGTTACTGCAAGCGTCCAGGGCTCAACACCCAAACCATATAAAGTAGAAATTGAGGTAAAATCATTCACTGAAGCTGAATGGGAAAAAGCCATTTCAGAAATGTCTGGAAAAGCCGTATTTGCAGCAAAACTGCTTGCAGGGGAGATGCCCCAGAATATTGAGGAAGCCTTCAAGTCGGCTGGCATGTCTCTTTTCCCGGCATCTTCAAAAGATATCAAAACTGATTGTTCATGCCCTGACAGCGCAAACCCATGTAAGCACATAGCGGCTGTATATTATATTCTTGCAGAGGAGTTTGACCGCGATCCTTTCATGCTTTTTAACCTGAGGGGGCGGACTAAAGATGAGATCACGGTTTCATTAAGGAAGAAGCGGGTTGGGGAGGAGAAGGCGCAAGAACCGCAAGATGTAAAGATAGAAGTCCCTATTCAGGTGGAAGTTCCTTTATCTGCAGATGGGTTCTGGGGCAGTGGGGGGCTTGAATCCTTCTCGGTTAACATAACCGCCCCTGATGTGCCTGCTGCTATCATAAAACGACTTGGGACTCCGCAGTTCTGGGATGGCAAGGAAGATTTCAATAAGAAAATGGAAAAATATTATAAAAAGATCAGCAAGAAGGCTATTGAAACTGCATATGGGGATGGGAAGAAGAAGGAACGAAAAAAATCTGTGAACTGATACTAGCTTAAACGAGCTCTGGAGGCTTGAGTTCGCATTGAGTTCGTTGTGTTAGTTGCTATTTTTCCATCATATTCACACAGGATAAATTTATATGTCGACAATTTTAATATTAAAAAGGTACTAAAATCAATGTCGAAGTGAAAAGATGGAATTAAAAAAATTAAAAAGCATCAAAGATATAGGTTATGCGCTGTTGATCGTCGGGACACCGCCTGCAGAAACAGAACTCATCTCAGGGGCTGAATCAAGCAAAATGATGAATATGGGACTATGGTTCGGGCTTATGACATTTGTGGCTTCAGCAGGGGGAAGGATCGGGGGACTTGGTGTTAAATTAATGCGCGAAATAAAAATAGAAGTAAAAAACGAAGATTAAAATACATGTTCAGTGATAACTAAGAATTGAAATGGATAAGAAAAAAATAGCCCTGCTGGCAATACTTGGGAGTTTATTTGTAATTGCGGGGATTTATTTTAATAATATGTCATTTTTGTATCTGGGTATCGGGACATGGTCTTCCGGTATTATATATTATGTTTTTTTTCCCGGGCATAAGGAAATAATGTCCCTGATCCTTGGTCTGTTGGTGCTTCATACTGGAGTTTTGATCCTCCTGAGAGAAACATACCAGGAGATGAAATTCCTGGGATTTTTGATCTTCACAGCAGGCATTGTGATTGTCCTTAATTCAGGTATTTCTGAATACATGAAAAAAAGGAAGATAAAATAAATTATTGGGTTTGAAAGCTATTTTATTTTTTATATAAAAGCAAACCTCAAATATTCTTATCTTCCTTCATGGCTTTTAAAAGTTCAAGTGCCGAATAAGCTGCTCTGGTCACTCCCATGCTTCGTTTATCAGTATCTGTTCCTGCCAGGTAAAGATTTTTAACAGGTGATCTTATTCCTGCGAAATATCCATTGATAGTTACAGCAGCCTTTTCTGGTATCGTCAGCTGGTAATGGGTCATCTCAATATTATTTTCAATGCCAGGTACAGCCTTCATGATCAAACCAAGCGCATTTTTCTTTTCATTCTCAATATCATTTTTATCATCAATAACAAATGTGAAACCCACCAGCTGCTTGCCCTCTGGCGCAAGGCTTTCATCATAATTACTGATAGGCATCGCCCAGTATGCTCCGCCCCTGAACCATACTTCCGATCCAGTATAATCAAATTCCTTCATTTTTTGTTTTAATCCAAGCCATATAGTAAGGCTAAGCGTCTGGTCTATCCTTGAAAGATCTGCCACATAATCCGGTGGTAGCTGGACAAGCGAAGGAAGATGTTTGGCAAAACCAGTATAAACAACTGTATCAGAGCTATATGAATCTGTATCTGTAGAGACACCTGTTACTTTCTCACCATCGTTTAAGATCTGAATGACCCTTGAACCGGTCTTTATCCGGACTGTGTCTGGCATGGAATACAGAACTGCATTCAATAATGATTTCAAGCCTCCGCGAGGGTATGCCTGCGCATATGCGACTTTATTTGTCGCAAGCCTACCCAGTGAAGAAAGGTGATCCATTAAATGGTATTTTGATAACATATCCGTAATTTGTGATGCATAGGATGGATCAGGCAAGATTTCTTCGTCTTTAAAAACATCCACCGATACGCTATCTCTCATAAAACTGCTTCCATACAATACGCGGTTAACCGATGTTTCTTTCATAGATTTCCCGGAAAGGAAATATGCAATAGCATTTACAAAATCATGGGTGTCCATGGAAAGCCCTTTTGGAAGATAATCATAGACCGGTTGCTCTCCATCCAGCATCCCGAAAGTCATCTGTGTCATGGCTTTTGTCAATGCCTGTGATAGAAGAAGCCTATCTTTTCTGGGAAGCACATCAAAAGTTACAAATTCTTTTACATTTGATGGTATCTTTGTAAGGCCTTTGTCCGTGCGAACATAATAATGCCCGTAATCCACGAAAAAAGGCAGATAATTAAAATATTCATCCATCAACCGACGAAGCGGACCTTCCCTGAGATGGGTAATTGCATGAGGACCCGTATCCACCTGGAAACCATCAACCATGTAGCTATTGCAATTTCCACCCAGAATATCATCTTTTTCAAGCACCAGGACTTTCTTGCCATGCTTTGAAAGAACCAGGGCTGATAATAAGCCGCTAATTCCTCCCCCTACTACGATCGTATCATAATCAGCCATTACGCTTCTTAGTATAGATCAACAGTATAAAATATCTTTCTATACGACTCTGCAACAGGATTTTACAGGATCTTCTTTATTTTGCGGATGACACCATGAATTAGCTGTAATATTAAAATATAAATTGGAGCATTTTTTCCACCAGAGCGGGTTTTTCCATTCCTGATTGCATTAAGTACAGAGATCTCATCAGGTTCTGAGTCAATTTCCGTATATCCAGAACCTATTGTTGCCAGCATGTGGGAATCGCTCCCCCCTACCTGCGGTATGTTGAGTTCCCCTGCCATCTTTTGTGCTTTTATATTCTCACCGAATATGCATCGTGAATTGAAAGTCTCAATGGCATCAATGTCTAACCCATCCACATTCCCGATGCTTCGTTTCTTAAATGGGTGCACAGCAATAACCAAACCCCCTTTTTGTTTTGCTATTCTAATAGTATCAACTGGATCAAGACCAGATGGTATATCTTCTCTTACTCCAAGTACGACCAGGTGACCACGGTTCGTTGAGACTTCAACTCCGGGCAGTAACAGCAAAGGAAGATCTAACTCGATGACGCGTTTTCTGGCGTGAAAACTTCCGGTCAAGGTGTCATGATCGCATATCGCGATGCCATCCAGTCCTTTTTTCACCGCTTTTCGCAAGATATCATCGACATCCATTGCGCTATCAGGGGAGTGGTTTGAATGAATGTGCAGATCAAAACGCATTATTCCTTATAGTTCCCTGGATACAAAAAAGTTAACTCATCCCCCAGAATTATTTAAATATCAATCTGTATATCATGGTGCACCATGAGCTTAGAAAAACTTGACGTAGCATCATTAAAAAAATCCGGGTATATGAAGCAGATACAAAAGGACCTTTTTGTGGTCAGGTTACGTACTCCCTGCGGCAATCTTACCTCAAAGCAGCTATCAGGTATTGCTCATCTTTCTGAAAAATACGCAACCGGTAAAATCCATATCACGATACGGCAGGGATTACAGATACCTGACGTTCATATCCGCCAGCTCGATGCCATCACAAAAGAACTTGAAGATAACGGCACCCCGCCTGGCTCCTGCGGCCCAAGGATCCGAAATATAGTATCATGTCCCGGCAATTCGGAATGCAACTATGGCCTCATAGACACATATGGACTGGGAGACCTGCTTGATAAGGAATTCTTCGGTGAGGATATGCCTGTCAAGATCAAATTCGCGGTGACCGGATGTCCAAACTCCTGCGCAAAACCGCAGGAAAATGATCTTGGAGTTATGGGTATCATGAAACCTGTAATTCATATCGATGCATGCTCAGGCTGCGGAACCTGCACATTCATGTGCCCTGAGAAAGCCCTTGTCCTTGAAAATGAAAAAATAAAAATACTCTGGGATAAATGCAACTTTTGCGGCGCATGTGTAGGAACCTGCCCAACAGATCTAATCACTGAAGAATGGAAAGGCTATAAGATTATAGTAGGGGGAAAGATCGGAAAACACCCAAAGCTTGGAGTTGAATTGACAGACGCAAGATCCCCGGAGGAAGCCGTTGCGATATTTCGAAATATCATAAACTGGGCGAAAAAGAATACCAAAATAGGAGAAAGATTGGGTACATGCCTTGATCGTGTAGGATTTGAAAAATTCAGTAATGAAATATTATTAAAATAAAAAAGAATGGGAAAATAAAAGAGAATAGGAAAATAGAAGGAGAAAATATGCCAGAAAAACTTAACATAGAAAAATTAGGACAGGATTATGAAAATAGATCACCCCAGGATATCCTTGGGCTTGCACTTGCAAATTTTAAGAATATCGCAATATCTTTCAGCGGCGCTGAGGATGTTGTATTGATCGACATGGCGAAGAAGATCAGTAATGATTTTAAGGTCTTTTCGCTTGACACAGGGCGCCTGCATCCTGAGACTTACCAGTTCATCGAGGTAGTCAGGAAAAAATATAATATCAACATTGAAGTGTATTTCGCAAACCGCGACGCGACTGAAAAACTGGTAAAGGAAAAAGGATTGTATTCATTTTATAATGACGGTCACAAGGAATGCTGTGACGCCCGAAAAGTTGATCCATTAAAGCGCGCTTTAAATACAGTGGATGCCTGGATAACAGGACAGCGAAAAGACCAGAGCCCTGGAACAAGGGCAAGTGTGCCGGTCATACAGAAAGACCCGGTGTTTGGAACAGGCAATCTTTTGAAGTTCAATCCACTAGCGAACTGGACTTCAAAACAGGTATGGGATTATATCAGGGAGAACGATGTTCCCTTTAATAAATTACATGAAAAAGGTTTTTTCAGCATAGGATGCGAGCCATGCACAAAGCCTGTGCTTCCCGGACAGCATGAGCGCGAAGGGCGCTGGTGGTGGGAAGACGCCACGAAGAAGGAATGCGGACTTCATGCAGGGAATGTGAAGAAGTAAAGAGACTTTAGAAGAAATAATAACACAGATATACTTATACACAAAATGCCCAATTTCGCTTCATTGCATGACATTATGGCTGAATTGTATTTCAGGCTTGCCATCATGCATGGAACAAGATTTTTGGGTTGAAATTTTTCTTATTGTGAAAATGAATCTTATCTTGACAACCCATCACAAACAATTATTACAAATCAATTCAATCTGAGAGCTAAACCCGGGATAAACATGACTCAAATAAAGCCTCACGGCGGAAAATTAATAAACAGAACATTAAACGAACAAAAACGAAAAAAGGTTATCGATGAAGCCTCAGATTACCAGAGCGTCCCGATCAGTGTTGACCTCATGAAAGATGTCGAAAATATCGCATCAGGATTATTCAGCCCACTTGAAGGTTTCGCATGCCATGAAGATTATGAAAGCATACTTTATAAGAAGCGCCTGGCTGACGATATTCCCTGGACCCTTCCCATTGTGCTTGACACAGATAACAATGAGATAAAAGAAGGAGATGAGATCCTTCTTAAGAATAATGATCATATTGTAGCAGTAATGCAGGTCGAAGAAACATTCGGCTATGATAAAAGAACATTCGCAGAGCAGGTGTATGGGACGAACGATGCTGCCCACCCAGGCGTTGCAAAGACCTATTCCATGAAGGACAGACTGCTTGGCGGCAGGATAAACCTGGTGAACGAATCGAAAACCCCCTATTATAAATATGCCATGAAACCAGAAGAGACAAGGAATCTTTTCAAGGAAAAAGGCTGGGAAAAAGTAGTTGGTTTCCAGACGCGCAATGTCGCGCATCTTGGTCATGAATATTTACAGAAATCCGCACTTACTGTGGTGGATGGGCTTTTCATAAACCCTGTGATCGGAAAGAAGAAAAAAGGCGATTTCACGGATGAGGTCATACTTGATAGTTACGAGGTCCTTATTGAAAATTATTATCCCAAAGACAGGGTCGTTCTTGGTATTTTCCAGACCGAGATGCGCTATGCAGGCCCCAGGGAAGCGATCTTCCATGCCATTGTCAGGAAGAACTATGGATGCACTCATTTCATTATAGGTCGAGATCATGCAGGCGTTGGAAGTTATTATCATCCATTCGCTGCACAGGAGATCTTCAAGGAATTCCCTGATATTGGCATAGAACCAATGTTCTTCATGTCATTCTTCTACTGTAATAAATGCGGCGGGATCTCAAACGATAAGATATGCCCCCATTCTGACAGGGTGGATTTTAGCGGCACAAAAATGAGGCAGATGATAGAAGCAGGAAAGAGGCCATCACCTGATTCTATGAGACCTGAAGTCGCGGATGTTATATTAAAATCTGGAAAACCATTCGTGGAATAAAATAAATAAAATTTTGTCCGGGATCATTTTAGATATGCAGACCACATATTTATTATTCGCAAAGAAATTTTTTAAAAATTGGATATAAACAACTATGTATGACAGGGAAAAAATCAAAGGAATCATCAAATCGCTAGGTCTTGTATTTGGTGATATAGGAACAAGCCCCATCTATACCCTGACGATCGTTTTAATGATGACGACACTTACAGAAAGTCATATACTTGGAATACTTTCTCTTATTATATGGACACTGATCACTATCGTATCCATAGAATACGCCTGGCTTGCCATGAGCCTTGGGCAAAAAGGTGAAGGGGGCACAATAGTTCTTCGGGAGATCCTTATCCCTATGTTAAAATCAGGGAGACAGGTGGGGTTTGTAACCCTTCTGTCGTTTATCGGCATCTCTCTTCTTTTTGGCGATGGTGTAATTACTCCGGCCATAAGCATACTCAGTGCTGTAGAAGGAATATTATTGATCCCGGGTTTTGAGGGAACACAGACGCAGACTCTTGTTATTATAGCAGCATTTATTGCAGTGGCATTATTTGCTATCCAGAAGAAAGGAACAGAAAAAGTCGCAAAGGCTTTTGGTCCTTTGATGCTGATCTGGTTCCTGTCTCTTGCATTTTCGGGAATAATTTCAATAATTCAAGTCCCTTCAGTGTTAAAAGCCATAAATCCTTATTATGCTATTGCTTTCTTGATGGAAAACATCTTAGTAGGATTCTTTGTACTTTCGCAGGTCATCCTGTGCGCCACTGGAGGAGAAGCCCTTTTCGCTGATATGGGGCAATTGGGAAGGCTTCCCATAGTCAGAGCATGGTATTTTGTATTTTTTGCACTTTTGTTAAATTATCTGGGCCAGGGTGCTTATGCGATCCAGCATCCTGAGGCAAAAAGTATTCTCTTTGAAATGATTTTTAACCAGGCACAGATACTTTACATTCCATTCCTTATTCTCAGTATCTTTGCAACAATAATCGCTTCCCAGGCAATGATAAGCGGAATGTTTTCCATAGTATACCAGGGTATAACCACACGAATCCTGCCTATGCTCAAAGTTGATTACACATCACGAATGCTTCAATCCCAGATCTATATAGATTCAGCGAATTGGTTTTTACTTTTTTCGGTACTATTCGTAATGTTCTTTTTCAAAGAATCACATAGTCTTGCAGCTGCTTATGGTCTTGCTGTTACGGGGGATATGGTTCTTACAGGTTTTATGATGTCATGGATATTCTATTTAAAGAATATACGGTCAAAACTCACGATCGCTATTTTCATTACAATTATTGATATTGTATTCCTTCTCTCAAGCCTGAACAAGATACCATACGGAGGTTATTGGTCTATAATTCTTGCCTTGATACCTTTCAGTGTAATTATGATTTACACCAGAGGGCAAAAAAAGCTTGGGGAATCTCTTTCCCCAAGGAGTCTGGATGTTTTTCTCCTGGAATATAATGAATTGTATCAAATCTTACCTAAAATAAGAGGTACAGCTCTTTTCTTTGCAAGGGACATTCAGAAGGTTCCGCCTTACATTGAAAATATAATGTTCAATAATAACATAATCTATGAAGATAATATAATAGTTTCCCTTATAAAAACTGAGAATCCGTTTGGAGTTTCAGGTTCTTTTAAAAGCCATCTTTCTGATGGATTAAGACTATTTGAAATTTATATGGGATATATGGAAGTAATTGATGTTGAGAAGATCCTGAAAGAGAATGGGGTAGAGGAAAAAACGATATTTTATGGTTTAGAAGATATTGTTTCAGATAATGTTATCTGGAGAATCTATTCTGCTATTAAAAGACTTACTCCTGCCTTTGTGCAATTTTATAAACTCCCGCCTCACAAGCTTCATGGCGTGATATCCAGGATAGAGATGTGATATATAATCTTAACCATACATATCATGCTCATAAGGTTTAAGTATAATAGATAGCATAGACTGGTTTGTAAATGAGTTCATTTATGAAGAATTGTTTTGAATTATCGGGAAAAATTACTTATATATTTTTAATTGTATTACTTTTTTCAATGCCTGCTGGCGCTGTTAAAACCGATATATTTTTACTTGAAAATAATACTGGATTGAATTTTATGGGTGGATATTATAAAATTGAAGTTATCGAAATGAGTAATCCAATTGAATATTATCACTTCGTTATTGTCAACCTGACTACAGGAGGAATGACAAGACAGTATCATTTACGCGAAAATGAAGATCCTTCTATTAATAATGAACCTTTTAATAAGATCAAGCTTAATTACTCATTTATTTCTCAAACCATCGCAAAGATCACTATAGAATATCCGACTGAGTGGTCATTTCCGGAAAGATATACTGTCGAAAGTGCGGTGGCAGTTTCATATAAAATACCAAACATTGAATTACAAAAATCAATCGACAAGACAACATTGAACATAGGGGATGTTGTTGAATTCAAATTATTGGTTAAAAATACTGGTAATGGAACAGCATATAACCTTTCATTTGAGGACAGGTTCCCGTCAGGATTCACAAGCGCACCCGGTTCAAGGTTTCCCCCCGTAATACAAAATGAACTCAAAGAGGGTGAAAGTATCGAGCTTTTATTTGCTCTTAAGGCAATAGAACCGGGTTCATATAACATAGAACCTACCACTATCAAATATGGTTCAAAAACTGCACGATCAAATTCTATATCTATATCTGTTCTGGGGGACAAGATCGAAAAATCCCATCTTCTAACAGAAATTACCCTTGATAAAAAAAAAATATTCACAGGTGATCTGATCGAAGTCACAGTGAATATAAAAAACAATGGAAATAATTCTGCAGAATCAATACTTATAGATGGACAGGTCCCGAAAGGTATGGAAGTAACTAAAGGAGATCTACGGCAGGTCTATAAGAAGATCGAACAAGGTGAATCTGAAGAATATTTTGTGACATTAAAAGGTATAGAAGATGGAAATTATTCTATTATCCTAAAAACTATGTATTCCGATGATTCAAATGGTTTCATTTCCAATTCAGACCCCATCATTGTTACAGAAAACGAAAAAAATTATCTTTACATCCTTATTCCTGCTATAATAATTGTTGTTGGGATAGCGTTATTTGTTATTAGAAGACATAGAGAATATTCGTTCTAGAGGAAATATGCTGAATATACTTGTTATCGGTGTTGGACAATGTGGGAACAGGATTCTGGATTCCATCAATAAAGAGGCGTTCGGGGGAAGCTCTTTAGCAAAATATTATGGAAATCAAAAATTCAAAAGTCATGTCGAAACACTCGCTATAAATACAGCAGTAAATGACCTGAAAGAATTGAAACATACCAAAGCGAAAGACAGGATCCAGGTGCCGCATCTGCATGGGGTTGGAGCTAACCGTAATGTCGGGAAAAAGACTTTTGAAGAAAATAAAGAGCTGCTGCTTAGGGTCATTGAGGAGCGGGGTGATTTTGATGTTGCTTTCGTTATTGCTTCTTCATCAGGCGGAACAGGTTCGTCTTTTGCACCGCTTTTGATAGATGCGATGAAAGAACGATATAAATACAACGTTTATGGGATCATTGTGCTTCCCTTCAGGGAAGAGGGATCGATCTATCTGCAAAATTCAATTTTTTGTGTACGAGAGATAATGGATGGAAATTGCGATGGTACCATAATTGTGGATAATCAATATCTCAAACATCTGGGAAAGGACATAAAAAACGCCTATGATGAAATAAATTCGACTGTTGCAAGAAGGTTTCTCTTTCTATTAAAGGCACTTGACAGCGAAATGATGATGGTAACTGATCTGGGGGATTTTAAAACGGTCATGTCAGGAGGATCCAAGCTTGCAACGATGGGTTTTGCCAAAGGTGATAAGACCATGTCTATAAAATCTGTTATCCAGCACAGTATTTCATATGCAGGTTTGCTTTTTAAGCTTGAACCTTATAAGGAGTCAAACAGGGCGATGATGATTATTGAAGGGGATGAAAAATACCTGAATATTAACGACATCACAAGTGAAGTTGAAAAGTTATCCAGCGAGATCGGACAGATCTTTAAAGGTATTCTCTTACGGAATGGTCAGATGCCAAGTGTCCTGACATTATTATCAATAAGCTCTTCAACTGAACTTGACAGGTTATTTGAAATAGGTATTGATGCAGTGCATAAAGAACGTGAGAAAAAAGAGCTAAATTCAGGATTAAGCCAGGAAATTAAAAGCAGGCTTGAAGGGTTGGAACCCCAGTATTAATCGAAATATTCATATCGTTCCAGGAAGTATCGTACACTATGGCGAAAGATAAGAAATTAATGCAATCAGATATTTGCAATGGATGTGGAATATGTGTGTCAGTTTGCCCACAGAATACAAAACTCTCAAAAGCGGATGATTTTGATTCAAATACAGCAAAACTTGCGATATATGTAACAAAAGGCGCTGCAGTAATTGATTCTGCCGTTTGTATCGCATGCGGGATATGCACACGGAACTGCCCTGTTGCATCGTTAACGATCGTTCTGGCGTGAGTTTAGATATAAAAAAAACGACTTTTTTTCAAAAATAACACCGAACTCATCCATGATAGGAAAGGATATCAAGAAAGCCTCTGACATAATTAAGAAAGATGGAATTGTTGTCTATCCCACGGAAACGGTGTATGGTATAGGTGGAAATATCTTTTCAAATATCGCCCTTGAAAATGTATTTAAGATAAAAAGACGCGATAAAGACAAACCAGTCTCGGTCGCCGTATCCGATTTTGGGGTGATGAAAGATCTTGTGTATATAGGTGAAAGAGAAAAGCGATTTATCGAAATGTTCCTTCCAGGACCGATCACGGTCGTCCTGAAAAAAAAAGAAAAAGTCCCTGATATGCTCACTTCCGGTTCTGAGCTTGTTGGAATACGCTTTCCAGATCATGAAACCACGATAAAGCTGATACAGCTTGCGGGAGTCCCGATCACTTCAACGAGCGCCAATATTTCCGGGGAAGTGCCGCCTCAAAGCGTAGATCAGATCAAAATCAACGCGGACTATATCATTGACGGAGGAGATTGTTCAGGAGAGCCTTCTACAGTTGTTGACCTTGTTCATCTCAAGATACTCAGAAAGGGGGCAAAATATGAAGAAGTTAAAGCAGCTATCGAAAAAATGAAAAAATGATTTTATCATTTGGTTAAAACCACAGGCTGCCCTGATGGGATCACCCAGATAACGTTCTGATTTCCTTTTAACGTGTCATATAATGCCAGTTTAGCATTGAAATCAAGCTGTTCCTGGGGAACGTTCTTTAATATATCCGCCTGGTTCTTTTGCGCCTGTGCGATCGTTTCTATGGCTGCAGCCCGGTTCTTGGCTGCGTTCAATTCTCCTTCGGATTTTGCCTGTATCGCCTGTTTTTCTGCAAGAGCATCCAGTGCTATCTTGGTAAATGTTGGCCTGAGCAATGACACTGAGTTTACTTTGATCCCGAATTGTTCTTCGATCTTTGATTCTTTCAATTTCTGGTACAATTCCGAATTAATATCTGTAATTTGTGTTGTTATTTTCTCTGAGGACTGGGATTGAAGATAATTAAAGACCGCGCTGTCGTACGCTTTCTGTAGCTGCTCCTGCGGATTTGTGTTCTTGACCCCGAATTGGATAAGATCCACGATCTCAAAAGACATAACAGCACCCGTATCAACTACTTTGTCATCGGTCGTCTTAATATCAGATCCGATAGCACCTGCCTGAGTATCCCCCTTAAACTTGGATTCAAGTTCTAAATAATCAGATGGAAAATAGATGTTATTATTTACAACGCTATATTTTACAACTTCAGTGAGCAAGTATTTCCTATTCCTTTGTCATCAATGATAATTGTCTTATTTCTTTTCATGTTTGACTCTTTGTTCTCCCTTACGATCAAGATGATCCCGCTAATGATCGCTATAATTAGCGGGATCACTGTTAATCTGCTTCGTTGACTTAACCGCTACCCCCAACCATCGCTTTATTAACAAGCACATGCGGCGACCCATCACTAACAGGCACAAGCTGTCCTGCTTTCCCGCACCGGCCTGAATTCATTTCAAGGTCATTTCCAACAGCGGACACGCTATTCAATATCTCAAGAGTATTCCCTGATAATGAAACATCCCGAAGAGGCGTTGTAAGCTCGCCATTCTTTACGATAAAACCCCTCTCGGCATTGAACTGGAAAACTCCTTCACCAGGATTGACCTGCCCTCCGCGCGAACCTGTAAGGTATATTCCATTTTTTAGTTCAGAAAGCATTTCCTCAAATTTCATCCCATCAGGAGCGATGAAGGTATTGCTCATCCGTATAACTGGCCGGCCGTATCCCTGGGCGCGGGCATTTCGGCTTTCACCCCCAAGTTTTCCTGCTGTCTCTCTTGAATGGATAAAGGATCTCAGGATGCCGTCCTGTATCAAAGTGGTCCTCTTTGATCCTGCTCCTTCGTCATCAAACGGATAATATCCATATTCATGAAGAGATGGATCATCATATACCGTTACGAGGGGAGATGCTATATGTTCACCGATCTTTCCTGAAAGGATGGAATTTCCTTCAAGCACATGGTCTGCTTCCACGGCATGACCGACAGCCTCATGGATAAAAACGCCTGCAAGTTCCTGGTCAAGGATAACAGGATATGTCCCCGCTTTTGGAGTAGATGCTGACAGAAGCTCAATTGCCGTAGTTGCGGCTTTTTGTGCAAGTTCGAAAGCATCATGTTTCTTAAAGAGCTCAAAACCCATCACGCCAAACCGACTTTCCCTTCCGATCTGATAGACACCTTCTGACTGGGCTATTGCACTTATGGCAAATCCTACCCGGTTTAAAGAATATTCACAATCAAGTCCCTCTGAATTTGAATATTTTACATTTATGAGAGACTCAGAATAAACCGCATTCGTACTCTTAATTCCTTCAATTTTCGCATTATTCTCGATTTCCAACAACAGTTTGACCTTATCTTCAATTGGAATATCTCCGGGATTCTCCCTCACCTCTGGAAGATCTTTAAGATCAGGTTTATTTATAGGAGCAAGCTCTATCGGGTTCCTGGGGCTTTTGCTTCTTGCATATCCAGCCAGTTTTCCTGCTGAGGAAATTGCAGTATTCAGATCATCAAAAACACCATCCAGTGATACAAAACCCCACGATCCGTGATCAAGGACCCTTACAGCAGCACCACTTGAAAAATTATTTGAGATCTCACGGATCTCACCATTATCGATCTGAATGGATGTGCTGACACTTTTCAGTATCCTTGTATCAAAAAAATCCATAATATAATCACACTATGGCCATTGGTTTTGTTTCAGTAATAGGGATATTGAATCTTGTTCTTGATGCGAATTTTTTAAGCGTTGCAATAAGGCCATCCTTTTCTTTACCTACAAGGCTGTATTCCAGTACTTCTTCAATATTCGACACAGGGATTATTCTTATCTTATCCTTGTATTCATCTTCAATGAGAACGTCTCCCATATTCGATTTCGGGATAAGCACGGTCTTTATTCCTGCAAGAGCCGCCGCTTCTATTTTGTAAGTAACACCGCCGACAGGAAGAACATCTCCCCTGACAGAAAGTGAACCTGTCATTGCAACGGTCTGGTCAACCGGAATACCCTGGATCGCAGAAAGTACTGCAGTGGCAATGGAAATGCTTGCAGAATCGCCTTCTACTCCTTCATATGTCCCTACGAACTGGATATGTACGTCCATTTTTGATATGTCCTTACCTGTAGTTTTCTTAATAAGGGCTGAGACATTCTGTACTGCTTCCCGTGCAATATTTTTTAGCATTCCAGTTGCGATAATGTGACCTTCGGATGTGGATTGCGTGGGAGTTACCTCTGCGATTATGGGAAGCACAATTCCAGAATCCTCACCCATAACTGCTAGTCCATTCACTCTTCCAACCTGAGCTCCTTCTTTTATATAGAGCTTATAATCTTTTCTTCGCTCAAGATACTGAAATGCAAGTTGCTGTTCAACAGAACGGGCAATGCTCTTTGCTTTTAGCACATGGGCGGCTGTAGTCAATGGCGCATTTTCCCCGTGAGCTATATCTCCCGCTACCCTCACCAGACCCCCAAGATCCCTGAGTTTAAGTGTCAGGTGTCCTTTCCTGCCCGCGCGCCTGCGTGCTTCACGGATGATCTCTTCAACAGCGCCGCTGTCAAAATGTGGGATCTTACCATCCTTTACTACTTCCTGCGCGACGAACCTGACGAGTTTTGTCCTGTTGGCCGGGGTATCCTCTATTGTATCACTCATATAAACTTCATATCCATAGCCTTTGACCCGTGAGCGAAGTGCTGGATGCATACCCTTAATGGCATCAAGATTACCTGCCGCCACCATTATAAAATCACATGGGACGGGGTCTGTTTTGACCATAGCGCCGCTTGAACGCTCTGATTGTCCTGTAATCGCAAATTCTTTTTCCTGCAGGGCTGTCAGGAGATTCTGCTGGGATTCGATCCTGAGCGTATTGATCTCGTCGATGAAAAGTACACCTTTATGCGCCTTATGGATAGCGCCGCTTTCGACCCTGTCATGTGCTGGTGTTTCAAGCCCGCCTGACTGGAAAGGGTCATGGCGAACATCGCCAAGGAGCGCTCCTGCGTGGGCGCCTGTGGCATCAATATATGGGGCCATTTCCTTCCCTGTATTAGAAACAAGAAGCTTGGGGATCAATGCGGTCTCTTTTGGCATGAACTGGCGCATCATCATGGCTATCAAAACTGCTGCGATTATACCCATGAGATATTCACCCACAAGGAAGGAATATCCGACTATACCAAGAACAAGCAGCATTATGAACATATTGCGCGCTGTGGTCCTTTTTTGCGCCTCTACTTTATGCGCATCAGTGATCTCTTTACCTTTTCCGGCAGGTACGATACGTATCTTCGGATTATTCGAATCATCAGGATTATTATAGACCATAACATCCTGCAATTCCTCTTTTGGGAGCAATTCGGCCATTGCTTTTGCTAACATCGATTTTCCTGTTCCCGGCGTTCCAAGCATCATTACATGCCTTCGCTGGTTGGCGGCTTTTCGCACAACTTCAACGGCATGTTCCTGGCCGATCACCTGATCTATCATTTTTTTTGGAACTTCTATATCTTTTGTTGAAGAAATCTCCAACCCTCCAAGAAGTTCCCGATTCTTTACGTCGTTTTCAGTATTTTCCATAATTTACCTGATATAATGAATGATTGGTTTAATAAGCTTAAGATTATCGGATAAAGTCTATACTCTTAAAGATATATTAATCATTTTGTATTTTTTTCCTGTATGAGGGATTTTTAATAAACTGTTGAAAAAAATGACCTTATTATTACTATAATACTGAGCATAAAAATTATAATATATCTATATATGCAACAAAATACATTTTAGAAATTGCATAATTTGTATAAATGGATAGGTTGTTAGAAATAAATTAAAAGGATGGCAAAAACTCCTCTTGCCATCCTTTAGAAAATTAGAATTTTATCGATAGGTGATACGCAAATGCTAGAAACTCCTCAAGAAAGAATAGAATTATTGAAAGCGGGTTTTACCACCAAGGAGATCGAGAACGTCTATATTAAGTTAAATAATTACAAAGTAATTAAATATCCTGTAATTGTTGAATTGATCGAGATTGAATAATTGGTAATTTTTTTCATTGCGTAATGCATTTATATAATACAGTAATGTATTAGGAAAAATATTAAGGGCTTTATTTAAAGATTTAAGGGCAACATGAATTCATCATATCAGATAGGGAAAATAATGGGAATTCCCATAAAATTACACATTAGTTTCCTTCTAATAATCCCTGTTATGGGATACATTTTTGCGAACAACGACCCTATTTTGGGTTTTGGGGACGTTGAACCAGCAATCCTGCGTTATACCCTTGGGATATCGGTTGCTATCCTCCTATTTTTCTGTGTTCTATTGCATGAACTTGGTCATTCCATCGTAGCAAAGAAAAATGGCACGAACATCCAGGGAATTACGCTTTTTCTGTTTGGAGGCGTTTCATCCCTTGAAGAGATACCAAGAGATCCTAAAATTGAGTTTAAAATGGCACTTGCCGGACCCGGCGTCAGTCTTTTGATAGGTTCGGTGTTGATAATAGTATATGAATTTATAAAGACTGATATATCTATCAATAATCCTCTTCTTCACCTGCTCTGGCTCATAGCATATATAAATATCATTCTCTTTATTTTCAACCTTATCCCGGCATTTCCTATGGATGGAGGAAGAGTATTAAGGGCAGTGCTTGCTTCAAAAATGGATTATAAGAAAGCGACCAGTATCGCCGCTAATGTGGGTAAGATGTTCGCGATATTTATGGGTATTATCGGATTTGTCGTACCAGGAGGTCTATGGTATTTACTCATCGCGTTCTTCATATATATCGGGGCGGCGGAAGAGGATAAGTCCACACAGATAAGCGTCACACTTGAAGGGATAAAAATAAAAGATATAATGACAAGAGATATAAAGACCGTTCCTCCCGGGATGTCAGTTGATGAACTTGTGGGTTTTATGTTCAGGTACAAACATATGGGCTATCCTGTCGTTGAAGGAAATGAAGTAATAGGGATAGTAACTTTTAATGATGTTCATAGTATACCCGATAAAGAACGCAAGAATGTCATTTTAAGGGATATAATGACCAAAGATATTATCAGTCTGAAAGAAGATGATGATGCCATAAAAGCCTTAAAACTTATGACAATGAACAATATAGGACGAATTATTATATTAAATGAAAAGAAAATGACAGGTATTGTTTCAAGGACAGACCTACTGAGGGCTGTGCAATTACTGGAATAACATGAATAATGGCACATATAACCTGAGCTGCAATTTTAATTGCAAGAACCTGCTCTCCATTCCGGGAAAGATCATAATCGTTGGAACAGCTCATGTTTCCGAAAAAAGCATTGCAGAAGTTAATGAAGTAATAGAGAGGGAAAAACCCGATATCGTGGCCGTTGAACTTGATAAGGCAAGATTCAAGGCGATAAAGGGTGAAGACGAAGAAGTAAAGGAAGTCAATCTCAAGGAACTGTTAAGCGGTGGAAAGTTCTACTATTTCATGCTACACTGGCTTCTGGCATATGTCCAGAAAAAAATTGGCGCAGATACAGGCGTAAAACCAGGGGCTGAAATGATGGCAGCTATCCAGCAGGCTGAAAAGAGCGGTGCGAAGATCGCTCTTATTGATAGGGATATCCAGCTTACTCTGGGGCGTTTCTGGAACAGGATGTCGTTTTATGAGAAATTGAAGCTTTTTGGCTCTCTTGTGGGAGCATCTTTTGGTTTCGGTTCGGAAAAGATCGATATGGAAACGGTCACCAATGAGGATGTAGTTACCCAGCTTATAGGGGAACTGAGAAAACTTGCACCTAGCGCCGCAATTGTCCTGATCGATGAAAGAGATGCCTTTATGGCCAAGAATCTTCTTGATTTGTCAAATCAGGGTAAAGTTGTTGCAGTTGTGGGAGCAGGCCATCGTGAAGGTATCCAGAAATATCTTGATGCCCCTGAGACATTGCCAACAATTGATGAACTATCAACGATCCCAAAAAAAGGCTTTAGCTGGTTAAAAGCCATAACGATCGCATTTATCTTAATGATAGTCGGGATGCTGACACTTCTTGTTTTTTCAGGTGGCGTTTCCCTTTCGATCCTTTTAACAGCAATGTTTTATCTTTTTGTGACTCAGGGGATATTATCTGCCATAGGCGTGCTGGTTGCAAGGGGACATCCACTTTCAGCACTGACAGCTTTTAGTCTTGCATGGTTTGGTTTCCTGCATCCGTTCCTTGCCGTCGGATGGCTTGCAGGGTATGTAGAAGCGTATTTACGTCCGTTTACCACATCTGATCTAAAAACCGTAATGAAAGCTGAGACATTCAGCGAGCTTATGAATAATAAGTTGTTCCGGATTATTCTAGTAGCAGGAATGGCGAATCTTGGAAGCATGGTCGGGACTTTTGTTGCCATACCTATTATGGTAATTTATCTTGGAATAACAAATCCGCTTGATATACTTAAGATGGCATTTGAGACAGGATTAAATGCGTTATCAGGATTATTCTAACAAGTGAAAAATCAAATTCTGCTATCGAAGCTGAAAAAAAAATAGAAACAAGGGCTTTTTGCCCTTTTATAATAATTTAAAATAATTTATTCAGTAATAAGCACTTCTGGGGACTTATTCCTGATTTTCATGCCAGGGCTGCTTTTTGCTTTGACACCTTTGATCTTATCATAAGCAAGTTCAGCAGCTTTCTTCCCGGCAAGGAGCATTCCTCCAAAAATGGGTCCCATTCTTGGCGCGCCATATGTTGATGTTGCGGACATGCCTGCTACGATCAAACCAGGATATATCTCATGGGTAAGCTCAACTGTCTGCTTCTCAGCTTCGTCCACCCATAGGGAACCGCAGCCTTTTGGTACTGGTATTCCCGGCCTCTGTTCGCTTAATCTTTTGACAAGCAATGAATCATGGCCTGTTGCATCGATGACGACTTTTGACCGTATCGCAATAGGATCCATGCATGTCATATAGGGCGGCATCTGTTTAGCCGGGAACCACTGGATAACTACTCCGTCAACGTGGTCTTCCTTAAGAACAATATCATCAACATTTGTGGAATTTAATAATTTTACACCGGCATCGCATGCGCTTGCAAGCATCTTTGATACCATGCTAAAGGAATCACACACATAAAGTCCGTTTCCTGCATCCTTCAATTTCACGCCGCATTCTTCAAGGATCTTATTGGCTGGTGCGCCAACGGTGTTCTTGGGCATAAGGTATCCGCCCTGCCACATTCCGCCGCCTGCATAGAGATTGCGCTCTATCATTACTGTTTTCAGTCCTTTTTCTGCACAATATTTTGCGGCAGTTGCTCCGCAGGGTCCTGAACCGACGACGACAACATCGCTGTCAAGAATATTTTCTGTAAAATCATTCAGGAATTCATTAACTATCGTTTTTGTAACATGTATCTCGCTAATATTTGACATAATTTCACCTTACCGTAATAGGTCATCTAAAAACTATAAGCTTTTCTGAAAAATTAATTTAAAAAACCCCAGATCCCCGATTTGAATTATTATTTTGTCAGTTCCTTAAGGCGCTTGATGCTTGCCATCATGGCCTGTGATTCTTTCTTCTTCTGGGATTCAAGATGTTCAATGATAGAATCGATCTTTGTTTCGAGTTTGTAGATCTTATACGGTCTGCCTTTTCCTGGCTTTTTCTCTTCTCTTTCCCCTATCCAGCCCAATTCTTCCAATTCGCGCATCGCGATACTGACTTCGGGTTGTCTCAGGTCAGAGCCCATTTCAAGATCTCTTGAAGTTACATCTTTAACATTTTTCAAATAAGTAAGTACTTTTGCGACATTTCTTTTTAATCCTAATTCAATGAGTGTATCCGCGAATTCCTCGTCGGATTTATCAAGAACATTAACTGAAAGACTTTTCATAACATTTCACCTCGGCTTTAAATGAAGTCATTAAATATAAATCTTGCGTTTTAATATATTATATATTAGAAAAGTCTTATCGTGGAAGTACTAGTAAATATTACTATGCTTTATGGTTTTTCCAATCCAAAAACAATTTCACAATAAAAACGTAGCTGTTGAAATTGAAAATGACTAATAAGAAATTATAAAACGAAGTAAATCATTAACGCAATAAAATATTGAGCTTTTAATTAGTTTAATATATCTATATATAAATTAAAAATATTTATATAAACTATATTAAAAGTCTACAATGCCGAGGTGGCAGAGCGGACTAACGCGGCAGGCTCGAGACCTGTTTTACCTTCCGGTAAGCTAGGGTTCAAATCCCTACCTCGGCGTTCCACAATTCGTAAAAACCAGATAACTTTTTCTTCCTGTATACTTTTAGCGAGACTTATAATCTTCAAAAACCATTAATGGACTTTAAATACCTAAAATAAATCAAAGTGTACTTTTAAAACTAAAAAAAACCAATTAAACAATCGATAACATTATTTAACTCGCAGTTATACCAACATTTGTGATGTTTTTAATCCCAACTTAGAACACATCTCATATAAATCTAAAAATACCTTCCAATTATGACTCAAAAAAAATCAATATTCAAAGACCTGTTTGAAAAACGCAGGGGATTAGCTGTCAAAATAGGACTGACCGGTATAATCTTTTTGTTATTCTCACTTCTTGCGCAGGAATATATCCCGATATCCCAGCCGACAGGAATCTCACATATCCTGAACATTCTTATCGAGCTATCTGGTAAAATAGGTGAAGCATTTATCCTGTCAGGGTTTGTGGTTTTTGTCCTGGAAGAGCATCCTCTGGCATTAATGGTCAAAGATGTGTCAAGATCCATCATCGATGAAATAATTGACAGGCATTTCTCAAGAAATGAATTAATTGGATTCATTTTAAAAGTAATACGAAATTTAAATAAATACGAGCACATAGATGATGAAATATATACATTATATGAAAAATATGGTTTACTCGAATTGACAGAAGAGCCCAGGCTGTCCAATGTTTCAATAATCTTCAAGAAAGAGGGGGAAGTTGAAGGTGAAAATGACAAGATCATACTGAACAGGATATATGATTTTATGGCAAAGAATGAAGCGACTGAGGGAGGAAATTCAAAAATGATAAACAGGGACGGCCTTGTTGCAGTTTTTAATTCTGAGGTTCCCGGACTGACCACAGAAACTGAGGAGGAGATACTGAAGAATATTCATAAATATCAGGATATTTCATTCAAATTCTCTTCATCTTTTGAGATCAATGGATACACATGCAATAAGAATCTTATGCCTCTTGAACCAATTTACATTAAGAGGGAGGAGTTCGATATTGAAAATTGCAGAGGAAAGAATTCAAAAAATGATAAAGAGATCAACCCTAAATTATATGTTGTATATGACATAATAAGTCAGAGCGATGGGAACAAACTCTTGAAATTGAATGCATATTTCAATGTAAAGATCCCTCCGAAAGAATTCATCGAGCTTTTCTTCGAAGTTAAAGGAGTTGTTCCTATCTTTGATCTATGGATGTATGAATTCATTTCATTTACCAAGGGAGCAACATTTGAATTACAGCTGGGTGATGATTTTGAAACAAAGATCGAGGAAATTCTGATAGGCGCTCCCAATCCCCCTATCAAATCGAATTCCAAACTGAAATATAATGGCTGGATCATGCCCCATTCATCAATATCAGGGACCTGGAGACGGAAGCTTTAAACAATGAGTCTCTTTTTCATCAAGTTAATTGAAAGTACAAAGAAGATCAGAGTTGCTATGATTATCCAGACGAAACTGATATAAAGAAAAGGATCCAACCGGGTAAGTGTCAAAGAACGAATTATGATCACTACATGAGTAAGGGGAAGGGCTGCTAAAGCAAAATATCTAATCGCATCTGGCATAAGAGAAAGTGAGAAAAAGGTGCCGCTAAAAAGGAACATTGGAGTTATGAATAGAAATGTGGGATAATTCAGAGTGTCTATGCTTGGTGATATTGCTGTGAAGCACATGCCAATGGCTGCAAAAAGAAGCCCGGCCAGGAAAGAGAAAGGGATTAGTAACAATGATGAGGGAAAATCAATAATTCCAAAGAATGCAAAAATAGGCAGCATTATAATAGTATTGACAACACTTTTCGTGGCGCCCCAGAGAAGCTCACCTGCTATTACTTCTTCAATGGAAAGGGGGGTTGCGATTATGGCTTCAAAGGTCTTCTGGTAGTACATTCGCACATAAGAAGCGAATGTGCATTCAAAAAAAGATGCTTCCATGATCCCAACGGCGATCAGGGCAGGAGCGATAAATCTGATATATGAGACACCGTCCATTAGATCGATGGAATTGCCGACCCCGAATCCAAACGCAAACAGATATAAGAGCGGTTGAATGAAAGAGGGAATGAAATTCACCATAAATGTCTTCATGAATACATCTTTATTGCGAAACCAGACTTTCCACAAACTGCGGGTTAGTTCTGGCAATGACAAATAAGACATTGTATCAGTCCCTCATTTTTCTTCCGGTAAATTTTAGAAATACGTCTTCAAGGGTTGCTCTTCGAACGATCACTTTTCCAAAGTCGCATTCTTTTAAAAGAGCATTCATGACCCTTTGCGGCTCATCAGTATATACATGGATGGTATCTCCCACGACTTCAAATTTTGAAGAGGTCTTTTCTAGACAGGACAATGCAGCAGGATTATTTTCTGCTTCTACGATCTCTGTGCCAATATATTCCTTTATAAGTTCAAGAGGTTTTCCTTCAACCAGGATCTTACCATTATCCATGATCACAAGTCTGTCGCATAAGCGCTGCGCCTCCTCAAGATAATGGGTTGAAAGAACGATCGTATTTCCCTGGGACCGCAATTTCTTGACTTTATCCCAGATAAGGTGCCTTGCCTGCGGATCCATTCCAACGGTGGGCTCATCAAGGACCAACAGCCTTGGATTGTTCAAGAGAGCTCGTGCAAGTAATAACCGCCTCTTCATTCCTCCCGATAATAAAGTTGTCAATGTGTCTTTTTTCTCATTTAACATCACAAAATCGAGAAGCTCTTCAATGATATTTTCCGCCTTTCTTTGGGGAATATTAAAATATCGTGAGTATATGAGAAGGTTCTGGTAAACAGAGAAATCCGGGTCAAGGTTGTTCTCCTGGGGCATAACTCCAAGAAGTCCTTTTATTTTTCTCTGATCAGTGCTCACATCCATTCCAAAAACCTCAAGCTTTCCAAAATCCTTGGGTGATACGCACTGGATCATTTTCATCGTAGTCGTCTTTCCGGCGCCATTCGGACCAAGAAATCCGAACACTTCTCCTTCTTTTACTTTAAAACTGATCTTATCAACGGCAATAAATCCACCATATCGTTTTTCTAATGCCTCAGCTTCTATCACCGGAATAACAATGAACCTCCAGATAGAATAATATTGTATTTATTGTCATAAATATCCATTGTCATAAAAATTTTGCTTTTCGATTAAAATTTCCCTCTATTTCTTTCCAAAATCTTTAATAGAACATCTAACGATTCAAAACACCAGTATGAGATTAGTGATGAAATTTGGAGGCACCTCTGTTGGCGACGGCATCCGCATAAAACATGTCGCAGAACTGGCTAAGAAATACAAAGAGCAAGGAAACGAAATTGTTCTAGTTACTTCAGCCCTCAGCGGCGTCACGGATGCCCTCCTGAAAAACGCCATGGATGCATCAGAGACAGGAAAAACATCGGGAGTAAAGGAATTTATCGCTGACCTTACAAAGCAGCATCATAAAGCTGCCCATGAAGCTATCAACACACCCTCGTTAATTGAAAAAGTAACAAATAATATTGACCAGCGTATCGAGGAGCTGGAAAAAGCGCTTATCGGTATCTGTTACCTTGGCGAGCTTACTGCACGGTCGATCGATTATATTTCTTCATACGGTGAAAGGCTTACAGCACCTATCATTTCAGGGTCATTTAATTCCATTGGATTGGATTCATGTTCCTTCACCGGGGGCGAAGCAGGGATCGTGACCACGGATGAGTATGGGAATGCCAAACCTCTTGAGGAAACCTATGATCTGGTAAAAGAAAGGATTGAACCGCTTCTTAAGGATAGTATCTCGGTTATATGCGGTTTCATTGCGCAGAACAAAGCGGGTATCATCACGACCCTTGGGAGGGGAGGATCCGACTTTACAGCATCGATAGTGGGAGCGGCAATAAAAGCTGATGAGATATGGCTCTGGAAAGAAGTGGACGGGATAATGACCACTGATCCTAATATCGTTCCTGAAGCCCAACCAATACCTGTGATATCATATATCGAAGCGATGGAACTATCCTATTTCGGGGCCAAAGTGCTCCATCCGCGCGCAATTGAGCCTGCGATAAGGCACGGAATACCTGTGCGCGTAAAAAATACGTTCCATCCAGAGGTTCCAGGCACCCTTGTTGTAAAAGACCAGAAACAGAGCAAGGATATTGTAAAAGCTGTAACTGTAATTAAAAAAGTTGCGCTTATCAATATTTCAGGCGCGGGGATGGTCGGGACGATCGGAGTTGCTGCGCGTGTTTTCACTACTCTTGCCAATGCAGGGGTTAATATTGTTATGATAAGCCAGGGCTCATCTGAAGCGAACATCTCGCTGGTTGTAGATGGATCACACCTGGATAGCGCTGTAAAAGCGATAAAAGCTGAATTCAAGAACGGGATAATAAAGGAAATAACACCTGACAGGAACATTTCAGTTGTGGCTGTTGTGGGCGCAGGGATGGCAAATACACCCGGGGTCGCAGGAAGGGTTTTCGGGGCTCTGGGAAAAGCCCGGGTGAACGTAATTATGATCAGCCAGGGTTCATCCCAGCATAATATTTCTTTTGCTGTAAGTGAAGAAGGCTCAAAAAGGGCGGTCTCGGTGCTGCATAAGGAATTCGGTCTGGATAAAGCAAAATGAACTTGGAATGATCCTGTATGATAGATATTAGTAGCCTGCCATTATTATCTAAATTAATACTTGCTGCGGGTTTTATGGTGGGGATAATATCATTCATAATATTCCTGCGCTATCCGATAATGTTGATCTTGATGAAATACAATCCAAAATACAGGGAATATATAAAAAGATCAATTGCTTCTAAAAAAATAAATAAATTCGAAGGTGCATACGGGAAGAAATGAGAAAAGAAAATGAGAAAAATAATCTTTGTTACAGGCAATCCCCATAAGATCATTGAAGCAAGAGGCATCCTTTCGCCACTGGGTATTGAAATCGTGCAAAACAATTGCGGCTATCCCGAATTGCAGGAAGATGGTCTTGAAGCGATCGCGAATTTTGGAGCAAAATGGGCAGCGAATAAACTCAATTGTGAGGTCATGGTTGATGATTCAGGGATATTCATTGAAGAACTTGGAGGTTTTCCAGGCCCGTATTCTGCTTATGTTGCTAAAACTCTTGGAAATGAACGGTTACTTAAACTTATGGA
Source organism: Candidatus Methanoperedens sp. (assembly GCA_026552975.1). Taxonomy (GTDB): domain Archaea; phylum Halobacteriota; class Methanosarcinia; order Methanosarcinales; family Methanoperedenaceae; genus Methanoperedens. The sequence continues at coordinate 35,072 of JAPMTR010000075.1, forward strand.
AGGAATTTCCAGCAGGAACGCCAGCTTGAAATGCGTGATCGGGTATTGCCGTCCTGGTGAAGAACCAGGGGTTTTTTCAGGGGAAGTTAAAGGAAATATAGCTAAAACGATCAGGGGAAACCTTGGTTTTGGATATGACCCTATTTTTGAGGTGAATGGAACGACGTTTGGCGAAATGGTTGACGAACAGAAGAATAGGATTTCACACAGGTACAGGGCGCTGGTCAAATTTGCCGGTTGGTTGAGCTTCAGCAATCATTTTTGACAGTTATTTTTTATACTTTGGTGGCAAAGATATTATATAAAAAAAATTGTGGGAATATGCCAAAACTTACAATTATTTATGGGACTGGATCACGTAACACAGAACGCATGGCACAGGCTATAGAAGAAGGGGCAAAAGCCCAGGGCATTGAAACTATCCTGATAAATGTGTCCTGTGCTGATAAGATCGAACTGGTGGATGCCCAGGCCATAGCAATAGGTTCACCGAATTACCGGGACCTGATGATGCCAACTGTTCAAAAATTCCTGAATGAACTGTCAAGTCTAGATCTTTCAGGGAAGATCGGTCTTGCTTTCGGATCTTATGGTTGGGGTCTTGAAGCGATACAGGCCATAAATGAACAATTAGCATCATATGGAGTAGAGATGATGCCTGTCCTTGCCATAAAAAGGATTCCCGAAGAAGAGGGTCTTGAGATATGCAGAACTGCTGGCTTCTCTCTTGCTCTTAAGATTAAGAACATTAAATGAGAAAAAGATAAAAAGAATTAACGACAGTGAGGAAAATAAATGAACTCCATAGGTAGAGAATTTATCGAAAGAACAAAGTACCAGTATCTTGAAAAGTCTGACCAGTCCAATCACCTGCCTCAGCCAGGATTAGAAGCAGAATATGATGCATCAAGACCGATCATAGATCTTCCAGGGCATGAAGATATCAAGATAAAAAGCTTTGATTTGAGAAAGGCAATAGAAAGCCGAAGAAGCATACGCAATTATTCACATGAACAATTATCTATTGAAGAACTTTCATATTTGCTCTGGGTTACACAGGGAGTTGTCCATGTCACCTCGAGCGCAACGTTTCGCAATGTCCCATCTGCAGGCGCCAGACATGCGCTTGAAACGTATCTACTTATCAATAATGTCGAGGGAGTTCCAAATGGCCTTTATCGATTTTTAGCAATAGATCATAAACTTGTGGAAATAAATACCGATCCTGATATTGCCAGCAGGGTCATGGAAGGCTGCCTAGACCAGGATTTTGTCAGGAAGAGCGCTGTGACTTTTATCTGGACAGCAGATGCATACCGGATGAAATGGAGGTATGGAGAAAGGGGATACAGGTATCTTCACCTTGACGCCGGACATGTCTGCCAGAACCTGTACCTTGGCGCAGGCTCTGTGGATTGCGGTGTTTGTGCTATTGCAGCTTTTTCAGACGATTATATGAACGAACTGCTCGGCTTTGACGGCGTGGAACAATTTGTGATCTATGTTGCTACTGTGGGGAAAATCAACTATTGAGTCTCCATATCGAGGAATTTAAGATCGCTGCCAATCCTCCCAGGTAAGAAAGAAAGCCTTGGGGTATTCATATGCATTTCATGGTGAAAATAAAAAATCGTTCGTTCCCAATATTATTCCTTACTCGATCTGATAAGATCGATCAAATGTTTTTCGTTTAACCCAATCCCTATTTCCCCATCGCATCTTCTTTTTATCATCCCATTTTCAAATAAAAGGATCGTAGGTACTATCTCTACTGAATATTTATCCATTAACTCTTCTCTGTCATCTATCATGACGCGCAGGAACATCTCTGGCTGGTTCTCAAAGTATTTATCATAAGTGGGAAGAAAATCCCTGCAGAATGAACACCATGACGCATAAAAAAGTACAAATGTCTTTGTCCTGGTTTTTAGAAAATCCTCAAGATCGCCTTTTATTTCTTTTAATTCACCTTTTGCTATAATTATTCCTCCTAACGACTGCTCAGGGTAGTGACTGCTATCACAGAACGGTTTATTTTCTGACCTGCCACATCGACATAAGGTGACACGATTTCTTATATCATATATCTTGCCATCTGCAGATTGGATCGGGATCATCCCCCTCACCCAGATCGGACCATGAACTCCCATAAAAAGATCTTCAACCATGGCGATCGAAGGTCCAAGTTCTGGTTCAAGACTCTTCCCTGTTCTTTTATCCTTGAGTGAAAGACGACCTGAAGGACAATCGAATGAATTCCTGATGGCAATTTTTTTTATTTGTGGATCGTCTGATCTGGGAATTTGTTCCCATATCTCACCAGACCGATGGCAGAAGCGGGCAGATGCGCAGAGTTTTTCTACATCTTTCAATAGCAATTCTGGACCTTGTATCTCTTTACCCTGAGTATAAAGTTTTTTAAGATCCGCGGTCTCCTTTCCATTGAATTGTACTCTGGCATGTGTCCCATCGCAGAAGGGTTTGTTCTTTGATTGCCCGCAACGGCACAATGCATAATTTTCCTTGACCGGATATTTCTTTTCCAATATCCAGTTCATTGGAATGCCTAATCTATTGCTCTGTATTGAATATTCGAATAGTGGAATTTTCCCGGAAACTAAGTATGGCCCATTCTTAGAAACTTTTATAATCCATTCATCTGAATTTGTCGTGTTTACCACCAGGTAATTAATTTATTTATGTGATTATATTTAGTTAAATAAAGGTATTTAAAGCATCCTTATACGACATTAACTGAAGTCCAAAAACTTTTTGTATTTCTCTCATATCACAGATATTGTCTTCCTTCAACATCATCAATTGCTGGGTAGTTAGAGCAGGTTTCTCCATTATATTTTCAAGGATGTATGCGGCAGGCCAGACCATCCATACGGGTATTTCGACTACAGGCTTCTTTATTCCCAGGACCTGCGCAAGGGTGATATATAATTCCCTGTAAGAAATCTGGTCAGGCCCTCCGATATCAAATATCTTGTTCTTGATCTCTGGTCGTACCAATGAACTTAGCACGCAGTCCACAGTATTTTCCACATAAATAGGCTGCAATTTGCTTTTTGCCCCAATCACCGGTATGACGGGCGCGTTTTGTATTATCCCTGAAAGCATAGTAATAAATTCACCCCCTTCTCCGATCATGATCGATGGCCGAAATATTACGTACTCCATTCCACTCTTTATTATCGATTGTTCAGCTTCCCATTTAGTAATATGGTACCTGCTTTGGGCATTTTCTCGTGCTCCAAGTGCGCTTATGTAAATAAAACGCTTCACTCCCACCTCTTTGCATGTATCCACAAGAGCTCTGGTTCCCTGGGTATGGATGATCTCAAAAGTAGCTCCCTTCTTCTCAACAATTATACCAACTAGATGTATTACTGTTTCCGCTCCATTGAGTGCTTTTTTCAAGGATTCTTTATCTGTCATGTCGCCAAAAGCCAGTTCAACTCCATAGTCTTTCAATTTACTAACTTTTGATCCTTCCCTAACAAGACATCGCGTCGTTATTTTTTCCCTGGCCAGACGCTGCACAATATGACTTCCGACAAATCCTGTTCCTCCGGTGACAAGTATCATTTTTGTTTCTCCGATCTATTATATATGCGAATCATCCTTTTGTTTACAATTATAACTTCCGTAAGTATCAAGAACAAAAACTCTTAATACATTCTTATAATATATTGCTAATTTTGATCTATAATTTTAAAAATTGAATGATGGACATTTTTACAATAAAATAGTCAATATTATACCTTTAAAACCAAAAAAAACTCTGTAAACTCTCGACATACTTATTTAAATCGATGTTCATTACAACTTTTGTGATCCTTATGTGATCACAATTTGAAAAAAAGGAGAAATACATTATGAACAAAAATATATATGTTAAAATATTGATAGTAATTTCAGTTCTTGCCGGAATAATCAGCGCACTGGCATATCCGCAACTTATTACTCCACAAGAAAAAAAGAATGACCTTGATTTAATATCTATGGCAAATAATGAGGATCAAAAATGTGAATCCTGCCATAAGTATCCACAGAATATCACATCACATATCAATGGAGGAAACTTTTGCCTCTATTGTCATAGCAGTAAAGTCCATGATTATCATGTAGGTACAGATACATTAGACATAGATTGTATTATCTGTCACGGTTCACCTCCTATCATTCCACAGCCAGTTAAAACTGATGACCCTGGAAAGATCATCGTTTGTAACGATTGTCATGCTCCACCCCCGGATCAATTGAAAACCAGCAATGGTAACCTTATAGTAATACACAAATCAAGAGGGAACACCTGTATATATTGTCACGGTAATGAGATCGGAGAAGACCATAAAGAAATTATGATGGATCATTCGGTGTAATTAAACACAGGATCTCAAAATATAGACTTGCGATAATTATCGTATTGATGATCCTGGTTTCATTCACCGTAATAATTTCTGCAAAAATGCTGGAAATTACTGAGAATCCGGCTTTTTGTGGAAAGAACTGCCATATTATGAGACCTTATTATGATTCATGGAGAAGTTCGTGTCCAGTTGATTGGGTGAATACTCACAAAACCCAGGTATTAATGGGAAAAGTCTGCAATGATTGTCATCAGCCCAAGTTCTGCTCTGATTGTCATGCTACTGGTAAGGTGGAAAGGTTGGCAAAATGACCTGCATATGAAAAAATTCAAAATAGATCGCAGAAAACTTAATAAATCGTCAATTGCCTTATTATTGAATAGCATCATGAATAAAAAGATCTTATTGCTCGTATTGGCGTTATTATTAATTTTGATCGCAGCATATATCCTTGGGATAAAACCGGCAGTAAAATCCGGTTCCCTTGATGGCATAGATCTACCTCAGGGTTTCAGGATAGACATCTTTGCTGATACTTTAGACGGTAGTCCTATCTCTTACCCGGGTCCCAATCCCGGGCCAAGGATGATGCTAATGAAGAACAATGTTCTTTTCGTTACAATACCAAACCTTGGAAAAGTTGTTGCTCTTCCTGATGAGAACAATGACAAAAAAGCTGACCGAGCTGTCACATTTATTGAAGGTCTCGATAATCCGCACGGGATCGATTATTCTAATGGCTGGTTCTACATTGCCCAGGAGAGCAGAGTAATACGCGTCAAGGAAAATGGAACTGACCTGCACGCCGATCTGAAAACACTCGAAGTCCTCATCGATAACCTTCCCACGGGAGGCCATTTCACAAGGACGGTAAAGATCCATAATAACAGTCTGTATCTTAGCACGGGATCTTCCTGCAATGTCTGCAACGAGCAGGATGAAAGAAGAGCAGCCATAACAAAATGCAATATCGATGGAACTGGCTGCAAAGTATATGCTAAAGGATTGAGAAACTCAGTCGGTTTTGTCTTTCACCCGGTAACCGGTTTGATGTATGCCACAGAAAATGGCAGGGACATGCTCGGGGATGACATCCCGCCTGATGAGATAAATATTATTGAAGAAGGTAAGAACTACGGATGGCCGATATGCTATGGCAGGAATATCCACGATACTGATTTTGACAGGAATGTCTATATCAGGGATCCATGCATGGAACCTTTCGAGATCCCAAGTTTTATTGATCTTCAGGCTCATTCCGCACCCCTGGGGCTTGTTTTTTATGATGGTAACAGTTTCCCTCAGGAATACCGCGGGGATCTTTTTGTTGCCTTTCATGGTTCATGGAACAGGAAAGAGGCAACAGGATATAAGATCGTGACCATTGATATGTCGGACTTAAAGGTGAAAGATTTTGCCACAGGCTGGTTAAAAGGTGGTAATGTTCTTGGAAGACCTGTGGATATCATAGTTTCTGATGATGGTTCGTTATTGGTGAGCGATGATAATGCCGGAAAAATATACCTGATCTCATACGAAAGTTCATGATTTTCAATATTTTTTATGATTTCTATGATACATTAAATCTGCATAATGATATAATCGTATTATGCATTCAGAATGTTAATGTGGGATTTCACCGTAAGTTCAGACAGATTCTTCTTCACAACAAGGAACTTTTCAAATTCTTTGGTATTAATACGGGCTGTGGTTAGTTCCTTTGTATTATTGGAAGCACCATTAAGCGAAAAACCAGCATTAGTAGAAGGCGACGAGAGGGGGACTTGAACCCCCGAGCTCCTTGCGGAACACAGGGTTAGCAACCCTGCGCCATACCGGGCTTGGCTATCTCGTCAATGCCTCTAAGAAAGCATAAAATCATATCTATATTGAATGCCAAATAATTTATAAGGGATTTCTCAAAATCAATAGTAGATAAGAGTATTGGGGATGCTAAAAGGTTTTTAAACAATATAAAGGTTACACCTTAAAACTTAAACTTACCTTGAACTTTAATTTCAAGCTTTGCATCCGGGTGTCGCCCACGAAGCATATCTTGGTGAGAATACAACAACAGAAGGGGGGCAAAGCAGAGCTAATCTCTGATTAAAAAAATTAAAAACATATACGAGCGGACGGGGAGTGGGAGTGGTGGTATTTAAAAAAATCCGACCGCTCGTTATACATAATAATGATAAGCATAATATATATACTTTTCACCCAAGAAACATCATCATTTTTTATTGATTTATGCAAAAAAACCGAATCTGGTATTTTTAAAAATACCAGATATAACCATTATCTCCTTGTTTTAGTCTTTTCCTTCTTTCCTTCTTCGCCTTCCTTCTTTACGAAGATCTCACTCATGGGTTTCTGACCATATTCTACAATAACTGTATTGATCTGTGAAATATCTGATGAAATTTCCTTTCCTCTCATGGCTTTTCTCGTTTTGACGCCTTCATCAGGTGGTATATAACCAACGCCGCCTGCAACGAGGATCTTTCTCCTGGCTGGCCCTGGTAGATCTGGCCGCATTGCGAATCCATCTTTATCTGTCCCGCCTGTTAATTTCAAGGTATATCCTGCCATTCCTGTTATATCTCCGCTGACAACATCACCGATGTTCTTTCCGATCAATTTATTTGCAGCTGGTCCTGTAACCGCTACCTGATGTGCGAGTTTGCTCTTACTGTCTGAAACTACTACTCTAAAATCTGCCATTATCTATATTCTCCTGTATTAATAATAATAATTCAACTGTGGTTCTTCACCTTACTTGCAGTTAATATACTTAAATATATTGCACGCAAAACTCAATAAGCCATAAGCAATATAACGAAAAAATATATGCCCTGCGCAAAAAAATCCCCTGTCAATTTCAGGTTCTTCAAGAAGAACATGCAAAGCATCGCTGTCCTGATGCCTCTACTTCCGGGAACTGACATTGTGACAAAACCCTGTGACGGCATAATGATCTATAGCTTTGCAACTTCACAGGCATCTTATATTTTCAAGGAAACGGCAGACTGCAAAACTCGATTAGCATTAATTGCCGGAGGACCTCATCCTTCTGCCAGGCCTGAAGAAACGCTTGGATACTTTGATTATGTTGTGATAGGTGAAGGGGAGGAAACACTTCCTGAACTAATTGATGTCATTCAAAATAATGGTGATGTTTCATCGGTGAAAGGTATTGCTTATAAAAAAGGGAACGAAATAGTTTTCACAGGAAAAAGAGATCAGGTGGATCTTGATAAATATCCTCCTTTTGATCCGGATATCATGCATAATACCATAGAGATCACAAGGGGTTGCCCTTTTGCATGCACATATTGCCAGACTCCGCAATTATTCGGGCACAATATGAGGCACAGGAGCATTGATATGATCTCAAGATATGCAAAGTTCCTTGGAGACGTAAGATTCACATCCCCGAATGCTTTTGCCTATGGTTCGGATGGAGTTCATCCCCGCTTTGAAAAGATCGAGTCGCTTCTTCGTGCTTTATCTCCAGAGAATATTTATTTCGGGACTTTTCCTTCGGAAGCCAGACCTGAATTCGTGACTGACAAGATCCTTGAGCTAATCCAAACATACTGCAAGAATACAACGATAAATATGGGCGGACAATCAGGAAGCCAGAGGATGCTTGAAAAGATCCGGAGAAAACATACAGTTGAAGATATTATAATTGGAGCTGAGAAATGTTTAGACCATGGATTCACGCCAGTTGTGGACTTTATATTCGGGCTGCCAGATGAGACCGAAGAGGATCAGCTTGAGACCCTGGACCTGATAAAATGGCTCACGGGAAACGGAGGAAAAGTACACTCACATTATTTCATGCCTCTTCCAGGCACAGAGTTTGAGAATTCAATTCCCTCCCCCCTCTCGAAAAAAGTAAAAAAAGTCATGGGCGAACTGGCACTTCTGGGAAAAACAACAGGTGTATGGGATCAAACTCATACGAACTATTGAATTATCCGTGTGACTTTGAGCCAGTGAGAAAGATAATTGAAGTTTCATCAGCCAAGCCTAATGATCTCCAAAATCGGTGTTAGAGCTTGATATCCTCACTTTCAACAAGCAGTCTGAACTCATCAAGGCTCAGGCGTCCATCCTTCTTGAACTTCTTCTTGGCAGTCTCCCGTTTCCCTTCATTTTTCTGTCCATCACGGACAAGCTGGTATTCTTTCATCTGTCCAAGATATACATCAAGTTCATCACGAAGTTTAGGGATTTCAGCCTTTAATGCACCAACTTTCTTTCGAAGTGGAGCTATTCCTTTAAATTTCTCATTTAACTGAGCATGATATGAATCCGCTTCCTTTCTCAGTGTGTCAATTTCGTTATAAAGCTTGATCATCTCTTCATGGGACTTCTGTGATTCCTGAGCAAGCGTCTGTATCTTTGCATGCAGGGAATCCATATCAGTATAGATCTCCTTTCCCTTTGCATATTCAAGGGAAATAATAGAATGTATCTCGTTTGCTTTCTTTGTTGCAACCAATCTCTGGCTCAACTCAATTAACTTGGTATAAATATTGATCTCATGTTCAAGAGGAATGTCTGCCGTCAAAAAGAGAGTTAGCTCATCAGCATAAGCTTTTTCAAGGTTTTCTGCTCTTCCGCGCGCTGAAAGGTTCAATTCATCACGGGACTTTTTTAGTTCTCCTATCTTTTCACTGAATTCCTTACCTTTTCCCCTCATCTGATCTCTCTGGGCTTTGAGTTGGGCGATCTGTGCATTTATCTCATCGCGATTTTTCCTCAATTGCGCTGCTTTAGGAGAAAGCTCCTTTACTCTTGAATTCAAGCCGTCACGCTTGGCTTTTAGATCATTTCCACCATGGTTATGAAGTGATATCTCTTTAAATATTGCTCTTATATCTCTTTCATCATGTTCGATCTTCTGCCTCAGGAGATTTATCTTTTCTTTTAGTTCGCGTTCAGGCAATTTGGGATATACTCTGGGTGTCTCAGCTACTTTTGTTTCCTCTTGTTTTTGCTCAGTTTGATCAAATACCTGATCTGATGTCTGGTCGAGTGTTTGCTCTTTTTCTTGAATATTTTCCATGTCTTCACTCAACTTTTATCCCCCCTTTTTGTTTCTCCCAGTAAGCTAAAGCTGTAGAATGGCTTTCAATTCTTCTTTTTAACCAGTTGTGCTTTCCTTCGATTTCATTGATCTGTTTTTCAAGATCTTTTGATAAATCGATATCCTGTTTTGGCTTATCCATTATCGATATTAGCTCTTTATGAGACTCGTTCGCCTCATTTAGCATGTCCATTATTGCTTTAGAAGTGACATTAATTCCCGATTTCAGGACTTCGGATTCAAAATCAGAAAGCAGTTTCTTTACTTCAGCGATCGCCTTATCCTCCTCGTCAATATTTCTCGAATTCTGGAGTTTTTTCTCGAATTCTTCGATCCTGCTTGATATACGCATTACATCATGGATATTTATTGCATTGCTCTGTCGCATCTTCTCAAGAATTGCATTGAAAAGTTCATCTCTTTGTTTTTTGGCCTGGTGGAAATAAAGAAAATATTTTTCATTGAGCACTGTGATCTTTGTTTCATTCGTCTCAATTTCTTTTTTGAGTTCCTGGGATTGCTTATTAATAGCATTGAGTTTTTCATCAAGCCCGGAAAATTCTTCATTGAAGATCACGATAAATTTTTTATGTTTATCTATAACCAGTTCCATCAATTTATTAGTATCAATTTTTTCAATTATTTCAGTCATAGTTGCACCATCTGTGCATGGGGTATCCCATCAATATAAATAACGGTGTCAGGGTCAATGCACCCGCATCTAACTGCGCATGCAATAGATCTTTTACCTGCCAGGTTCGCGATAGATGCACATGCCAGGGCTTCCTTTATTTCGTCTTCACATGCCTCGCAACCTTTATAGAAGCTTTCATCCAGCTTAAGCACAAGGTTTCCTTCCCTGAACTTTTTCCCGATGAGGTCTTTATCACAGACTGCTACTATCACTTTTCCATCAGTATCATATCTTTTCATGAACATTTTCAAACGACCCTGAACCTTTCATTGCTTGATTCAATTATCTCGCCTGCACTCTTTAACTTTTGTATCATATCTTCCACAGTATCTTTTTTTATCCCAAATTCTTCAGCCTTTGATATAATATCTTCTATTGGTGCGCCACCCTTATGCTCATTCTGGATATCCCTGATTATCTCCCTTAGCACTTTTATCCTGTCCCGCTGGTTCTTTCCCATACCAACATTCACGATATCAGCATCAAGCTTTCCTGTTTCTGGATCTGTCATGACCTGCTTCAGGCTGGCCATAACTATACGGATCGTCCTTGTTGTATCCTCAGTTGTTATGACCTGGCTTAAACGAACACGGGCGCTGGCTTCAGCCAGACGTATCAAAGCTTCAAGCTGGCGTGCTGTCACCGGGACAGGAGAATTTGGATCTTCACCCTGTTTCCTCAACCCGAGATAAAAGTCTATCAATTGTTTGCGCGCATCGTCCTGGATAATAGGGAATATATTTCTCTTTGTATATGCGATATATTTCCTGAGTTGTTCTGCCTCCAGAACTGGCTGGATCACTTCCGTCGCTTTTGTTATCTCTTCAGAAGTTATTCCTGAATTAATTATATTGTTCTTTCGGACAGAAAGCTCCCCTGCATAATGGGCTTTCAGAATATGCTCTGCGATGGCAGTATCTCTTGTTACAGAAGGCTCATCTGTGAGTATGAAAATAAGGTCAAATCGAGAAAGAAGAGCTGGGGGCATGTTTATCTGTTTTGCAATGGGTTCATACCGGTCAAACCTGCCAAATTTCGGGTTAGCGGCACCCAGAAGTGCACAGCGTGATTTTAATGTTGCCATGATCCCCGCCTTTGCTATGCTGATCGTCTGCTGTTCCATAGCTTCATGCATGGAACTCCTGTCTTCCGGTTCCATCTTATCAAGTTCATCAACGCAGGCAAGACCCATATCCGCAAGCACAAGTGCTCCTGCTTCGAGAGTCCACCGACCATCCCCGAACTCATCCTTGACAGCTGTCGCAGTAAGACCTGCTGAAGTTGAACTTTTTCCGCTTGTATATATTCCACGCGGAGCAAGCTTTACAGCATACCTGAGCAACTGGGATTTGGCCACCCCCGGATCACCTACAAGTAGAATATGAATATCACCGCGAATACGGGCGCCATCGGGCAATTTCTTTGCTACCCCTGAGAAAAGCTGAAGCGCCATGGCTTCCTTCACTTCCTCATAACCATAGATCGAAGGTGCAATAGATCCGATTATCTTATTATATACCTCTTTATCTTTACCAAGTGTCAGGATCTCTTCTATGTCATCTTTTGAGATCTCGATATCCTCAAATTCCTTATCTTCAATATCGATAGATATCCCATCAAGTACAAGGTCAAAAAATGTGCTCTTTCCTTCGCGATTACTTCGCTGGAATGAACGTAATATCCCGGAAATGACCACTCGATCCCCTGGTGATACAAGTCCTGCAAGGTCGTCATCCACATCCACATCTATAGTCTGGGGCTGCTCACCGCCCCGCAGATCATCAGGAGATTCTTGTATTCTCAGTTTCTGGGCGTCTATGAACTCGGATTGTTCATGAAGAAGTTTAAAAGGCCCTTTGCGCCCGCATGCATCGCTCTGGCATTCGAAAGGCTCAACGAACTTGCCCTCGGCCTGAGGCATAAATGTTACATCGCCGCATCTCTGGCATTTAAACGCCGCATTGATGATCTTTGGCCGCACTTCAGTTGCTTTCCTGATAAGTCCTGCCACTGCTATGAACTTATTAATGTTGTTGCTTCGAAGTTCCCTTATCTGGATGCGCTCCGGGATCTTGACGATCCTTACATGGGTATTCGTAAAAACAACATCAGCCGGAAGGTCAATACTGCCAAGCGCTTCATTTGCATGCTTCATGACGCTTTCAGGATGATCCAGAAGCTCGCGGGCAAGATTCATATCAAAACGATTTATATCTGGAAATTGAATTATCAGGCTCCTTAATTCAGGATAATCCTTTGCTAATTCAAGAATTTTTTCCCAGTAATAACGTTTGAAGAAATCTTCCCAGACCTGAATAGAGGATTGAACCATTTGTAGCTACTAAAGCAAGAAGGGTATTTCAATGTTTCGAGATTTTAGCAATCCGTTCAAATACTTCTCACAAACCTCAAGATCCCCGGGCGCATTGACATTCAACGCCAGTTCCTCTTCATCAAGGATAAGATTAAAATCCTCCTGTTCTTTCTCGATCATTCCAGCATCAAGTATGTTTATCCCGCATGGGACAATGAAATCATCATTCTTATGAAAAACAGTATCTGGTCGCAAGCCCAGCTTTGTGAACACATCCAGTTTCATGTGAACCGAAAGCGCAGGTGTGTTTACCCGGGTATATTTTTCAATTATCCTGTCTATAAGATCGGTAGTAACTAGAGGAAGGTCAGCCATCATTATGAATACGCTCCCTGTGATGCCTGCTTCCATGATAGCACCTATCATATCATGTACAAAACCCTCCCCATCTGTATGAATAATTGCAATTTTGTCATTTTTTTTCTTAAAATCAAAAAGCCATTCATTAGTTTTATTAACTCGCGGTGAAGTTGCAATAAAGATACGTCCTATGTTCCTTGAACAAAGAAGGGCATCGAGCACATAATGTATCAGAGGTTTCCCGAAAAGGAGAGTAAGAGGTTTTTCATCCTTTCCCAGGCGTTTTCCCATCCCTCCTGCCATTACCAGAGCATCCATCCGACACCTCCAAGATAAAGAAGAGCTGCAAGACGTCCAATTTCATTAGCAGATCCTACGACATCCCCACTCACACCCCCAAAATGTCGGTTGGCAGTATTAAGGACAAGAAGTCCTGACAACTGCGAAACTATTAATGCTTCGATACCCTGGGAACCAAGAACAATATAACAAACTAATATCGAAAATATCATCCCTGTGATCAAGTCGGATTTCTTCGTATTATCAACGGTCATAGACCCAAAACCTTCATGGATCCTCCGTCCGAAAGCTGCCACAGTGATCATGGACTGCTTGGCGCTTGTTTCAGCAATGATCAACGCATATGGTAGAAGGAGATAAATATTGGATTCCTGGATCGACACGAGAGAGACAAAAAGACCCAGGATGGCAATCATGCAAAAAACAATACCACCGGTCCCAACAGCGGTATCTCGCGTGGCAGAGATCTTTTTCTCTTTTGAACCATGTGCTGCTATGCCATCTCCAAAATCTGCAAGCCCGTCAATGTGGTTAATCCCGGTAAAATAATATATCGCTATGATAACAAGAAGCGCGACCATTATCGGGGATAATACCAGCGATGAAGCCAATCCGATCACAGCAAGAATAATACCAATAACTGCGCCTACAACCGGAAATAAATATATATGCTTCATAAGATTTTCGATTCCTTCCATGCTTATACCTACCGGTATCGTGGAAAGAAAACCAAAACCATTACGCAGGGATGACAGGATGTTTTTCATCCGGCAAAACCGACTTTTTCGACTTTGACCCTTTTTGGTCTGGTCGCCTTCTTTTTTGTTTTCTTGACCGGTTTTTCACTATCTTTGTTTCCTCTTGAATACATGTTGGCTGAAGTCCCGCCAATAAGTCCAGCTATTACATCGTCCATAAAAGGCCCAAGCTTTGACAGGATACCGGGTTTTAATTTATCAAATCTCACATATTCAAATATTCCCTTGTCTCCGCTTATGTATTTTGCAATACTCATCCCGATGACCTCATCTACTATAAGGAAGGTGAGGTCTTTTTTGAAAGTTTCTTTTGTCATGCCGGGAAGCTCTCCCTTCTCTCCAGCGTTTTCAAGAAGCATCCCTGCGTACATGAGAATGCTCAAATTTGGATCTGAAAGTGCGTGTTTCATTTCTCTTTTGAAGACTTTTCGGGCGATGGCCAGCGTTTCTACGCCGGGATGAGGTACATAAAGTTCCATAGCGGTTGAAACGAGAACGTCTTCAGAAAGTCCAGCCTCTTCAAGGACTTTCATTATGGATATTGTTCCAGATACACCCAGATTTTCAGGCTGGTTTTCTTTCTTTTTTTCTTTTTTTATGCTGGATAATTTCATAATATCATCTGTGGTTTCTTTTCTCAAACTTATTTAAGAACTACTCAATATTCCTATGTCCTATAAATTTTTTCAGGCAGAATGTGTTTTCATTACTGAGGTTTATAGCTAAAAAAGTACGTATAATCTACCTTATACGCACTTTTTGGACAAAATGCCCTATTTAGAGGGAAAAACGTAAAATTACTTTTTTGCTTTGAGATGTTGTTTTGTGGTCTCCAGGGTATTAAATGTAAGACTTGATAGAGAACTCGCGCCATAAATTAAAATAAGGGTCATGAATAAAAATATTTATTAATTTCCGTAACGGTAATTCTTTATTATAATCACGTAACGTAAATTAATCGCCTGAATGCCTCCGCGGATAGATACGCACAATTTTGCGTAACGTATTTAATTATATAAAATACCGTTACGGGATATTTACGAGACTTTACCGTAACGGAAATATATACCCATTTAACGCGTAACGGAATTTGTTAATTTTAATACCGTTACGGGTATTTGTGTAATTAATTGCGTAACGGTTTTTAGTGAACTGATTGGCGTAACGGAAATGTTCGAAATGGTGCCCATATAAAACTAAAATATAATATTTAAGTGATAAAATATAAAAATTTTTTATTGGAAAAAAAGATATTACTTATTTGACCTGTGTGTTTACGACTCTTGTATCCACTATTTTATTACCTAAGAATATATCTACTGTTATAGTATATCTCCCGGCAGGTCTTACCCCGCTTACTTTTTCCGGGATCGTCATCTGTATAGGGATCTCATAGGTCTCACCAGGTTTTATTTTAGCATTATATTTATCCGAATATTCTCTTTTCGCTTTATCTCCCATAAATGCAAAATCATTATTTAATGCAAATGTCCTTGTCTCGAATCCGGTGATATCTATTGATCCAGTATTTATAAGGATTATTTTTGCTTTGACAACACTTCCTGCTGTATAGCCGGGAGCAATTTCGATCCTGGAAATTTTTAGATCACTTGTTTTCTTGATATTGAAAGTACCTGATGCTATATCCGCATTACGATATTTCGCTTTCCACTTATGTTCTCCAGAATAAAGTGCTTTCGTCGATACTGCGCCGCATGTATTTACTTCTGAGGGTGGCAATGCATCAACATAAATGATCATTCCTTTTACCCCCATATTTTTTCCTTTAAACGTAGTCTGGAATCCCCACTGATTTTTTGAAGCCGCAGATTCACGAATATTTATACCGTCAACTGAATCAATTACGACGATAGATTTCCTGGCGGAAATTGTCTGGTTATTAAAACTCACATTGAGTGATATGAAGTTCTCACCTATCTCAAATTTTCTTGAGAATTTCTGGCCTGTACCGATATTGATATCGCTCAATTTCCATTCAAATGCTGGCTTGTCTATGTTCTCAACCGACGCTTCCAGTACCTCTTCGGTTTCTGTCCATACGACCCTATCGCATCCAATTGATATAGTTGGCGCTGGTTTTTCAGGTATTTCCTGCTTTTTGAAAATACCCGAACTGAATATCAAAACAAGAATTAAAGTTGCCATAATGACGATTATATATTGTTTTTTAATTTTGGGTTTAGGAATTCTAAAAATATTGCCACCTTCCAAGATCCATCTGCAGACCCATGTTGCCCATCAACCCATCCAACCGTTCTTTCGTATACCCAAAAGGCAAAAGTATGCTCTCAGCCGCCCTGAGCAGGAACTCATTGTACTTAATCCTGTCATACCCTGTACCTTCATCAACAAGCTCGGCGATCTTTACACGCTTCATGTAACTTTTAGAGGAACTGTCAGTGATAACGTACCTGATGCTCTGTCCGGGCTGGATCGTAATTCCAATGTTCTGGAACTGTTTCATCGCAGCAGTATTATTGTTTGACTGCCTGTAATCCTTGAGGCTGTGGGATATGCGGGCGGTAAATATCATATCTTCTATTTTGCATTCACCTTCAAAAACCTTCCTGGAATATTCCCGAAGTACCTTTAATGAATCTGGTATTGCATGGTAAAATCCCTTTGCATCATCAGCTTTTGCAAGGCATGAAAGCATCTCCTCCTGCATTCTATTTATCAACGCAGGTGTGTCGCTTCGCCTCATCTCGATGCCGCGAACTTTCAATTTACCATTATTCATCATACCGTAATACCTATTTAGCGCACCTATGCCATTTGACCTGTTGGGCAAAAAAACGATCCATTTGAATATTCCTTTATGCTCAAGAGTGATCCCGATGCGTTCACTGGCTCGCCTGCAAAGCTCCTGCGGGTCATTTCCCTTCACCCACAGGCTGTCTACTATCCCATGAAGGATCTCAAACCCACTTTCCTGCGCAAGGTCAATAGTTTGCAGAAGTATCTCTCGTCCGTATGCAGTTATAGATTCATGGCACTCGATCCGGCCAAATCGCGCCTTGTTATAACCCATATACCCGAAGCTTGTGACAAGCAGCCATTTGAGCAGGTTCTGCTTTTTCTCATATTCTTCTGCCTTCTCCGGCTGGTCTAATATTCGTTTTTTGTATGCCATGCGTCTATCGATCAGGGGTTTTATCACCCTGGGTATGAGCCCGACCCGTTTTTCACAGATGTTGTATCCTGTAAATGGCACCCGTTTTTTCGAATCCGTGCAGCATGGGCACAGTACTGTCTCCGGAGATATATTGTGATTTACCATGATATTCGGGAAAAGGGAGGCAAAATCAAGTTCGGAAGCATTCTCGTGCAATCCAACACGCGGTTCTATCACAAGTGCGCCCCTGTCTGCTACCATGAGTTCAAGCGCAGTCTTCCAGTTCTCTGCAATATTGCGCTTCCATGGGACAAGCACACCATCAAGCAACGCCTGGTTTACCTGCATCGCATTTACAGCGCCTCCGGGGCTTAAACGCGACAGTTCCTGCATTGGTATTCCGGTAATGCGTGAGAGGTCGATGAGTCCCAAAAGTCCTCCCTCCCTGAACATGAACGATGCACGGTCAAGATGCAGCCGTCCTGAAAAGATATGTCCCTGCGGTTTGTAAAGTATCCTGCCATAGCTGAAATATGACCTGTCCTTTCCAGGTGCAATGTTTTCTGAACGGCCGGGGGCAAATGAAATACCCAGATGCTCTGCCCTTTTGTAAAGGTATGGAATATCGAAGCTGTCACCGCCATCTGTTACGATGATGTCGGGGTCTTCTTTTAAGATAAGCTCCTGGAGTTTGCGGATCATGTCACCCTCATCTTCCTGCATTGTGGTTTCACCCAGCGTTATACTTCCGATCGGTTCATCCATTGTTATGATCCCGCGCTCTTTTTTCGATTTTATGCAAAGCTTCATGACCTTCAGTTCAGGTATTTCATAATCCAGTGAATACCTGTTATCAGATTCCATATTTGCCATAGGGAAAATGCCTTTTCCGAGCAGATACTGCCTCGCAGGGTCAAGATCAATATTATACAGCATGCAGCCGCGTTCTTCAAGCATTCCGGCTATTTCATATATTTTTTCTGTGCTCTTCAGTGTGATCTTGATCAGGGGAACACTTTCGCCTGAAATATGCGTTTTTTTATTTTCAAAGACAGCTGAGACAACTTCAGGAAGAGTTGATATAAGGGATCTCAGTTCGGGATCGCCCGTGCTATATATCTGCGGATAGTAGGTCTCACGTACCGGGATGCATCGGTCATTGTTTTTCATCCAGCATGTTATCTGTGAGTCCTCCCTGTTGTACTGCACGTCCAGAAGATACATTTTGAGCCTCCTTCATGCGATTAATCTCTTTTTGCTGCTCGATCAGGATCGACAGGAACATCGATTCCAGGGGATCAAGCATCGGGGCGACGGTTGATGATGATGCGTGTTGCCTGGCCATGTTCATTATGCTGTCAAATGCATTCCTGTCCTCTCCACGCAGCGCCCTTCGATACGTGGCAAGTTCAAGAACGATACTTTCAAGCAGCACCCTGAAGCTTGGAACAGTTCTGCCCATTTACCCACCTGCGAAGTAGTCATTGAACCTTGTCTGTCCGGGCGGGACATTAACATGCTCGAACAAATTATCGCCATCCCGTACTTTTACAATGTCCTTTTTCTCTTCGATCCTGATGACCCTGTCAGCGTTCCCTGCGACCAGCTGATCTGCCCACCACATGCCGCCAAAGCTTGTCACTACAGTAATAGTATTTAATGACCGTGTGACTTCTTTCAGGCTCTTAAGAATGGGGCTGAATAGCTTTTTTCCGTCCTGCATTGAGAAAAGATTGGACAGGTATAGGACTGCCAGAAGCTGTGGTTCCCACCTGATAACTGCTTCACGCATTCCACTTATGATCGCATCCATCTGGTATTCGGTAAAGGCGCGGGCGACATGGATGCGTGAAAGAGTGCTTTTTGGTTCAAAACCCATGAATTTTACGGCTCTTGAAATGGCATAGGGGTTGAAACTGTTCGCCCCGTCCACAAGTATGACATCACGTCCGGTGACAGCTGACCTGGCACACAGGTTAAACAGGGTATCGGGAACAAGTGCTGAGGTACCCTCAATGACAGTGATGCATGACGGTTTGAAGCCCGATGGGTCAATACAGCCGTTTATCAAAGGGGTTATTTTCCTGGACGTGTGCATAATTTCACCTTGTGAGAAAGAGAAGTCTGTTTTAAAAGTATAATAGGCGAAGCATAGGGTGGGGTGAAAGTGATATTTTCGCGTGACGGGAATATTTTAAAAAAATACCGTAACGGAGTTTTATACGATTATTACGGTAATTGCGTAACGTAATTGATGCTGTTTATGCCACGTACAAATAATAAAAGCAACGTCAGATGGATTTTGATGCCATAGTTCTTCCAAATCCACTTCAGGATCCTCGTATCATTATTAGCAGCATTTTGAACTTCTGTACCGCTTTAACAGCATGTGGCACATTTGCAGGCATTGTTATTAACTCTCCTTCCTTCAAATTGTGCTCTTTTCCTTCAATTATGATACTGCCTTTTCCTTCAATGATCTGAACAACTGCATCAAATGGTGCAGAATGTTCGCTCAATCCCTGCCCGGAGTCAAATGCAAATAAGGTTATAGTGCCTGCAGGATTCTGTTTTAAGGTCTTACTGACTACCGATCCAGCGCTGTATTTGATATAGTCTTTTAAATTGATGATTTCAGCCATGATGATTCACATATTTAAGATGGTGATAATTGAGCAAATAAGCTTTGATGATTTGCAAATTTACTATTCAAATTTCAAATATTGAAGTGCTTGATCTTTTAAATTTTTGGTCTTTGTTCGAAATCTTTCCGGTTGACATGCCGTGTTGAAGTTGGAACAGATGTTATCTGAGAAGGGTAGTTGAAGGAGTTGGAGTTGTCAATGACTCTGTGGTTGGTTGTTTTCGCAATTATTTCATTAAAGAGGACAATATTCAGATCTAGCTCTAAAGGTATCGTTTCAACTGATAATAAGAAAATATTGCCAAAATAATTAACAGTATCATATATGGGAACTCAACGATCAGGTCATATAACGATACCCAGCTATCCTTAAAAACAAAGCCTATATACGCGTAAATTGAAACGTATAGAAGCTCACCTGATGCTGAATAGGCAAGAAATTTCCTGAAAGAGTATTGGCTGAATCCTGAGATGTAATTCAACGGGGCGCCTAATCCAAGTAATACAAAACGGCTCAGGAATATACCCCAAACTCCGTATTTATTAAATAGATCTTTTCCGTTTTCATATTTTTTTTCGATTTTTTCATACTTATGCAATTTTTTAGTAAATATTTCCTCAAAATGTGATGCGGTAGCATATGCTGCAATGTCTCCTACAATAAGACCGAAAAATATCAGGGATACAATGAAAAAATAGTCTCCAATCGTACCGGACAAAGAGCCAGCAGCTATGATGACAAATGTTGCTCCAAGCGGGATGCCAAACGGTGAGAGAAGAGCTATGACTATATAGAAAAGAGGCAGATTCGATGATATATCATACTTTATATTCCTGATTTACCATCTAAACGGTTCAATCTAGCAATGACCTGGGTGCAGTTAAGGTTGTTTTCCTGGCAAAGTTTACTGATATGTTTCCTGTCATTTGTAAATGAGCTATTAATCCCAAGTTCATTATAGACGAGCTCTTTTGGTATCCCGCTTCTATTCACAATGAGATTGACGGTCATCCAATCCTCTATAGTCTTGTTTGCGCTACTCAGGTAATCCCTGTTCTGTTTCCACGTATCATATTTATGGATAGTCCTGACAGCGAATATGATGGTTAAAAGTAATATTATAATAAGAAATAAAGACCAGAATATGACCTTTCTCTTGTCTTTCATTATTCAATGTTGGGCACCATAGTAGAAAAACATTCTTCATACCGATTCTTAGATTTTTGGTGAACGAATCTATTAATAGTTTACAGATAATATATCATTATGATACGTGGAAGTAAGCAAGAAGACGATGCGAAAGCTCGTAAAGATGGAACAGTACCACCATTTAGACCAGATCCTGATTCAGATAAGAAGGTTCAATGTAAACATTGCCATGAAACCTATAATGAAAAAGACATTAAGTGGGATCATGTAAGTGGCAACTGGGTCTGTAAACACCATCCAAAATGTGACGGAGCCGGGTGGCTTCCGTTTTGAAGGAAGATCAAAAAATGCCAGAAATACCTGATGCAATAGAAGCGGCACCAAATGTCTATAAACTGCTGATGGAAAATGACCGGGTACGGGTGCTTGATGTTCGGGTCAAACCTGGTGAGAAGACAAAATTGCATACCCACCCGGATCGCGTGGTGTATGTCCTAAGCGATCATAGATTAAAATTTACATCGATAGATGGAAAGACCAAAGAATTAGAGCTCAAGACCGGCCAGGTACTCTGGATAGAGGCAGGAGCACACACTACCGAGAATACAGGGAAGACTGAAGCTCATAATTTGGCTGTTGAAATGAAAAAGTGAAAATGTTAGATAAAAGATCTTTAAATAGGATCTCCTGCCAGAAACCGACGGAGGCATTTAACAGCAGCAATACAAAGATTATCCAGAAATCTTCCCAGTGTTGAATGATCGCTGAGAGCACCGCGGCGATCTCGATCATCCAGGGAATTGGCCCCCAGAAATAACTCAGGAACTTAAGGATCGGACTTGTTTTCTTTTCAGATATCTCATTATAGCCGTATTGGACGAGTCTTTTAGCAGCTTCCTGTGAAGAAATACCGCTTTCACCCGATGAGAGTCTCTGTTCGAGTTAAATTCAAGGATGTTGTTTTTGCTTCTTCTGTACTTAATAGATCCTTGTTCATAATAACCTGAATTCTAAGTCGAATAAATCTGCTTCCCCAATGTATGATAAAAGATGTTTGATATTATTTGATCATATCCTCAACCAAAATATTTGCATAAAATTATTTAATTTTAAACATATAATCATTCAATACTTTTGATATATCAATTGTTTCTTCACAGAAATTTTGTATTTTTTCTGCATTCCTGGAAGAATTAACAATTACAGTAACTTTGCACTTTAATTGTTCCTGCTGTTTAAAATTGTTAATTGTTAAAGCGACCAATAGATTATATCCATCATCGGGAGAACAGATATAGACATTTTTAGCCTTTTTTAAACCTGCCTTTCGCAACACCTCTATGTTGTCTGCCTGTTCACGGTACACTATATATCCTTCACTTTTTAAAGCAGTCGCAAGTTCCATGTCCCTGACAATTATCACAATCGGGACATTCATCAATTTTAAGCTTTTAATAAATTCTGAACACAATGGAGTATATCCACAAACAATAGAATGGTCTCCAAATCCTGTAAATTCCATAGTTTCCATAACATTCACCACTTTACTCATCCTTTGCTGCAAAACCGGTCATATAAATGTTGTTATTGCTCCCAGGAACGATGTGATACCCAGCACCGCAACAGACACTGTGAATAATCGTGCCGTATATGTTACAGGCAAAATATCTCCGAACCCTATCGTAGTTAGCACAACAAAACTGTAATAAACAGCATTATAAAGATCATGCACTGGTGGATTGAATTGATCTCCAAGGGCCATCGTCCCAGTTACTGCATAGATCACGGATATTGTTATTGAGGCCAGCGCCAGCTTTACTTCTCCAGGAAAATAGATCGTTCTTGAAGCCCGCCTTTCCCACCTTCAGTTACAATTAGTGCATAATGTTATATCTGAATAGTATCACACGATACTGTTTTTCCTCTGATTATTCTGTATATTTCTTA
>JAPMTR010000076.1 GCA_026552975.1 Candidatus Methanoperedens sp.
TTACATTTTAACTCTGCAGGTCATGAAAGAATTGCACAGGCTATAAAAGATTCATTCAGGTTCATCCATGGAAAGCAAGGACTATATAATTTGATACAGCCGGACGGGACAATTATTTATAGCACAAATCTGAGCAATGCGAACAATACTTCATGGAGGATGGCTTCAAAAACAGGGGCTGCTAATGTGAGCTACAATATACCATCCCAGGGAGAATTAGCGAACTTTACTGTCAATAGCGGCACCGTCGATTGGTTTATCATAAACGATCTATCTTCGAATTCAAGTTGTTATTTATACTCAAATGGCAATTACATTGGATCAAAACAGGTTGTAAATAATAGTGTGAATTTTACGGTTGACCTGTCCCCTGGCACCTACTATGTGAAATACACTTTTGAACAGCCTGATACCAACACCACTCCCTCAATAACCAATGTACATAACAGTACTGTGGGGGATACCTGGGGCATAGTGAATTTCACGGTCAACCAGAGCAACGCAATAACACAGGTCAGGTACAGCACGAATTCAGGTCTATCCGGAGCAATTAGTACTTCCAACCAGAGCTCAGGGACAGATAGAAGCTGGAATATCACGGAACTGGGCAACGGGACGAAATACTATTACAGTGTCTATGCCTGGAACTCATCGAACACTTCATTATGGATGAATTCACCAACATTTAATTTCACTACTGATAGTAATTTGACCATACCACCTGAACCGGATTCCAACACGACTCCTTTTATTTACAATATCCAGAATGGTCCTGTGGATGAAACCTGGGGCATAGTGAATTTCTCGGTCAACCAGAGCAACGCAACAACACAGGTCAGATACAGCACGAATTCAGGTCTATCCGGAGCAATTAGCACTTCCAACCAGAGCTCAGGGACAGATAGAAGCTGGAATATCACAGGATTGGACAACGGCACAAAATACTATTACAGTGTCTATGCCTGGAACTCATCTAACACTTCGCTATGGACGAATTCATCGATCAATAGCTTTATTACGAAAAACAATGCCATAATACCGATAATCATTGATATTGTCTCTCCAGATAACAATAGTATACATAACACCGGATTTATAAATGTAACAATAACACTTAATAGGACAGGCACTACATTTCTAAAATGGGAAGGTTCAAACGAACTTATGCAGGGAGATGGAACTCACTTTTACAGGAATAAGTCAGGATTGCTTTCTGGAAATTACAGTTTTACAGTTTATGCGAATGATTCAGAAGGTATATTTAATGAATCTGATCCAAGAGTGGTTACTGTCAACAGGACAATTATTGATTCCACTATCGGAAACTATATTAATTCTTCAACTTTTATTATTAATAAAACACTGGAAATAACATCCCCAGGCGGAAATACTACCCTGATAATATACAATGGAACAAATGCTTCAGCTGCAAATGCTCCGTTGATGTCTATCTCAATAGATTCTCTAGCTAAAATAAATTCCACATTTGCGGCAAATCTGCCTGCCAATAATAGATTAATTGGAGAGAATATTACTCTTGGCCCGTCCGGCGCAATATTTGACCCGGCTGTACAGATACGGTTCAATTATACCGATACCCAGCTTGCATTAGCACAAATTACAGCAGCTCAGCTGCGGATTAAGTTCTATAATACCACCACAAATACATGGGTAGAACAAACACCCTATACAATCAATGAAACGGATAAATACATAACTGCAAACCTCAGTCATTTCAGTACATTCGCATTAGTAGGTATCATCCCCTCCTCCACACCATACACTCCATCGGGAAGCAGCGGTGGCGGAGGAGGAGGAGGGGGAGGTGGCTCTTCCGGTGAAAATTACACCAATATCGAAGTGATCGAAAAATATGATATGCAGATCTCTAAGGATGTTCTCACATCATACAGGTTCACCCATGAAAAGAATCCAATAATGTTTGTCGATATAACTGGAAACACCAGTCTTGGAATAATCACTGCCTCGGCAGAAGTTCTAAAGAACACCTCATCCCTGGTTAAAACGACACCAGATCTGCCTGTTTATAAGAATGTGAACATCTGGGTGGGAACTTCTGGTTTTGCAACACCAAAAAATATAAAACAAGCACTCATAAAATTCAAAGTTAAGAATACATGGATCAGCGACAATAACATTAAAAGCAGCAGTATTAAAATGGTACGATGGGATGGTGGCAAATGGGTTCAGCTTGAAACCACAGAAAAAAACAATGATAATACATTTACTTACTATGATGCCAGGACGATAGCTTTCTCGTCTTTTGCAATTATTGGAGAAAAAAATATAGCTGCTTCTGAAAGTAGTGTTATGAATGAGAATTATGGTAAAATTGAAAGTACATCCGGAGAAGGATCCGAAAAACCAGAAGAAACTTTACAACCAGAAGAAGAAAAAACCGGCTTTTTGACCAAGATTTCTATAATAATCGGTGTGTTATTTGTATCGGGTTTAATTGTTGAGGTCTATATCAGAACCAAAAAGAAATGAATTCTAAATAATCTAATTGTATATTTTATGTTATGATCCTCAAAAATTTTTTTCTCTTGTTATTTGTAATTATTTTTTGCATATCGCCATCAACTGGTAATATGGCAGATGGATCATTAAAACTTTCAAAAACAGCTCCATATAGTGAAATACCAGTCCAGGGGGTACCGAATTGGTATAGTCTGGGCCTGGAGTTCATACAGGCAGGATATAATGACAGAATAAGACAGGATGGAACAATATATCAAATACGGTTTGCCGTTGCCAATGCTTCAGCACTGGAAGAGTTCAATTTTACAGTATGGAGACAAAATGGAAAAAATTTTGATCGGGTTGCTTCAACAGATAATTTAGTAAAAAATATTTCAAATGGTATAAATATAATAAATCTATCTCCTCCAATTGAAGGAATAAAGGAAGGCGATTTTTATGGTTATCGGATAAGATCAACATTTCCCGAAAATACACTCTATGTAGACTTGAAAGATGAAAAACATCTGACTTATTTTACAAATGAACCCGAATCATACACTAATTATAACTGGTCAGCTCAAGCTACAGATAATAAGATTTTTGTAATTGAGACATATATGGTTAAACCATACATGGTTTTCATAGGTGATTCAATAATTAAAGGAAATATATCTCAAATTCCAACAACTATTGAATATCAATGGAGAATGAAAGTAAACAGGAGTTACCAGAATATGGGCATTGGTGGTGATAGAACCTTTCAGATCAATAAAAGATTTGATCCAGATGTGGTAAAACTATCCCCTGAGTTTGTCTTGATTGAAGGCGGTATAAATGATCTAAGTAGCAAAAATATCAGTGATACAGAGATCCTCGCCAATTGGGAATCCATGATCCAAAAAGCTCATAATAATAAAATAACTCCTGTTATCATGCTAATACTACCTTCAAATATTAGCGGTACTGATGAAAAAGTGAATATAACGGCTTCACTGAACGAACGTTTAATGATACTGGCAGCAAAATATTCTCCGTCAATTCTCGTTGATGCACGGTGTTATGTTGGTGTCTACAGACCATCAGGTCCACCTGGTAATTGTTGGAATACGAATGCATCTTATACCGTAGATACCGGTCTACATTTTAATCGTTTTGGCAATGAAAGGATCGCTCAGGCCATTAAAGATTCATTCCGGTTCATATATGGAAAGAAGGGATTATTTAATTTAATTCAACAAGACGGGACAGTGATCTATAGTACTAATTTAAGCGACGCAATAAATACATCATGGAGAATGGCTTCAAAAAACGGGACTGCAAATGTGAGTTATAATAGTCCTTCTTCCAAAGAATTGGCAAACATAACTATTCACAGTGGTATAGTCGATTGGTTCCAGATCAATGATATAACTTCTGATCTGGTATACTATTTATTTAGATCAAATGGAGAACAGGTGGATCATAATTCTTCTACAAATAACAATGTGCTTTTTACGGCTGATCTGTATGCTGGCACATATCTGGTATTATTGGAACCAACAGCATCAACGGCAATACAAATGGAGGAAGAAAGATCCGATTATATGGCAAGCTTGTTTCTATTAATCGAGGTGTTTTTTGTGATCGGTCTGATCATCGAGGTGTTTCTATGGATAAAAAGAAAATGATCAGGTATGAAATGTAAAATGCTGTCAATTTTATTATTAATTAACAGGTTTCACTATAACAACATAAGTTCCTCCTCCACCTCCAGTAAGAATGGAAGTTCCACCAAGAGAGATATGTCCTGCTGGAAAATCCCTGGAAAAAACACTGTAATTTACGGATCCATCTCTCACCAGGTTATCGCCCGTATCGGTAAATGAAGAAAGCCAGGATGCTTTTGGAGAGATCCTGTCATCATATGCAATATATACAACCACATTTTTGGAAACATCGAACTGCAGGAAATTCGCTTTATTGTGATACCTTCCACCATTTGCGGTCTTGATGTAATTCAATCCGATATATTTAGAAGGAACACTGGTAAAAACATACGATCTATCAATATAGCAAAATTTTCCAGCCTCAAGAGTATCCAGGGAATAAGATTGGCCACTGGCTGCATTAATGTTGCTGATATCAAGAACAGAAGATGCTGGATCTTTTATTTGATCCGTCCATACTACTGGCATATAATTTGATCCAGTATAAGTTGTCTTGATCGTAAAATCATCAATTGCTACTTCATTGTTTCCATTTTTCGCCAGACCGAATACTATTGTCTTATTATCCAATAGCTCAAATTCAGAACCTTTAAAAATCTTTCTTGCCCTGACCCAGCCATTCTGATCTTTCTTTACCTGGTAGTTCGAGAGAATGATCCAGTCCCCACTTTCATTATTTATCTCATAGTCAAAGGGCTGGAACAGAGAATCTTTTGCAAAAGCAAAGTTTGCGCCAGATATTGAGACATCCCCTTTTACCGATACAAGGTAGTTGCCCGGTTCCAGTTTAACCTGGATCCATTTGTCCAGGAGCTTTTTATCTATCACAACATCCTTATTATCATTCCCGCGAATGGATATGGTTTGTTCCTTACCTGCTTTAATGGAGATCTCTTTTTTATGTTTAAGTTCGAAGTAAAGCGTACCCGGGGCAAGAATATGAGTAGTCCCTTTTGTGATGAGCCTTATAGTATTTAATCTCAAACCAGTTATGATCGAATCATCATCATTGCTATCATCTTTTCTATTTACCAGCCGAAGTTCGTACAATCCTTCAGTTATACTCTCAATAGAGAACCTTTTGACCTGGGAAGATATTTTTTTTGAGTTATCAGTAATTCCATCATCCGGAAAAGTATCCTTAAAGAGAAGATTGGCATCCAGATCGTACAGCTCGATTGAATATATATCCTCGCCATTATAGACATTTAGATCCTGCTTTTGAAGTGTCAGGTTAAGATCCTTATTAATATATATAAAGAAAGAATTTGTTCCCGGGAACGTCTGGTTTATTTCTATGTCAGCATTCTCATATGTTATATTTCTATTAACAAATTTTGAGGGGGAAATTCCATAGAGTCGTATAGATGAATATTGAGGTATGTTGTTCAATATCCATTCATTCAAATTATCAACATCTTTATAATCGATCTGCTCATTCATGGAATAAATAGCTGTATCATCGAATTGCCTGGCAAGTGTATAAGCATCAAAGCTTTTAATATAGAGGGGCTTCCATAAATAATTCCTGAAAACCCCGATATCAAGATCAGAATCTCCCCTGAATTTCAATTCCGCGATTATATCTGTCTCATTCAAAATTTCTTTTTCAGGAGTGAAATTAAAATATACGGGTGATCCTGTCATATTCCTGAAGGTATTGCCTTCATTGGACATTCTCAAAGAGAGTTTGCCTTCTGTTGTTAGATCTTGAATATAGGCAATATTGTTCGTATCAATATCCTCCTTTGCACCAATATCAATAATATAAGCATGAGGCACGTCGAAGATAAAAATATAAAAAAAAGATAGCAGTAATACTACTGGAAATCCGATCGCAATTATGTCAGTAATCCTTGTTTTCTCCAGCATAGTATCCGAACGCCCTTATAAATCTTATGTTACCTTGTACAACATATAATGTTATGTTATTTTAAGAATTGTTTTTATCATTTAATGCAAAATCAAACCTTGCTTCATTTATATACAGGATCAGCGTTTCTGCTTTGGTTCCTTCTTTAAACCTGTCAAAAAATACTGCACCTTCTCTTTTTGCCTTTGGATACAGGTTGCTCTGGTTTAATCCGCTTCGTTCTACGATCAAATTTTCGTACTGATTTCCTGAATCATCAATAATAGCAGGTTTTGGGTTAAGTTTTAATGGTTTTTCTGTAGTCCCAGTATTTCTTACCAGGATCCAGACACTTGTATGAATACTGCTAAGAGAAATGCTTTTTACAGTGATTTCAAATCCATTTCCTGCCAGGGGAACACCGATTTTTCCTGTGAAAATTATTGTAGGTGTGCCTGCAGGTGAACTCTTGATCTGTGGAGTGGTCTTTGGGGTTGGAGGTGTAGTAGATGTGGGGGATACAGTTTTGCCTTTTGAAGAAGAAGTCTCTCCTGGTGGTGTAAGATCTGTATTTATTTGCTTCCCGGCGGGTAACGCAGTAGTATTATTTGTTGCTGTCCAAAAACCTGGTGCCACAAAAACCAGGGATAATACTATCAGGAATATTGCGCCAATAATAATTTCTTTTGATACTATTCCACTACCCCGTCTTGGCCCTTTAAAGAGAGAAGAACGCTTTTCCCTTATTTGTTCCCGTTCATCTTTTGTCAATCTCTCTTTTCTCCTATTTAGCAAACGTTTATATCTTTTCTTATATTAAAGCTATATATTATCTCTATTTGGATAAAGGTGAATGAGTGTTTCCTGGACAGATCAGAAATGTGGTAGATAAATATAACAAAGAGATTTATTTAGCCACTGGATTTTTAATGCTCATTCTTTTTTACGATATATTCCAGGACACAATGAGCAGGCTGACGTTTCTCTATTTTGTTTTCCTGCTGGTGTACAGGATAGATGCCAGGATCCCGCTTGCTTCTGTGTTATTATTCTTATTTGGCTTCGCAATTATCCTGGTTGCAGGAAATAAGGCTCTAGCCTATGATCTTTCTATTTATGCCTTATATTTCCTGATCGTGGGAATTCTTTTAAAAAGCACTGAATACATAAGAGCAAAAAGAGAAAAAATTGATGGAAATGAAATAAAAGACATTACTCCGGTAAAAGAAGGAAAACAAATCATCCCGACAAAAAAAGAAGGACAACGCTTTTTAGCGATCGTAAGCGGCAAAGGTGGTGTGGGCAAAACCACTATAGCAGCCAACCTTGGTACTGCACTTTCGCAACTCGATAATAAAGTCATAATGATGGATATGGATCTGGCCATGCCCAACCTGGAAATAATAACCGGTTTAAAGAATCCTCCAGTAGGATTAATAGATGTCCTGGAAGGAAGGCTTGAGCTTGCCAGGGTCACATACATTGGACGATCTGGAATATCAGTGATCCCTCCCGGGGTAATGCTTGAAGGTTATAGTAATGAGAATGTGTACAAAATAAATAAATTGCTAAACGAATTCCCCCTTAAAAGCGATTTTGTCATTCTTGACATGCCTCCTGGAAGAGAAGCCGTGGAAATATTCTCAAGCAAAATAGAAGCTCTGCTTGTTGTTAATCCCGATAAGGCAGCTGTTCTTGATGCAGTCAACATGAAGGTATTGCTTGAGAAAAAAGGAGTGAACATCCTGGGAACAGTGATCAACAGGGGAAGTAAAAAAGATACAGGGTGGATAGATGAGGTTGAAAACGCACTTGAAATACCTGTAATAGCCATTATTCCAGAGAATAATATCGTAAAAAGATCTCTTGATCGAGAGGAATGCTTCGTAGACGCTGATGCAGATAGCCCACCCTCCAGGGAAATGATGCATCTTGCAAGGAAAATAGAACAAAAGACAAATTAAATATTATTTTTTAGCATCTGTGTCCTTTCCAGATTTGATCTTATGATCGTATTTTTTTCTGCATATTGTTCCCTGTTGAAAATATCTAAAGCTTCCTGATATGCAATAATTGCTTTATTGAGATTTTGTTCCTTATCACTGACCTCAGCCTGGATAACGTATGCATTTCCAAGATAATTCTGGGTGGTCGCATATCCTATCGGATGGTTTTCAGGAGTAAATATTTTCAGGGCTTCATTATGGCTATTGAAAGCTTTTTCAAGATTAAGACTCTTATCCCTGATTTGCGCAAGCATCCTGTATGCATGCCCAAGGTTATTCTGGGTGCTTGCATATTCAATGGGATCATTGTCAGCTGTATAGACCCTTAACGCCTCATTAGTTGCATTTATGGCTTTTTCAATATCAGATTCCTTACCCGTCACTTCAGCCAATCTTCCATATACATTTCCAAGGTTGTTCTGTATCTTGGCATAACCTGTTGGGAAGTTAACAATAGGTCTCATTTTCAATGCTTCCTGGTAGGCATTTATTGCCATCCCAAGGTTAGTCCTGTTATCTTTTATCAGGGCAAGATCGCTATAGACATCCCCAATATTATTATAGGTCTGGCCATAATCTATACTATAGTAATCATTCGTGGATCGCTTCATTGATTCCCGATAAGCCTTGATCGCTTTATTAAGATAAAATTCTTTGTCCTGGACCTGGGCTAGATTGCGATACACATCACCAAGATTATTCTGGGTTATTGAGTATTCATCAGGGAATCGGCTGGATGATATATTCCCAAGAATTCCTTCATATACAACTTTTGCCTCCAAAAACATTCCTGCTTCTTGAAAAGAAATAGCCTCATTAAGGGAAGAATCTACCTGGACCTGCTGGGTCTGCCAGCTTGAATAATCATTTCTCAGGCGATATACATTTGAAATAAAAAAAATTATTATAAATACAGTCAGGGTTATCCAGATAAATTTCTTCCAATTCAATTGGTATTTAGAAATTAATTCCTCCGAGTTCATCAGTTTTTATCGGATCATTCCTTTCTTATCTTTGACAATATCATTAGTCCTGAAATTCCTGCCAATGTCAATACCAGCCCGGAGAGTTCAGGGACGGGAGGAGTTGGCTGTAAAGGCTCTGTTGGCACTGAAGGGCCTGATGGGTTTTGCTCCTGCTCCTGTATTGAAAATCCGGAAACACCACTACCACTTCCTGACCAGCCACCTGTTGAACAATTCGGTGATCGGACTTGAAGTTCTGTTCCATCATCTACAGAAATATAAAGCATAGGAACCTCAGCTGGAAGGTTAAGATCATATCGATATGTCGTATTTGCTAATATATCCATTTTCGTTCCGGAAGGAGTAATAGTAATTGCTCTTGTTTCTATGCCCGGATTTTTTATCCGAAGGTCAATTACATATTCGCCGTTTTTAATTGTGCATGTTGATGCAGATGCTGATACTTTATCATCTGGTGATGCTTTTCCATCTGGTAAAGATGCTAATGTTAGTGTATCAACCTGATCTTGAATCACATTAGGAGATCCTAAGTTAGATTGTGGAATTTCACCCACCTGTTCAGCTGAAGCACTATTTCCACCAACAAATCCTGACGAGAAAAAAATTCCGCCTGCTACTAATAAGCACACAAATAATAATCCCATTATCCAAGATTTCATATATTATATCACACCTTGTTGTCCTAGTTTACTAATATTAGAATTTGAGTATATATAATTTACTGTCTTAAAATGTTAATATTAAAATTATACTAATAATGCTTATCATGTGAGGTACGGAAACATATATAAATTATACTAATCATAATCATAATTGAAGGTAATAAGTACTATGAACAAATTAAATCACCATACTTATTTAGAAGATTTCGAGAGAATCAATAACGGTTATAGTCCAAAAAAAAATCTCATATCGTTATATAATATATTTGTATTGGGTGTGATCCTAAAGCTGTTTATATACAAAGAAAGCAAGAAAATTATTGCTGGACTTTTTAATTATGGAAAAATGCACAAACAAGGCCATAACATTTTTCCTCTTGCGACCTATGATAAGCCAAGATAGGCTATCAAAAATATATTACTTACACCCACGGATTCTCAAAAGAGTCTTGCTTAAAATAGCCGTGTTTAGCCACAGCACGGGTGTTTTTATCTTGATTTAGCGTTTGATCGACTTTTTTTTTATTCTCGATGATCAGTTTGGACATGGTATGCAGTATGATCCCGGTAAAAACCATGAAAGTTCCAATCAATGTTAAAAGGATCATCAATAATGTCGGTCCGTAATTAAGACTTCCCCCATTATAGAAATTCTGAAGAAAACTCAGACCCATAGCCAATCCAATTATACCTAATATCGCCCCTGGCAAGGTAAAATAATATAATGGCCTGTTGAGCTCCATATCATTAATTACATTGGCCAGTACCTTTAATCCATGCGAAACAGGATTCTCAGAAGAACCGTCCACATCATACCTTACCCCTATTTCCACTTCTTTTATCCGGTATCCCGCATTTGCTGCATCCATAAGCATTTCACTTTCGATGGCAAGACCATTCGATCTGAACCTAAAAGCAGGTAATGTATGCCTTGCAAAAGCTCTAAAACCACTCTGGGTATCCGTAATATGAAGACCGGAATTAAGATTTGTTGCCCTGTCAAGAACATATTGCCCTATCCTGCGATAAAAAGGAGTATTCTTATCCTTACCATTCAAATATCTGCTGCCGTTAACAATATCTGCTTCACCTGCAAGTATCGGGGCAACAAGCTTTTGGATATCTTCAGGATTATGCTGGCCATCCGAATCCATTGTTATTATTATGTTGGATCCGTTTTTTGCTATATGATCAAAAGCTGTCTTGAGCGATCTGCCTTTTCCAAGGTTTCTGGGATGACGGATTACCTCAGCGCCTGCAAGTTTTGCAAGTTCTGCTGTCCTGTCCTTACTACCATCGTCTATTACGACAACCTTATCCGCATGCTGCTTTGCATGCAACACCATACTACCTATAGAAACTTCTTCATTAAATGCCGGTAAAATGGCTGTTATCGTCATATTTTGTTCGAACTCCTTTTTTTTATATGTATTAATACGGGTTTTTTTGTATGCCCTATTTCCACCTTTATTAGTATATATCTGAACAGACTTAAATCTTTTTATTATTATTAAATGGTTAGTATTATCATCATGATAATGGAAAACTGTAGTTACTCTTATGAATATCTAAATATCGCTTATTCGTTATCACCTTTTTTTCTTAAATGGCCCGGGCTGCTTCCTGATAACATCCACTTTCATCGCCAATTCCCTTAACAGGTCTTCCTTTAGCACTCCTGAATAAAGATCAAACTTTGCAGCAAGTGAGATCTTCGACGCAAGGGTCCTGGCGATCTTCCCGCGCTGCCACCTCGGCGCTTTAAAGATAAGAGGGTGTCGAAAGATCAGGCCGTGTTTTGGGGAAGGCGCTTTTCCCTTCAGGTGCTTAAAAAGTGCATTGTTCGCCCCGATCACCTGTATCGTGCTGGCTGGCATAGAAGCAAGATCCTTAAGACCTCCCGTAATGCTCAACAACCTCGCCCCAAGAAGATGACCTGCAATAGCCGTAACATTTGGCGCTGTGATCGGCATGTTCACCTTAAGATATCCTTCTATTTGCGTCCTTGTCCTGTAAAGACCAATGAGACTGGAAGAAAAACCCCGCAAGATATCCATGTCTTCATCTTCGCCCGGGTCATATTTCATCTCAAGTATGCTTTGTGCAAGGCCTTCCCCTTTAAGATCGGTATCTTCAAAATTCATAATGAACCATTCCTTCAGCCTTTCAGAAAGCAGGTTTGAGGTTTCATTAATATCATCGATAGCCTCAACAGCCGCTATTATTTTGCTATCAGGTGTAACAGTCAAAGCCACCTGTTCTTTTGCCAGGTCAATATTAAGGTCATGGAGCAGTGCACCATATTCGTTCTTTGAACCTGAAAAACCGTATTTTATTGCCAGGTCGCAAAGGTCAAAGCCTGCTACAGACCCTCTCATTAACAATGGTTCATCAAGGAGACGTTTCGTTAAGGATTTAATGTCTTTCTGGAATAATTCAACATTGATTATCTTATTATCATCAAGCGTGAATATCCCGAACCATGTTCGAATTTGCATGAAGCTATCTTTTCCCTGAAAGTACTAATTCTTTTACTCTTTTACACATGAAAGAAAGATATTGACCCACAATAGCCCGCGATTATGCGGAAAAATAAAATTGGAGATCGATTCCCCTACATTCTCCTGAAACTCATAATCCCGATTCCCATCATCATTGCCGTAAAAACCATCAACACTGCCGTATCCAGCAGGAGTGAATAATGGTTAATTCCCAGAATAATACCGCGCATTGCATCCACTCCATAGGTCATCGGATTGATCCTGGTGACCGCGGCAAGCCATGGCGAAAGATTGCTCACGGGGAAAAGCGCGCCGCTGAAGAAGAACATTGGCCACATCACAAAATTTATCACAAGACTGAAACCCTCAGGGCTTGTAAGGTTTGCGCCTATCACAAGTCCGATGCTGACCATGGCAATTGATATCAGAAGTAGCATCAGGAACGCTTCAATTATGGTCAGGGGGGTAAATGGAACATCTAAAAAAATTAATCCAATTATTATGAGATAAATTACCTGCACCATTGCATCCGTTGCCCCGCCAAGCATCTTCCCGACAAATACGCTGGCTCTTGAAACTGGCGCTACTAGCACTTCTTTTAAAAAATCAAGTTTGCGGTCCCATATTACATAGATCCCATAGAAAAGCGAAGTGAACAAGACCGTCATGACCATAATCCCTGGATAAATAAACATCTGGTAGGAATACCCGCCGACACTTTCGATAGTTGTGCCAATCCCGGCCCCGAATCCGAATATCCACAGCAGCGGAGAGATTACGGCTGAGACAAGTCGCTCTTTTTCGCGAATATAAATTTTAGCTTCACGAAGCCAGACCGCATAAATTCCTTCTATCTCACTCATCTCTTCATCATCCTCTCCCAGAATCCTCCTTCAGCATCGCCTTCACGGATCTCCCTGCCCGTGTAGTGCAGGAACACATCGCTTAAGCTTCCTCTTCTGACTTCCACAAAATCGATAGGACCTGTGTTTGAAAGCAAGTCCTGGAGATGTAAGCTTGCATCCTTTATCGAAATGTAAAGAGTTCCCTCCTTTTCTTCAGCCTTCATAACATATCCAAGCTTTCTTATCTTTTCAATATCCGGGATCTTCTGTTTGATCTTGACGATATCTCTGGCAACATTGTTCTTGAGCGCATCAGGTGAATCAAGCGCCACGATCTTTCCGTAATCGATAATGGCGACCCTGTCGCATAATTGTTCAGCTTCTTCCATATAATGCGTAGTGAGCATGACCGTCATGCATTCCTTTGATGCAAGTTCTTTTATATACTCCCATATATGTTCCCTGGTCTGCGGGTCAAGACCAAGCGTGGGCTCATCGAGAAATAAGATCTTTGGGTGGTGCATTATCCCGCGCGCAAGTTCAAGGCGGCGTCGCATCCCGCCCGAATAAGTATTCACAAAGTCATCAGCACGTTTTTCAAGATTCACTATCGAAAGGACTTCATCGATACGCTGCTTTCTTACTGCTTTTGGTACTTCAAAAAGGAGATTATGCAGCTGTAGATTTTCACGTCCTGTCAGCAGGTCGTCCACACTTGCCTGCTGGAAAACGATGCCAATCGATTTTCGCACTTTTCCCGGTTCCCTGACAACATCAAAACCATTGACCCAGGCCTTTCCTGATGTGGGTCTTAACATAGTGCACAGCATTGAGATAAGAGTTGTTTTCCCGGCGCCGTTAGGCCCAAGGAGGCCGAATATCTCACCTTCTTTTACTTCTAAATCCAATTCATTTACAGCTGTAATTTTTCCGAAATTTTTAGTGAGTGCCTCGGTCTTGATCACCATGATATTAAATAGATACTTACTGGATAAAAATTCAACAGGTCGGCTAGATCTTTTTCACATCTTTTGCATTTTCGACCACTATCTCCAAAGCGTTCTTATATTGTGCTACTTTGCCTTCGATCCTTACTTTATCGCCTTTTTCAATAGCATTATAAACTTCCTTTGCGCCATTGTCCCTGGAAATGAACACCTTGATATTTATATTTGAGATCGTAAGCAATAGATTATCTCCCTTTGCTGTCATCTGTTTCTGGAGAATTGTCCCTTGCACATAGATATTATCCCCGACTTTTGACTCAGGCGAATATGCACTTGCTACGGGTGCAAAGCCAAAATATCCAATGATAAGTGATAATACTGCCATTGACAGCAGTACCACCATTATCTTTTCTTCTTTTTGCATACTTCTATTTATCGATCGATACCAGCGTTACATTGAATATCAGGGTCTTTCCCGCCACTTCAGGGTTCTGGTCCATGATCATAGATGTCTCATTGAAACTAATTTTTGTAGGGACCATCTGGCCGAACATTCCTGGTAATTCCACTGTTGTATCCGGGATAGGATTGTATCTTATAGTTATGTTGGTCGCATTAATATCAACAACAGTGATGCTGAAAGGGGCACCATATAACTGGATGAGCTCATTCTTTGTTACGTTTGGTTTTAAGGTAATGTTCTTATCATCAACTTTTGTTACGGTCTGATTCCAGGGTGAATTTAAGATCCAGACATTGGATCCCTTGATCAAATTACGGACAACTGAGACTTGCGAAGAGATATTTTTAATCGTTATATTAATATTTGAATCCGGGTACAATACAGTATCTCCTATCGAATGGTTCTCGCCATAGAATTCCTCAAATTGCACACGTGGGATATCTAATTCTTTAGGTATTGTCATTGTTGCAGGAATATCAAAGATTATAGGGGACACCTGGATCATACTTGGATCTATCGGATATGCTTCTTCAGGCAGGATTTTGAGTATCTTTGTTTCTCCTTTTTTCATACCTATTACTCCCTTATCAAATCCTTCGATAACTGCAGGTGGTTTTTGTCCCACTTTGAATTTGAGAGGTTCATAAACGCCTCGTGGAGGCAGTTCATTTGCCTGGGCAACACTTTCGATAGATGTGTCAAAAACCTTCCCATCCTCGAAGCTTCCTATATAATCAACAGAAATGTTATCCCCGCTCTTCACGGTCTTATTAGTTTGATCAACGCAACCGCTCAGTAATATGGCAGCCGCCATAATTAACAAAAATATCTTATTCATAATATCTCATCCACAAAGAGATGATAATATATAAGTAATTTGTGATTATTTTAGAAATTTATCGTTTCGCGAAATAACAAAAAAAAATGTAATGATATGCTTTAGCATATCATTGGCTTGTTTCGTATCTCTTCAGGATATTTATTACCTGGTTTAACAGGTTCTTTGATTCAGACAGGTGCTTTGCACCAATATCCGCTGCCTTGTCAAGGTTCGCATCAAGCGTTGTAAGATTCTCCTGAAGCAAATGGATCAGATAAACCATTACACACCAATATACTGCAAGACCAAGGAATGAAAAAATTCCGATGTAAACAAGCTGGTCATATATCTTAGCTGTTGACCCCTCAGGAACAACATTAACCAGCGTATTGATAGCGCTCATGAAATTCCAGATTATGATCAATCCAAAAATCAATGGCACGATTATTGCCAGGATTAAACTTTGTTTGCTTAGCCTCATTCTAATGCCTCCGATTATTCATTTTATGTTATCTATCTATTTAAATATATCTAACATTAATTTGTTAAATCCTTCTCCTCCAGATATTTATATCTATCAAGCCCCCAATTTTAACATATGGAAAAAATAGAAACGATATGTCCATCATGTTCACCTGATGATCCAGTTTCACACACAGTACTCAAAGGTAAAAATAATGTAATCTTACAGTGTGATGAATGCAAATCTGTCCATAAAGAGATAAAACCGAAAAAATTTCTTGTGAGGGTTATAGTCAATAAAGGAAAAGAGTCCATTCACACAAAAGCCATGCTCAGTGGCATCGTCCGAAAGGAGGATGAACTGCTCATAGATGATGAAAACACAGGAGAAGCTTTTCTCGTTTTGGTCACTTCCATCGAGGTGGGTGATAAAAGACCTGACGAAGCAGATGCTAAAGATATAAAAACGATATGGTCAAGGGCAATAGATGAGGCGATAGTCAAATTTGCCATAAGCCACAGAGAAACAACTGAGTCGGTCTCTATGCGCGTTCCAGGGGACAGGGAATTTGTGATCGGTGATAAAGTGGAAGTCAACAACCGCAAGTTAAAGATAATCAGAATAAAAATACGCGACGGGGGTTTTAAAAGCAGAAAAGGCGTCGCTATTTGCGCAAAATACATAAAACGGATCTATGCCGATTCTGGAATAAAAGAGCCAAAAAGATTTTCAAGGGCAAAAGGCGAAAGGATCGTTATCAAGAAGCGTGATTCTGTATGGAGTTTGAGATCAAAAGGAAAAGACTTATCGAAGGACTCAGACAGCACAATATAAACGAACGTGTCCTGTCTGCGATAGAACGCATCCCCAGACAACTATTTGTCCCAGATAATGAACAGGAAAACGCATATGCAGATCATCCTTTACCAATAGGATGCGGGCAGACGATATCTGCACCCCACATGGTGGCGATAATGTGCGATCTTCTCGATATAAGCGATGGGATGAAGATCCTTGAGATCGGAGCCGGTTCAGGATATCATGCAGCCGTAATGGCGAAACTTGCAGGCAGCGGACATATATATGCCGTGGAAAGAATAGAAGCCCTGGCACTATCCGCGCGTGATAACCTGAAAAAAGCAGGGATAACAAATGTAACTGTCATCGTGGAGGATGGATCACTGGGACTTCCCCAATTTGCACCCTACGACAGGATAAGTGTGGCTGCAGCGGCTCCGGAGATACTTGACACCCTGACAGACCAGTTAAAAGTCGGAGGAAAACTTGTGATCCCGGTTGGCAGATTGTACCAGGAATTGTATCTTGTAACAAAAACCGA
Organism: Candidatus Methanoperedens sp.; assembly: GCA_026552975.1. Taxonomy (GTDB): domain Archaea; phylum Halobacteriota; class Methanosarcinia; order Methanosarcinales; family Methanoperedenaceae; genus Methanoperedens. The sequence goes on from JAPMTR010000076.1 coordinate 17,075, forward strand.
CGGAATAAAAAAAGAAGCTAAAGGGGGAGTCGTATTTGTCCCCCTTATTGGAAAAAAAGGTTTTTCCTGAAATTTAAGATCAGATGGTATGAAGCTCGCCAGAATGGATCTTTTCGACCAGCTTATTCCATTCGTTCTTTTTTAACCTTACCATATTTGTATCTTCACCGATCAATACATCATCCCCCACAGTTTCAACTGCCGGGCAGCAACTTTTTTCACAAATATATACTTTCATGTGATCACCTTTTATTAATAGAACAACTATCGTTATTAAGTTTATCCTATCCAAAAAAAAAATAATTTTCTGGCTTCCTCTACCACCTTTCCAAAAAATCAACAAACGCTGAAAATTCCATTAAATATATCTCTTTTGCCTGCCTAAAATGCATTCATGAAGTACATCATAGTCACCGGCGGTGTGATGAGCGGCCTTGGCAAAGGAATAACGGCAGCTTCGATCGGGCGGATCCTTAAGAACAAAGGTTTTCATGTGACCGCGATCAAGATCGATCCGTATATCAATATCGATGCAGGAACCATGAGCCCGTACCAGCACGGTGAAGTCTTTGTGCTAAAAGACGGTGGTGAAGTTGATCTTGATCTTGGCAATTATGAACGTTTCCTCGATATTGAACTAACAAAAGAGCACAATATCACGACCGGACAGGTGTACCAGACAGTCATTGAAAAAGAACGTCGCGGGGATTACCTGGGAAAGACCGTACAGATCATCCCCCATGTTACGAATGAAATAAAAGAGCGGATCCGGAGAGTTTCCAAAAAAAGCGGCGCACAGATATGTATCATAGAAATAGGCGGAACAGTCGGTGACATCGAAAGCATGCCATTCCTTGAAGCTGTGAGGCAGATGCACAGAGAAGAAAAAGAAGAGGACCTCATTTTCGTGCATGTGACCCTGGTTCCTCTTGATACACAGGGAGAACAAAAGACAAAGCCCACCCAGCATTCGGTCAAAGAGCTCAAGAGCCTCGGTTTGCAGCCCGATGTAATAGTGGCACGGTGTAAAGAACCCATACTTTCTGACACGAAATCAAAAATCGCATTATTTTGTGACGTGCCTGCCAAAGCCGTTGTGAGCGCTCATGACGCCAGCGACATATATTATGTCCCCACTCTTATGGAAAAGGAAGGGCTTTCTGATTATCTAATGCAGAAACTCAAACTGACAGAAAAAGAAATATCCCATGATTGGGAGATCCTTATGAAAAAGATGGCTTCCATAGACCGGGAGATCCGTATAGCAGTCGTCGGGAAATATGCGCATCTGGGGGATTCTTACATAAGCATAAACGAAGCGCTCAAACATGCCGGGATCGAGTGCGGCTGCCGTGTAAAAACAGAATGGCTTGATGCAGAAGAGTTCGAGAAAAATCCTTCTGATATAGACAGTCTTCACAAATACAATGGTATTCTTGTTCCAGGCGGATTTGGTGTTCGCGGGACAGAAGGAAAGATCCTTGCTATAAAATTTGCCCGGGAGAACAACATCCCGTATCTTGGCCTGTGCCTGGGAATGCAGCTTGCTGTAATTGAATTTGCGCGAAGTGTACTTGGATTGAAAGATGCGAACAGTTCAGAGCTTGCTGAAACCAAGCATCCTGTTATTGATCTTTTGCCGGAACAGGAAAATGTAAAGAACATGGGCGGCACCATGCGACTCGGGAATTGCGATGCAGTTCTGGTGGAAGGTTCACTTGCATGTAAATTATATGGAGGCACAACCCTTGTCGAACGCCACCGCCACAGGTATGAGGTAAATCCGGAATATATAGAAAAGATCGAGGCAAAGGGCATGAAATTCACTGGCAGGAACGATCACAGGATGGAGATCGCTGAGATACCCGAGCATAAATTCTTCTTTAGCTCCCAGTTCCATCCTGAATTCAAATCGCGCCCGGGCAGGCCGTCTCCTCCATTTCTGGCATTCGTAAGGGCTGCTCTGCAGTAATGGAGAAATTAGCAACGAACTGAAACTATCTAATGATACGAACTCATACTTCCATCGGGACAAATTTTGTCCCGTAATATATCATTCCCTTTTCACTCTCTTCCCCAAGCTTCCTGAATGCTGCCTTTACCTTCATGCCAATACATATCTGCGAATGGTCGCATATTACCTGGGAGGTGAGCTGCGGCCCCTCATCAAGTTTTATTATGGCAAGTATGTAAGGTGTAAGTTTAGTGTAATCTTTTGCTCCTGTATGTATTATAGTGTATGTTAGAACTTCTCCAGTACCTTTGAATTTAAAAGGAACGGTCATACTGTTCCTTCTGCATTTAGGGCACATGTTCCTGGGCGGGTACAGGAAACTTCCACATTTTTTACAGTGGGTTCCGATGAGATTATAAATATTCTTAAGCCTTCTCCAGAATCGTGGAACTGACATTATTTATCCCTCCCGAAAATATGAACTACTGCTGTGCCGCCTGAGCCTCCCACATTGTGGGTAAGACCGATATTTGCACCATCGATCTGCCTTTTTCCCGCCTCTCCCCGCAGTTGTAATACCATTTCTACAGCCTGTTTCACGCCTGTTGCTCCCACAGGATGACCGCATGCTTTCAATCCTCCTGAAGGATTTATAGGGATCTTTCCTCCTATCGCGGTCAGGCCTGATTCTGCAGCTTTCCCGCCTTCTCCTTTCTTCACAAATCCAAGGTCTTCTATCGCGCATATCTCAGCTATCGTAAAACAATCATGGACTTCTGCAAAATCAATATCCTTTGCGGTAAGCTTTGCCATTTTATATGCCCAGTTTGCCGCCGCAACTGTTGCATCGATCGTGGTGATATCTGGTCTGTCATGAAGTGAGATAGTGCCACTTGCCTGTGTGGATGCTTTTACATAAATGGGGGTATCCGTGTATTTTTTGGCGATATCAGCAGGAGCGATCACTACAGCTGATGCACCATCAGATATCGGAGAACAATCAAAAACACGCAGGGGGTCGGCGACCATCACTGAATTTATTACAGTGTCGATCGTGATCTCATTCTGGAACTGCGCTTTTGGGTTCATCGTGCCATTGTGATGGTTCTTGACCGCAACAGATGCCAGTTGTTCCTGCGTTGTCCCGTATCTATGCATATGAAGCCTTGCCATCATAGCATAAAGACCTGGAAAAGTGGCTCCCATTATTCCTTCCCATTCCCTGTCAGCGGCTGCTGCCAGGGCGTCAGTCGTGGTCTCAACCCCGACATCGGTCATTTTTTCGGCTCCGCCTGCGATCACAATATCATGATAACCGGAAGCTACAGCAATAATTCCCTGCCTCAGTGCCAGCCCTCCTGAAGCGCATGCCGCTTCAACGCGCGTAGAAGGGATGTGAAGGCTTGCAAGACCCGAATAATCGGCAATGAGCGCACCAAGGTGTTCCTGTTCGATGAAACGCCCGCCGCTCATATTCCCGACATAGAGAGCATCAATTTTTCCGCCCTGTACATTTGCATCCTCTATCGCGCTAACTCCTGCTTCCACGAAAAGCTCCCTGAATGACTTATCCCATAATTCGCCGAATTCCGTACATCCAACGCCAATAATAGCAACATCTCTCATTTTTTCACCTCATAATTTGATCTTATTCTTATGTCTTGCATAGGTCGCATAATCGATATATATCGGATTGGCCATTAATGTTTCAACACTGGGCGCACCATTGCGAATTTCCTCGATCCTATCGGTCACCGTGAAGCTAAAAGAATCGCTTCCCGCTCCAGAACCAAATGATGTCATGAAGATCCTGTCACCTGCTTTTGCAATGTCAAGAGTCGCCGCAAGTCCCATCATGCATGAACCTGAATAAGTATTTCCAAGACGGGTAACAACAAGACCGGGTTTTATCTGATCGCTGTTAAAACCCAGCATTTTGGCTGCTCGCGTGGGGAATTTGCCATTTGGCTGGTGAAATATCGCATAATCGTAATCTGAAGGTTTAGTTCCCATTTTTTCTAATAGACCCTGGGCAGCAGATGTCACATGCTTGAAATATCCCGGTTCGCCTGTAAACCTGCCTCCATGTTCTGGATAGGGCATTCCTTCCCTTCTCCAGAAATCTGGCGTATCGGTTGTGAATGAATAAGTGGATTCGATGTTCGCAACAAGATCGTTCTTTCCTATGGCATATGCAACCCCGCCTGCTGCAGCTGTATATTCAAGTGCATCTCCTGGTGCGCCCTGTGCGACATCAGCGCCTATTGCCATTCCAAGTTTTATCATTCCTGCATCCACCATGCCCATACAGGTCTGGATTGCGGCAGTACCTGCTTTGCAGGCAAACTCATAATCGGCTACTGTAAGGCTGGGTGTGGCTCCGATCGCTTCAGCAACTACTGTGCTTGAAGGTTTGACCGCATAGGGATGACTTTCAGAACCTGTGTAGAGTGCCCCTATCTCCTGGGGATCTATGCCAGCACGATTAATGGCATGACGAGCAGCTTCCACAGCGATAGTTATTGTATCTTCGTCAAGATCTGGCACTGATTTTTCATAAACCATTAATCCATCTATTATACTATTGGGATTTGCACCCCAGACTTTTGCTATTTCTTCAACCCGTATCCTGTATCTGGGTATGTAAGCACCATATGAAACAATTCCAACACTCATCTATTATACCTCTTTTTGTTTGATAGTAAAATAATATATTAATGTCTAAGATCATGCGACTGGAGGGCTCTGATCAGATCCGTTATGGGCATGACAGTTGCAGCCAGGGGCACATGTTCTATCTCTGCTATCTTCGCTGCTACCTTATCCACCTGGGATGCCGCAAGTCCGTGAATGACTATAAGAGCAGGTTTCAGGTTTGTAACTCTTAAGGCTACCAATGGCGATCTTCCTGTTGAGACCTGTGTATATATCATAGCTCTTTCAGAGCTCCACCCGTATAATTTCTGAAATTCATTATATGATAACTGGAGGATCGCCTTCAGGCTGTCCACAACAGTATAACCATATAATGGTTTTATGAATTCAGCCGGAGGGCTGTAAACTACTTCTCCATGTATGAGTTTTATCAGCTCTTCAATAGACAACGGGGATAGGTATTCATGAATATCATAAATAGCATCAGCGCTAAAACCTCCCCGCAGCATTCCTTCATAGGATCGGATCTTCGCACCGCCGCGCGCTACATCCATTTCAATGATCGCTTCTACGATCTTACTGATTATAAATATTCCAGGGGATTTTCTTCTTCCGCTTTCATAATCACTGATCACGGAAGGTGAGACTTTGAGGAAGGATGCCAGGTCAGTTTGAGAAATTTCAAAGCTTGCCCGCCATTTCTTAAGGGTCTCCCCGGGGTTATCAGAGAGTGTGATCTCACCGGCCATTTTTTCCGCTAATTTATTCCTCAGATCATGGTAAGAACCATTCGTTGCCGGTTGATTAATACCAGAAGCTGCAGGGGCATTCATTGAAGCAATCTCTGCTTTTTCATTCATGTTAAAGCGAAGTATTGATTTGATGGGATATAAAATTAACGAAACGCACATCGTCAAACAACGATAAACAACTATAAGAAAAAAGTATCTTTAACCATACTATTCAAACCACTTCTCTAGGATCAGCGATTTCACCCTTTAATGCACTTGCAGCAGCCGTTTCCGGGGAAGATAGGTATATTAATCCTCCTGTTCCCATCCTGCCCTTGAAATTGCGGTTGGATGTGGAAAGGCACGCTTCTCCTTCACATATCACACCCATATGTGCGCCAAGGCATGGACCGCAACCGGGCGGTGCAATAATAACACCTGATCTTAAAAGAGTTGAAATAATCCCTGATTCAGTTGCTTTAATGAGAACTGACCTTGAGGCGGGAAGTACGATCGTTCTTACTTTGACTTTTTTCCCACCCAGTATCCTGGCTATTATTTCCAGGTCCTCATATCTTCCATTCGTGCATGAACCAATGAACACCTGGTCAAGATGTGTTCCGGCCACAGCCCCAACGCCTGTTACATTATCTACTTCGTGCGGGATCGCGATCTGTGGTTCAATTTCATTGGCATCGAAATTTAACTCCTTGCTATATTTCGCATCCTTATCTGCATATACTGGCGTATAAGTATCACGGGCGATCCCCTCCAGGTATTTGTAAGTCTTATCATCCGGAGGTACTATACCTGTTTTTGCTCCCATTTCGATGGACATGTTGCAAAGGGTCATGCGTTCGGATATTGACAGATCGCTTATGGCCTTTCCATAGTATTCTATGGCTTTATAAGTCGCGCCATCTGCTCCTACATTTTTGATGATGAAAAGCGTCATATCCTTAGCTGATACCCCTTTTGCGAGTTTCCCTTCCACATTTATCCTGATCGTCTGCGGGACGCGAAGCCATAGCTTTCCGCTTGCGAATATCTCAGCCATATCTGTTGCGCCCACACCAGTTGCGAATGCCCCGAAAGCGCCGTATGTGCATGAGTGGGAATCGGCGCCTATTATAAGTTTTCCGGGCATGGCAAATCCCTGCTCAGGCAAAACCTGGTGGCATATGCCCTCACCGACATCGTAGAAGTTCGGGATTCCCTGCTCCTTGATCCATTGCCTTATACCTTTCTGGAGTTTTGCAGCATTTTCATTATTTGCAGGCACAATATGGTCAAAAGGAATGATGATCCGTTCAGGGTCCCATACTTTTTTTACCCCCATCTCCTTGAACGCTTTCGTGGCAAGGACACTTGTCCCATCGTGCGCCATAGCATAATCGATATTGGCTATTACAAAATCATCCGCAAGCGAGGTTTTCCCGGATGCACGGGAGAGTATCTTTTCACTTATGGTAGGCATTTGGAAGTAATATGGGTTTTAGAAATAAATAGGTTTAGTAGATAATTATGCTTAATGATCAATAATTTTTTCGAATAAAGGATAAACTTTAAAACTATGAATAATTATTAGGCTATCTGGAAATGAAAAAAAAATTCAATAATAAGATCCTTATTATCGGTTATGGTTCTGTTTCACAATGTACTCTTCCTGTTTTGATCGATAAGGTCGATGTTTTGCTTGAAAACATTACTATAATTGATTTTGAAGACAAATCAGATGGTCTGAAAAACTATACCGATCAGGGATTAAAATATTTCCGGGAAAAAATTACCCCTGAAAATTTGGATCACGTCCTTTCAAATTATCTGGATAAAGGCAGCTTGCTTATTGATCTTGCATGGAATATAGGCGCCAATGATATAATAAAATGGTGCCATGATCACGAAGTGTTGTATGTTAATACTTCTGTTGAAGTGTGGGATCCTGAGGAGGGAATTTATACAAAAAGTCCCTTTGAAAAATCGCTTTATTGGCGGCAGATGAAATTGCTTGAACTTTCCCGTGATTGGAAAAATTCGACAACAGCCGTTATTGACCACGGGGCAAATCCCGGCCTTATCTCTCACTTCGTCAAAGAAGCCTTGCTCGATATAGCTGCACGGATCATATTTGACAAAAAAGCCAATCAACAGGATGAAGACGAAATTGCACAACTTGCAAATGACAGGGATTTTGCCAGACTTGCGCAGAAATTGGGAATTAAAGTGATCCATTGCAGCGAGCGGGATACTCAAATTGCCAACAGGCCAAAGGAAGTGAATGAATTTGTAGGAACATGGAGTATTGAAGGATTAAGGGAAGAAGGTACTGCTCCTGCTGAAATAGGATGGGGGACACACGAAAAGAAATTGCCATCCCTTGCCAATATTCCTCCGTGCGGACCGAAGAACCAGATATTTTTACCCCAGATGGGAGTGAATACATGGGTCAGATCCTGGATACCGGATGAAGAAATTATTGGTATGATGATCCGACATGGTGAAGCATTTGGTCTTTCAGACAGGTTAACTGTATGGGAAAATGATGTGGCGATCTACCGGCCCACTGTAAATTACGCTTATATGCCCTGTCACGATACTCTTTCTTCGCTCTGGGAGTTGCGCGGCCGCAATTATGAACTCCAGCCCAGGATCAGGATCATGACAGATGAAATTATTTCCGGGGAGGATACCCTTGGGGCGCTATTGATGGGACATCCTTATAATTCCTGGTGGACCGGGAGCTCCCTGAGCATTGAAGAAGCCAGGGATCTTGCTCCAGGCCAGAACGCTACGACCCTTCAAGTGGCAGCAGGTATTGTTGCCGCAATACTCTGGATGTTAGAAAACCCCAGGGAAGGAATTAAATTACCTGACGATCTGCCCCATGATTTTATCCTGGATATTGCAAAACCGTATCTTGGGAACTTTATCTCAACTGCATCTGATTGGACGCCTCTTAAAAATCGCAAGATATTTTTTAAAGAACATCCATCTGCCAAATATAATCCTGACCCGTGGCAAATAGAAAATTTTCTGTTCTTAGGATAAATATAGATAATCAATAATTATCGGACACGCTATGATCGAAAAGAAGAAGAAAATGTTAGAAAAGATCGTGAAAGAGAACGGAACTCCGGTTTTTATCATAGATCATGAAAAGATCAGGGAGAATTATCGTGAATTCAGGGAAAAACTGCCTGATGTCCAGGCATATTTTGCTGTAAAAGCCAATTCCAATCCCGAGATCATCAAAACCATGTATGATATGGGCGCAAGTTTTGATGTGGCTTCTTTGCCTGAATTCACTCTTGTTCGTCAAAATTTCAAACATTTATCAGAACAGGAACAGGAAGATTTTATCTGGAATAAAATTATTTACGCCAATACCATCAAGCCTTCTGGTGTCCTGGCCAAATTGAATAATTATAAGATCCTGGTCACTTTTGATAATATTGAAGAACTGAAAAAAATAAAACAACATTCTCCTGATGTTGGTCTTATCCTTCGGATACGCGTACCCAATACAGGTTCTATGGTCGAGCTTTCTTCAAAATTCGGAGCCCACCCAGGAGAAGCTGTGGATCTTATTGCTGAAGCATTTGATATGGGCCTGGGCGTGGAAGGCATCAGTTTCCATGTAGGAAGCCAGTGCAATAATTTTGATAACTATTCTCAAGCTATGAATTTTGCATCCTCGATCTTTAAGGAAGCAGAATTAAGGAATTATCATATCGGTTTTACAGGGAAGGAAAACAAAAAAAGAAAAATTCTCGATATTGGAGGCGGTTTTCCGGTAAATTATACACCTGATGTAAAATCTTTTGCAGACCTTTCTGAAATATTGAACTCGGAAATAAAGCGAATGTTTCCCAAAGACGATATCCAGGTCATTGCCGAACCGGGAAGATTCATAGTTGCAACAGCCTGTACTCTGGTCACCAGGATCGTTGGTAAAGCCATTCGTGATGGTAAAACATGCTATTATCTGGACGATGGGGTTTATCATACATTTTCGGGGCAGGTTTTTGATCATCAGCGTTATCCCCTTCATTCCTTCAAGGATGGAGAGAAAAAAGTCTGCGCAACATTTGGACCAACATGCGATGCTTTTGACACTATTTCGTTAGCTGACGAGCTGCCGGATGATCTGCAAATCGATGATCTGCTATATGCTGAAAATATTGGCGCCTATTCGATAGCCTCAACCACCTATTTCAATGGATTCCCACCCCCTAAAGTGGTGCATTTGAACAAAAACTAAAAGTTATGACCAGTGATGTGTGAAAAATCCATGCGATGGATTTTTCACTTCCAGATTTTTCCATTATAACTTTTCGTTACCGGGCACCCAAGACACCTGTTCGAAATGTGATGAGAACATTCCTTGCAGTTACAACCATTTCCGCATGGCGGTGTATTGCTATAATCAAAATTCATTTTTATCGGCATGACAAAATCTTTCATAGTTGAGATCACAATACTTAGTTCGGCGCTCTTGACAAGGGGATTACCCCTCAGATGTCCATCAACTATAGCTTCAAGGGTGGAAATGTCCTCGCCAACAAAGAAAAGGCACAGGTTGTTCCTTCCTGAAACTATAAGGCCATTTAAGAAATACGGGCAGTCCTTGAAAATATCAAGAACAGATGAAGTATTATTAGCCACGACATCAACTTTTGCCATATAGAGGTCCACTTTTTTAAGATTCATCCCAACGATATGGGACAGGGCGCCTTTTTTCTTCAATTTGTGTATCCTGGCGCTAATTGATGGCTGTGAGATCTTAAGTTTTTCAGCCATTTCACTCTGGGACATCTCAGGACATTGTTCAAGAAGGGATAATATTTCCCGATCTCTTTTATCAAGGTCAAGGAATTCTTTCATTAGTTCTAATATAGAATGAATTATTAAATATCTTTCTATGGATTACTGTAAAATAAGTAATTATCATTATATTCGATAACCAAAATCCTTATAAATTATAAAATCAGTTATAATTCGATCATTATGAATAGAGATATTGTTTTCATAGACGAAGATAAATGCAATGGGTGCGGCGAGTGCATCCCTAATTGTGCGGAAGGCGCGATAAAATTAATTAATGGGAAGGCAAAACTGGTTGATGACAGGTTTTGCGATGGTCTTGGCGCCTGCCTTGGACACTGCCCACAGGATGCCATCACGATCACTAAAAGAGATGCGGCTGGATTTGACGAGGAGGCCGTCAAAAAACATCTGGAACATCCAAAACTAGAGATAAAAGTCCATAAAGAACATAAAGAGGTCCCCTGCGGATGTCCGGGCAGCATGGCAATGGATCTAAGAAGCGAGAAGAGGGACACAGCGCCTGTTAGCTCCCGCCAGAGCCCTGAACTGAGGCAGTGGCCTGTGCAGCTCATGCTAGTCTCTCCTGATGCCCCGTATTTTAAGGACTCTGATCTTCTTGTAGCGGCAGATTGCGTTCCATTTGCTTATCCCAATTTCCATCAGGATTTCCTCAAGGGAAAATCCGTAATTATCGGATGCCCCAAACTTGACGATGCGGATTTCTATGTGAAAAAACTGACTGAGCTGATTAAGAAAAATAACTTGAAAAGCATAACTCTTGTCAATATGGAAGTACCCTGCTGTTTCGGTCTGCAAAGGATCGTAGAGGAAGCTGTAAAGAATTCTGGAAAGGTACTGCCCATAAGGCAAACTGTGATAACGATACGGGGAGAGAAACAGTAAGAGATCTCTCCTCTTGAAAAAAAAACCGAAGAAACACACTTAAATAGAAAAAAGTCCATCTTCTTAATGTTTCTGGAATTACATATCCAGAGGCAGAAGGGTACATTAAAATGGCTTACAGCGAAGATGCATTATTCAAAGCATTATTAAAAAATAAACCGACCCAGCCCACAAAACCTATGGCTGTCCCGGTCCAAAAAAGAGATATCCAGGGCCCTGTTTCTCCACGAGTTGAGATAAAACAGGAGCCTGTTGTTGAGAAGTTCATTCCCCCCCCACCACCCCCCAAGATCGATCTGGAACCTGTCACTGACTCAATAATCCGGCTCAATTCAACATTGAATCAAATACATGTGACGATAAAGACAATAATTGTTCCAATACTTGCAATGATCCTTGTTGTTGCCATAGTTATTTTGATACGATCAAAATAACAAGTTAAAATTGAGAAGCCATCGCAAGTGAAAGTTTGATCTGTTCATTCGCATTTTTCGACACAGCATCACCATGGCCAGGATACATTATGTCCACATCCAGCAGCGTTAGCTTCCTTATGGATTCGATCAGCTTTCCCTGGTCTCCTCCGTAGAGGTCTGTCCTGCCAAAACTTCCTTCTTCGAACACTGTGTCTCCTGAAAAAAGGGTTTTTGTGACCGCATCATAAAGGCAAATACCTCCAGGGGTATGACCTGGAGTGTGAATAACCTCAAGTGACCCGAATGTTTCTTTGCCTTTTAGCAAAATATCAGGTTTTATCTGGGGCGTTTTTTTCCCGAAGAACTTAGATGCGGTGGCATTAGAGTCTTCAAGGAGAACACCGTCGTCTTTATGGATCGCTATCTTTGCTCCTGTTGCTGATGCTACTACTCCTGCCCCCCCCGAATGGTCATAGTGGCAATGAGTGATGATAATTGTTTTAAGATCAGACAGCTCTATTTTATTTTTAAGTTCAGTTAATATTGCATTCCCATCCATGCCCACATCTACAAGGATCGTTCCGTCAACGAGGTATGCATTGGCGTCATAGGGAGAGTTGTTAAATTTTATGATCTTCATGCCAACCTCTATAGTCCAAATTCATTTAAAACTTTTGCAGGATAAAATTATGGGGTGAAACCATTCATCATTCATGAAAAACTGAAAAACCAGATAAAGCATATATAGTTTAATAACTATTTAAATATAAAGCCAGTCGTTCGAAGGAGGGCTTGTAAAATATGGTTACTGATCTAAAAGAGTTTGCAAAAACAGCGAAACCATCTGTCGCCGTTGTTGGCCTGGGTGGTGCTGGTTGTAATATTACAACATGGATCGCAGAAAAAGGTATCTCAGGCGGAAGGATAATTGCCGCAAATACGGATGTAAATCATCTTTATGTTCAAAAAGCGGATAAACAGATCCTTCTTGGAGAAAAACTGTGCAAAGGGCACGGATGCGGCGGATACCCGGAAATGGGCGCACAGGCGACACGAGAGAATGCTGCAGAGTTAAAAGCTGAACTTGAAGGAACAAATCTGGTATTCCTTGTAGCAGGATTGGGCGGGGGAACAGGAACCGGAGCGATCACTGTCGCAGCAGAGATCACTCGTTCAGTTAATGCTCTTACGATCGGATGCGTTACAATTCCATTTACGATCGAGATGTCAAGAAGGGAAAAAGCAAGAGAAGCCATCAAAGTGCTTGCAGAATCATGTGATTCAGTAGTTATCATAGATAACTCAAAATTAAGAGAAGTCGCGGGGAACCTTCCTTTGAAGGAAGCGCTCAATGTTGCCAATGCTCTTGTCGGGTCATTTGTGAAGAATCTCACGGATACGATCACACAGCCAAGTCTTGTGAACCTTGATTATGCCGATCTTCGCGCTGTGATGGAACGCGGTGGCATCTCCTCGATAGGTATAGGCGAAGGAGATGGCGTTGACAGGGTCATTAAAGCGGTTTCCCAGGCTATTGCTACTCCGTTACTTGATGTCACAAATTTTGCCGATTGTTATGGCGTACTTATCCATATAGTTGGAGGGGAAGACCTCACACTCGAAGAAGTGGCGGTTACGGGCGAATTGATCATGGATAAAGTCCCTAACACCAAGAGGATCATCTGGGGTGCAAAAGTTGACAATTCACTCACAGGCAAGGTCCGTGTAATGGCAGTCCTGACCGGGGTTGATAGTCCGTTCATATCAGGTGCCATGCAGGAGAAGGTCAGAGAAGTAGTAGCGCCTGTCTTGCAGGAACAACCTAAAACACCTGAACCAGAAACAAGAGCAGAACCTCCAAAGCCAGCACCTGTCGCAAGGATCGTGCCCCCAAGACCTGTGGCAAAAGTGGAAGAAGAAAAGAGCAGCAGTAATTATGTCTGGTATGCAATAATTCTTCTTATAATTCTGGTTTTGCTCTGGTATTTAACAAGATAAATTCCGGCGTGACCGGAATTTATTCATTTTTTCCGCAGAAAAAATATACGGACTCGCCGCGATTCGAACGCGGGTCTGCGGGTTCGAAGCCCGCCAGGATATCCTGGCTACCCCACGAGTCCATTGGGATTACAACAGTATTTTTTGTTTTTAACTATTTAGCGGTCAAACAGGCATAATACTATAAAAAGGTTATATTGCAGGATTGTTTCGGTCTCAGATGCACACCGATTTCGTATCCGGTCCCATCCGTGTCATCCGCACAATCCGTGTTCCATCGTAGTCCATCAGCCTCCTCGGCCACTTCAGCGATAACTTATATAACATATATACACATATAGATATCTATATGAAATCCACTACAACGATCTGTCTTGACCCAAAAGTCAAGGATAAGCTGACATCTCTAAAACATCATTCCCGGGAATCATATAGTTCTGTAATAGAAAGGCTGGCAAATCTTGCTATCGATGAAAAACCGCTGTGCGATGAGACCATACAGGGAATAGAAGAAGCGCTTGAAGACATCAAACATGGACGCTTGCATTCTGAAGAAGAGATCATGAAAGAGTTTGACCTGAAATGAGCTATACGGTCGAATATACTTCAAAAGCAAGAAAGGATCTAAAAAAGCTCCCGCTGGAAGTTGCACAGAACATCATCCTTTCGATAAATATTATCAAGACGGAACCTTATTCTTATGTCAAAAAGATCAAAGGGACAAAAAAGCATCCGCTCTTTACTCACCGTGTTGGTGAATACAGGGTAATCCTGGATATTGAAGATGACCGTTTGTTGATCATAGTGATAGAAGCGGGGCATAGACGCACGATATACAAAAAATATTGATGGTACATGGTAATAACGCTGCTTTCGGATTTCGGTGATGTATATCCCTCCTCCATGAAGGGTGTAATCCTCGGTATCAACCCGGATGCAAATATCGTGGACATCTCCCATGCTATACCGCGTCACGATATTCACACAGGCGCATTTGTTCTGATGACATGTGCGATATATTTCCCCACCTGCACAGTCCATATAGCAGTCGTTGATCCGGGAGTGGGGACAAACAGGCGCCCCATCGCTGCGATGGCGCAATCGCATCATGGTGATATCCAATATTTCATAGGTCCTGACAATGGCCTGTTGATCCCTGCCGCAAGAAGCATAGGAAAACTCCAGGTTTATGAGATCACCAACAGAGATTTCTTTCGAACGATGCCATCACAGACTTTTCATGGAAGAGATATTTTTGCCCCAGTTGGTGCACATATTTCAAAGGGGGTGGGACTCGAAGATGTCGGTGTCGAGATCTTTGATTTCATTGACCTGGATTTCGGTGATATCCTTGAGATCGAAGGTATCAGGGTTCCGTTCCTCAAATCATATGGATTCTGCAAAGATGGAGAACCCCTTGCGCTAATAGGAAGCCATAGCTATCTTGAAATCGCTATAAATCAAGGAAATGCCGCACGATTTTTTCGCAAAAAGATCGGTAATGAGCTAATTGTAATAAAAAAATAAAAAAAAATATAATGGACACAAAATATGGCATCCATTAATGTATTATTGCTTATTTATGCAGTTTCTTTCTTAGGTTTCATCATAATATATAAATAAAACAATGCAATTATGATACATAAAGCTGAAACTGCTTCCATGACTTCTCCGAATTCACTCAAGGGCTCATACCAGGCGCTTGCACTATCCAGGAATATCCTCCTGAATGCGCCCAATAACTTCCATAAGAAGAACGGCAGGAAAGCTAATACAAATACTATTATCCTTTTCAACAAAGGACCCTGCTTGATGGTATGATATCCCATATCTATAAGGAGATAGATAATTGCCGCTATTATGAAAGCAGTTATCGCATCTTCAGCAATTCGAATATTATTGATGCTGCTGCACAGTATTTCCGGACCAAGATTACATGCCATGTTCATGCACCCCTGAACATATTATTGATCACATTGTAATAGTTGAAGAAACCATACAACAGGAGTGTAGAACCGGCTATTCCAAGCAAATATCTCATCACTTGCAGGTCATAACTTGATGAAAAATTCGGGAATATTAACTTGAAACTCACACGAAGGCCAATGAGTAATAATCCAATTGCTATGATAGTCCATGCTTTTGTTCCTGTATCGTCTCCGAAACTCAGTTTTTTTACGAACCTTGCGAAAAATATGGCAAATATTATACACAATAACCAGAATACTGCCTGAGTAGAAGGTTCTATCAGGAATGTTATTATTTCGTTCATTTTATGATCACCCGCTTGCGGCTTTTATTGACTTATGGAACTGCACCGCGATGGCATCTCCTTTTAACATTTTAACCCTTTCAGTTAAGGTAGAGTTGCACAGGTTAATCAGATTCTGATCGACATCTGATACTGCACTCAGTTTCAATTTAGCCATCACATCGATGGTCGCTCGTGCTCCCGCTTCGGAGAATACCTTTGAAAGACTCTCCATGGCTATTTTCAAATATTTTTCTTTTTCCACAGTATCACCTCAATGTTTCCAGCAATATTTTTCGTAAAGTTGGTATTTCATATTTTAAGTACGCATTTTACCACGATGCATTCAATACTAACTCGCTGGGGTATGTTATTTTACACCTCACATTTTTAAATATCAAAGTGTGATAAAATACACACGTATCAAAAATTATTTTATGCCCCCTCTTCTATTCTCCTAAGCAAGTATTTTATACCATTGATACATGACATGCGAAAAAAAGGAAAAGATATTATGAGCATTGAAAAAGGCGATTTCATAAGAGTTTCATACACTGGAAAAACAGATGAAGGACGTGTTTTTGACACAACTGATGAAGATGTTGCAAGAGCGAATAACATCTATAATGAAAATGGAAGATATGGTGGAGATGTAATTATCGTAGGCGCAAAGCATACAGTTGAAGGCCTGGATGAGGTTTTTGTTGGAAAGGAAGTAGGGGACACAGGCAGTGAAACGATCCCTCCAGAAAAAGCATTCGGGATCAGGAACCCTGAACTCATAGAAAGCATACCCATCACCAGGTTCAAAGAAAGACCCCAGCTGGGGATGCCTGTGGAATTGGATGGACGCCCTGGAGTGGTGATCAAGGTAATTGGCAGGATGACTCAGGTTGACTTCAACAGGTACCTCGCAGGCCAGACCGTTATCTATGATTATGAGATCAAAGAGAAAATAGACGATGCGCAGGGTAAGATCAAAGGCCTGATCGGCTTATTCATAGGAAAAGAACTGCCTGTCCAGATAAATGACAGCTCTGCAGTCATTGAAACCGATCCGGAATTAACCTATAACCAGAGATGGCTAATGTCCAAGAGACAGATCGCGCGTGAGATACTCAAAAGCACAGAGATCACAGAAATATCCTATGTAGAGAAATATACACGGGATATGCTGGAAGAAAAAGCTGTTGAATAATCAAGGAAAGAGAAACGGTTTTAGAACTTCCCACAGGATCAATACAACGATCGCAACTTCAAGCAGCAGGTTCATCTGTTCTGTGGAAAGTTCCATTGCAGTATTATAGAGTTCCTGCAGGGAATTTATTTTGTGTTCTACGATTTTCCCGAAATCATTTACTCTAAGTGTGCTCAACATCTTCTGGTATGCCGCCTGGTAATACCAGTCCTGTGTGACCTTATGGGGATTCATGAGATCTTCAATATCATCAAGGATCACAAGCCCGATCTCACTTACCTTGAAAAGGGATTTCTCAAGCTTTCTTGGTGCCTCCGTCAGGAAATAATACCTTGAACTGCTCAATTTCTTGATCGCATCAAAAGCATTACTGATCTCAGTATCGATCTTGCTGTCGTATATCTGGAATAGTAACAAAAGAGATATGGCAAGTTCAAGCAATTCGCGTAGTTCCTTGATATAATCCTCGCATCCATAGATCAGCACACCTTCTGTTGATGCAAGGAAAAAGTCTTCATCATAATACGAAAGATCATTTGCGAGTTTTTCTGTGATCTCCTTTTTGTGAAGAGCGCGGATGGATGTTTCACCTGAAAGGAATCTTGTAATTATCTCGCCATACTGTTCTTTCAAACCTTTCTCATCAAGTTCTGGAGTGAAATCCCGAAGGCGTAAAAGTGTGTATCGTTTCTGGTTGGGATAATATGAGATCATTTTTCCAGGATTTAGTTTTTCACGTATCTCGCTGATTTTTTTGGCGGCAAATGACTGGAAATCCACTCCTTCCACAATGATCGAATTTGAATGAAGAGCTACAAGAATGTCATTGAACAGGATCATATCCCTTATTTCGATCTCGGTACGCAGAATTGATACGCCAGCAGCAAAAAGATCTGTGTATATATTCGTGTTACATGTGATCTTTTCACTTCCAGCGACAATTATGGCTACTCCATCGGCCTGATCAACCTCTATAGGTTTATTCCATCGTTCTGCTATTGTTTCCGAACCAATGAATTTCTTTAACTGTGTCTTATCAAGTTCTCCCCCGTGCCCGAAAGCTACTAGAATAGTAAGCTTTCCCTTCAGGATGGTCAAATCGCCTTTTGAGTCCATATATAAATTAAATGTTCGAAAAAGTATAAAGATTTTATGAAGATGATATTAGAGACTTACCCGTCATCTCCCGGGGTTTTTCAATTCCCAGTACCTCAAGAAGGGTAGGAGCTATGTCTGCAAGGATACCATTCCTGACTCTTGCGCCTTTATCACAAAAAAGAAATGGCACAGGGTCACAGGTATGGGCTGTCTGGATGCCGCCCGATCCGTCAAGCATCTGCTCTGCATTTCCATGATCTGCGGTCAGTATCAATAATCCACCTGCGAAGCTTACTGCCTTTTCAACCCTCCCGATGCAAATGTCAATAGTTTCAACTGCAGATACAGCAGCGCTAAAAACGCCGGTATGCCCGACCATGTCAAGATTTGCATAATTTAGAATTATAATGTCGTATTTGTCCGATGATACTGCTTTTTCAACTTCATCAGTAACAGGATATGCACTCATCTCAGGTTGCATTTCATATGTTGCCACTTTCGGAGATGGGATAAGTATCCTTTCCTCACCTTCTACCTGTTCTTCCCGCCCACCATTGAAAAAGAATGTAACATGGGCATATTTTTCGGTCTCAGCTATCCGCAGCTGCCGAAGATTTCCTTTTGACAGGACATCAGCAAGAATATTCTTCATGGATTCCGTGGGGAAAGCAACAGGCAGATCAAAGGTTTCATCATACCGGGTCATGCACACAAAATGTGTGCGCGGATGGTTCCTTCTTATAAAATCATTGAAATTATCACTGGTGAATGCGCGTGTTATCTCGCGGGCGCGGTCTGACCTGAAATTAAAGAAGATAATTGAGTCATTATCTGAAATTACATTAGATCGTCCGTTTTTTCCTTTAATTACCGTTGGAATAACAAACTCATCAGTTTCTCCCCTTTCATAGGCTTTTTTTACTGCATCGGTTGCGCTTTCTTCAATAGTGCCAGTTCCCATCGTCATGGCATCGTATGCTTTTTTTACCCTGTCCCATCGTTTGTCCCTGTCCATCGCAAAGTACCTGCCTGAGATGGTCGCAAACTGTCCTATAAATTCCTTCATCTTCTTTTCAGCATCATCGATATATGAAATAGCACTCTTGGGGGGGACATCCCTTCCATCCAGGAACGCATGGACAAATACCTTCGAAAGCCCGTGTTTTTTAGCCATTTCAAGAAGCGCATACAGATGGGTGTTATGACTGTGTACGCCGCCGTCTGAAAGCAATCCTAAAAGATGCAGGGAAGAATGGTTCTCTTTGGCGTTCTCTATTGCCTTCATAAGAGTTAAATTCCTTGAAAAATCACCATCCCTGATCGATTTTGTTATTCTGGTAAGGTCCTGGTACACGATCCTCCCCGCACCTATGTTGAGGTGCCCGACTTCAGAATTTCCCATCTGTCCTTCAGGAAGGCCAACAGACATACCTGAAGCTTCAAGGATAGAATGGGGGTAGATTGAAAATAGCCTATCAAGGTTTGGTGTTTTTGCAGATAAGATCGCATTTCCTTCTTTTTTATTATTAACACCATACCCATCAAGTATTATCAGTAAGACTGGTTTTTTCGTGTTGGTTATGTATAATTTATTAAGGGTGTTCATTTTATTTTTGATTGCAAGGGTCTTATAATATTCCTTCGTTATACGCTTTGAAATATCAGATGCTTCCTGGATCAATTCCATATCATTCAATCTTGAGCCGACCTCAAGCTCTGTCTCCACTATCTTTAACAAAACTGACGATCGATCAAACTCATCAACCAGCTCATTTGATATCCCTATCGCCCTCTTCAAAAATCCACGACTTCGGTCATCATTCAATAAAGCTAGTATTGAACCTGTTTCGCAGTATGCCTTAACAAGATATTCAGTCCTGATCCCTGTGCTTTTATCCAGTATATCGATGGACTTATTCAGCAATTCAAGAGCTTTTCTATTGTCAATACCGGAGAATCCGGCAGAAATATTGCGGTAAGCCTGGGCACGATAAGAGTTCAAAGGGATATTTTCAATAAGTCCAAATGATTCTGAGAAGATCGTATCGTCTTTTTTAGTGATCCCATATTTACCAAATGAAGTAATGATCTGCGAAAGCGCCACAGAAAGGTCAAGATCGTTATCGAGCTTTTCTGTAATTTCAACAGCTTCATAGAATGATTTTTTGTCTTTCCTGTTCATTCGTGTGATAGCCAGGATGATCTCTAGAAATGCTTTGGAGGGATCAACTGTGACAAGACCTGCTATCTTTTTTGCCTCTTCAATATCATCCATTTCATTTGAACGGGCTGCTTCCCCACAGATCAAACCTACGATATTTCTGTATTTTCTTGAACGGTCTAATGGATCGGCGATTGTTTCGGCAGAGGTAACAAGTGTGTCTATTTTCATTTTAATATCATCATTCATACTATTTTTTCCTCTTATCAAAATCAAATGTCATTCCATCCTGGGCGGCTATTACGTCAACGCCTGTTTTCTGGGAGATAATCTTTGCCTGGCGCTCAGGTGAAGAATTCAATACCTGCAAACCAAAATGTGTCATTATCGCAACTTTTGGCTTGATCTTTTCGATCACCAGGGCAGCTTCTTCCATGTTCAGGTGGCGTATCCTTTTGTCGGTCTTCATTCTTACGACATTGATTATCAGGAAATCTATCCCTGAATAAGCATGTGCAAGTTCCGGAAAATATTCTGTGTCAGGAATAAACCCGAGTCTTCCTGACCTGAAATTGTAAATAACACCATATGTCTCCACAGGATGCTGGTTTTCTATAGGGAACCTGATCCAGACATATTTGATCATAGTTTCCATGCCCTTTTTTATTTCAGTGATATTAATAAACGGTCTGACATATTGAAGCACGACCGGGTCATTAACAAAGCAATCAGACGGGGCAAACAACCGCCCGCGCGGAGTAAAACCGCCTCCGGTCATTGCTTCTGTGACCACGTTCACGTCATTTGAATGGTCAATATGCCTGTGAGACAACATAATTGCATCAAGGTCTCTTGGTCTTAATCCAAGCTGGTGCATCATGACAAGGGAACCTGGCCCAGGATCATGTAAAATATTCACATCATCAAGTTTAAGCCAGAAGCCACCGCTTTTTCTTAACTGGTTAAGCACCACCATTCGTCCTCCGCCGGTTCCAAGAAATGTTACACTTGACATCCAGTATTTATAATGTGCAGGTTCTACAAAAGAATTTTCTTTCAGACCTGGAAAAATGTTTTAACTTCTGCATTCATGATAACGCCTGTGAGAAAAGAATTCAGGAAACTTGTAACCAGGGATGAGGCTCGAAGAATTATCAATGACCTTGATCTAAAGCCGCATTTGCAGGAAATAGATATTGAAAATGCTTACGGGCACATACTTTCAAAAGACGTTATCTCAGAAGTGGATGTGCCCCCATTTACAAGAGCCTCAATGGATGGCTATGCAGTTCTCGCTTCAGATACCTATCAGGCCCGGGAGGATAAACCGATAAAGCTTAAACTCAAAGGTTCGATCCCGGCAGGAATTGATCCTGAACTTGTTCTTAAAAACGGAGAAGCCATCGAGATCGCAACAGGCGCGGTAATGCCTGAAGGCGCAGATGCAGTGGTTATGGTCGAGTACACGCATCTTGATACAGATGTTTTTATTCACCGCGCGGTTTCAATCAATGAAAATGTGATGCAGGCAGGTTCTGATATGATGGCAGGGGAAAGGGTCCTGACAAAGGGAACATCTCCTGGCGCGCGTGAGATCGGAGTACTTTGCGCGATCGGAAAAAGCAAGGTCAACATCTATGGTTTGAACGTGGGAATAATCTCAACCGGAAATGAGCTTCAAGAACCGGGTTTTGATCTTAAGGCCGGCGAAATATATGATGTTAACTCATATTCTCTCTTTTGCGCAATAAAAGAATGCGGGGGCACTCCAGTCAGGTATGGATTTGTAAAAGATGATGAGGTGCAAATAAAAAAAGCATTGGCAGAACTCTCAAAAACATGTGATATCATCCTTACCTCAGGAAGCACTTCAGCGGGTTCTGGCGATGTCATGTACAGAATAATCGAAGAAAATGGCGATGTTCTTGCTCATGGGATCGACATTAAACCTGGAAAACCGGCGATCATAGGAAAGGTCTTTGGTAAAATTATTTTCGGGCTTCCAGGGTATCCGGCTTCGGCTCTTACCATCTTTAATGAATTTGTGGCTCCAGTCATAAGAAAATTGACCGGGAAAAAGATCACACATGATAAAATAAAAGCGCATCTTGCCATCAGGGTACGTTGCGATGGCAGAAGCCAGCTTTTACCAGTTGGCCTTATCAGGGGCAGCGCTTATCCGATCGAAAAAGGTTCGGGAGCCATAACCACCCTGTCTGAAGCTGATGGTTTTATCGAGATCCCGTCAAATATTGAAATAATAGATGCGGGGGAAGATGTAGAAGTCACTTTAACAAGAGAATTGGATGATCCTGATCTGTTCTTTGTGGGCAGCCAGTGTTTCGGGCTAGATACGATAACAGACCTTGGCGATCTTAAGATGAAGATAATTAATGTGGGTTCAACTGGCGGCTTAAGCGCTATCAAAAATGGGATTGCAGATATAGCAGGGGTGCACCTTTTGCATGAATCCGGAGTATATAACACTCCATTTCTTGAAAAATTCGGGATAAAGGACGCGGTTCTTGTCAAAGGATACCTGAGGGAGCAGGGCCTGATCATCAGGCCAGAAAGTAATATAGGGCAATTCGAAGATATCATCAATGCAAGATTCATAAACCGAAATACCGGTTCTGGAACAAGAGTAATGACAGACCTGAAACTAAGAGAGATCGCCAGGGTGCGCAACATTTCATTTGAAGGACTCATCAGCAACATAAAGGGGTATCATACGCAAGCAAAGACGCATAGCGCTGTTGCAGCCGCGGTGAAGCTTGGAAAAGCCGATGTGGGTGTGGGGATCCGAACAGCTGCAGAGCTGAATGGATTGAAATTTATAAAAATAGCAGATGAAGAATATGATTTTGTTATCCCGAAGAGACTGATGGAGACTAAAGAGATCCAGAAATTCCTTGAAGTTATAAGATCAAGAGAGTTCAGGTTAAGTTTGCCGCCAGGACTTGCTGCTTACGAACGAACAGGAGAATTAATCTGACTAAACAAAAAAATAAAACGAACTCCTAAGTCCCAATTACTCTCATTTTTGCCACTCTTACTGTTGGAGTAATAACTGGCCCTATTTTCCTGATATCTTTTCCCATTCCGTCTATGTTCTTCAGTAGATCAAAGATATTCCCTGAGATCATCATTGACCTGATAGGGGAAGTTACCTGGCCGTCTTTTATCTCAAATGAATTCCTCGCCTCGACCGAAAAATCCCCTGATATCGGGTTCGCTGTATGTGCTCCGATAACGGAATTAACGAGAACTCCATCCTTTGTTTGTCCAATTATATCAAATGAGGGGTGTTCAATTATCAGGTTTCTAATTCCAACAGATGGCGTTGTAGTATAGGATCCCCGAACTGCATTGCCTGTGCTCTCCCTTTTTTCTTTTCCTGCTGTATAGCTGTCATAAATGAAGGATGAAAGAATTCCATCTTTAATGATAGGAGTGATCATTGAAGGGGTCCCCTCTTCATCGTACATTGATGTGCCAATCCCTCCCGGAATTGTACCATTATCAATGATGGAAAGATCCGTTGAAGCGATAGAAGTGCCAATTTTACCAATAAGAGATGACCGTCCCTTCTGAACATTATCCGCATCGACAGACGTAATAAGAGTGTTTTCTAGTATATCTGCAATGGCCATGGGTTCAAGAAGAACAGCGCAATCGCGAGTTTGTGTACTTATTCCATTGCGGGAACGTTCTGCAAGAGAAGAGGCCCCCTCTCCGATCTTAAAAAAATCGACATCCAGTTCTCGCGACATATCAAATTCAGATGCTGTGGAAAGAGGTGCATCCTTTGTGATAACTTCCATGGAAGCCTGGACGACAGTATCTTCTTCTTTAATTTCAATTCCATTGGAGTTCAAGATAAATTTTGTTGAATCCGCGCATACAAAATGTCCTGAGGTGGGAACAATGGATGATATGGATTTGCTGCCCCGGATCATATCGAAAGCAAGATCGATACATGCCTCGATCTGGATATCCTTGATCTTACTGTCAAAAATACCCCTGACCTTCCCAGGTTTGCTTTTTACTGGAAGTCCTGACCATTGGGGGTCGCTACCTCTAACCCGGGCGGATCTTACTGCCAGGATCGAAGATTCTTTGATCCGATTGATGTCATTTGTGCTTGAAAAACCCACTGCGCCATTAACTATCGCCCGGATACCGATCCCTGAAAAAAGACTTTCTTTAGCAAGATCGATCACATCTTTGTGAATATCGATCGAAATTGACCTGCCTTTCACGCAATAGATCTCAACTTCGTCCGCTCCTTCTTTTTCTGCAATATCGAGCGCTTTGTAAGCATTATCAAAAATGTCGGTCATGGGAATCGTTAGTTATAATATTCCTAGCTTTTCAGAAAACCCTTGCGCTCAAGCCAGTTGACCTGAGGAGGACTGTATTTCCATATAACATCAGCTTTTTCATTCTGAAAAGACCATGGAACGATAATAAGTACATCCCCCTCGCGTATCCACATCCTTTTTTTCATTTTACCAGGAATGCGGGTAAGCCTCACCAGGCCATCCATGCACCTTACACGCAGTTTATTTGCTCCCAAAAGACTTTCAACAGTCCCCATAATTTCGTTTGCTCTTTTTTCCGGAATGCGAACTCTGGAAAATTCCTCAGGTCGCTCATTGTTATTAAAACGTTTATTCATTAAACCTCATGATTCTTGGTTATATAGCCTCAATTATATGTAAAGGTAACTGATCGTTCGGTATTATACTAACATTTCCAAACAGGTCTCATGAATAAGCAATGATTTATCAATCTCAAAGAATTATAAAGATAGCCTATGCAAGTTCTTATTATCGATGGATATGTGGATGAACCTGCATGTCTTGGCGTCCCCCCTTATATGTCGCCTTACCCCAGGTACACAGCCGGCGCTCTTGTTGAAAAAGGGATACAGAAGGAAGATATAACATATCGGACTATTGACCGGATACGAACGCGAAGGGAGCCTTTGCGATTCGATCTTGTTGTTATTATTGCGGGAATGACGGTACCAGGGAAATATTTAAGGTCAACGCCCATCACATTGAAAGAAATAAAAGAACTCTCGCATCTGGAAGGCACAAAAATAATAGGAGGGCCTATCAGGCTGGGTTTTGGCGAGGAAGGCGGCTCCTCTGCGACTGACTTTGCGGTCCCAGGAATTACGCTTGCTAATAAGGATATAGAAGCGTTCGTTTATGATTTTTTGGATCGAAAAGAAACGTGCGCCATTACTCACAGGATGCGTACCACATCCGAGATAGGAAGATGGGGCGAGAAAGGCGCTTTTATAATAACACAACATCCTGATTACCCGCATGTGATGTGCGAGCTTGAAACTTACCGCGGTTGCCCGCGCCATTCACATTGTTCTTTTTGCACTGAACCTTTCTATGGGAAGCCAGATTTTCGTGAAATAGCAGATGTGGTGAACGAAGTTTCGGCGCTTTACAAACACGGCGCGCGCTATTTCAGGATCGGTAGGCAGCCTGACCTTTTCATGTACCGGTCAAGAAAAGGAGTGCCTGATCCCGATGCCATTGAAGAACTGTATAGCGGGATTCGAAATGCTGCACCTGATCTTCAAGTGCTGCATATGGACAATGCAAATCCTGTTACGATATCGAAATATCCGAACGAATCACAAAGTATAGCAGAAATTATTGTGAAATATCATACATCTGGTGATGTCGCAGCCCTGGGAATGGAAAGCGCTGACCCTGAAGTGATAAGGGCTAATGATCTTAAGGCAACGCCTGATGAAGTTTTCGAGGCGATAAAAATCTTAAATGAAGTGGGAGGATCACGAGGATTGAACGGATTGCCGGAACTTTTGCCAGGGATAAATTTTGTGCATGGTTTGAAAGGTGAGACCAAAAGAACTTATGATCTCAATTTTGATTTCCTGAAAAAAGTGCTCGATAATGGCCTCATGGTCAGGAGAGTGAATATCAGACAGGTCATGACTTTTGCCGGAACCCCGATGCGGGGGCATGATGAGCTTGTAAAAAAAAATAAAGAGCTTTTCCTTCGATATAAGGACAGGATAAGGGAAGAGTTCGATCTTCCCATGCTTCGAAGGGTGGTTCCTATCGGTACTCTCCTTAAGGATGTCCGAAGCGAGATATATGATAAAATTACTTTTGGTAGGCAGCTTGCTACATATCCGCTGCTTGTTGGTATCCCGATGAAACTTGAGCTGGGACGCTTTTTTGATATACTTGTTACTGACCACGGTCACAGGTCAATTACCGGGCTGCCGGTACCGATCGATATAAACAGCTTGCCCTCCAAATTATTGACGACTCTTCCTGGAATAGATAATAAGCAGGCAGCTGAAGTGATGCGGGGAAAGCCCTTCAGGCATAAAGAGGATATTATGAAGAGGACTTCGATCAGGGGATGGATACTTGATCGTGTTAAATGATCGGTTTTTTTGGCATCAATTTCGAAATATCAAAATTTCCATAGTAATATTAATATAGGACTTATTACCCATAGTAATATAATGTTCCTCCCAACTCCCGAAGACCTGAAAAAACTGAGACTTGATTTTAATCTTACCCAGGCTGAGCTTGCTTCTCGCGCAGGTGTGAGCCAGCCGCTCATAGCCCGCATAGAATCGGGAGATGTTGACCCCAGGCTTTCAACGCTTCATAAAATATTCAATGTTTTTGATGCGTCGAGAAAGGAAAAAATAGATGTCAGGAAGATCATGCACCCTTCAGTTATTCATACAAGTTCTGACCGATCAGTCGAAGAAGCAGCCCGCATCATGGAAGAACACGGCTATTCACAGATGCCTGTAATTGATAAAGGAGTACCTGTGGGGAGCATTTCCACAGACCAGATCGTGCACTCGATGACAGATAATGATGTCAAGAAAGTATCACACCTCTTTGTGAAAAATATCATGGGTGATTCTTTCCCTACCATTTCCCCGACCACTGATGCAAACACAGTCTCGCGAATTCTTGAAAATAGTACTGCTGTTCTTGTTCTTGAAATGGGAAAAGTCGTGGGTGTGGTGACAAAACACGATATTATGAAAATGCTCAGAGGATAACATTACAATTATAAGTTCAAAAACGGTATAAAGTCATATGAAATTGCTTGCATTATCAGACCTTCATGGCGATTATTCACATATCAACGCCATTCTTGATAAAGCCGGGGATTTTGACTATGTCCTGATCGCAGGCGATATAACAGATTTCGGGCCTGATGAAAAAGCGCTTGAATTGCTGGGAATGTTTAAGGATCCTGTGTTCGTAGTTCCGGGAAATTGCGATAATCCCTCACTCCTTAAATCACTGGATGATAATAAAAATGCCATAAACCTGCACAATTCACTGTATACAATGGGGGAATTTACATTTATGGGACTTGGAGGTTCAAACCCGACCCCTTTTAATACACCCTTTGAACTCTCTGAAAAAAAGATCGGTGAATACATAGGAACCTTATTGAGCAGGTCAAAGGGACGAAATATCCTGTTATCACATGCTCCACCCCAGAACACCACAGATAAACTGCCGTTCGGGAACGTTGGAAGTATTGCCCTTTCGCGCTACCTGGGACGATTCGATCTTATTGTTTGCGGTCATATACATGAAGGCAGGGGTGTTGTGCATGTCAATGGCACATGCATTGTGAATCCCGGGATGGCTTCAAAAGGCCAGGCGGCATTGATAACGATAGAGGATGAAATAAAAGTAGATTTTATTGATACGAATTAATTTAATAAAAATTGGATGAAATTAAAAAAGGATGAAATGATACAATGATAAAGATCGCGATCTCAGGAAAAGGGGGCGTAGGAAAAACAACGCTCTCAGGGACCCTGGCAAGACTTTTTGCAAGGAATGGTTACGATGTCCTTGCAATTGATGCTGATCCCAGTATGAACCTTGCCTCTGCACTTGGTGTTAAGAATGCGCCAAAGCCGCTTACTGAATATAATGAGCTCATCGATGAACGGGCAGGAGGGCCTTCCGGGGTTTTTAAAATAAATCCAAAAGTGGATGACATTGTTGAGAAATTTGGAGTGGTCGGGCCGGATAATGTCAAACTTCTTGTCCTGGGAACAATAGAAAGAGGCGGAAGCGGCTGTATGTGCCCGGCCAGCTCTTTCCTGAAAGCGCTTATGCGCCATGTGATCCTTAAATTGAACAGTGTGGTTATTCTTGATATGGAAGCCGGTATTGAACATCTTGGCCGCGGCACAACAAAAGGAATAGATTATATGATCATTGTCGTAGAGCCAGGCGCACGTTCGATCGATACAGCAGGAAGGGTAGCAGAACTTGGTCGGCAGATCGGGATAACAAAATTCGGCGTGGTTATAAATAAAACCGGAGATGAGGGAAAAGAGATCGAAGAAAAACTTCTGGCTTATGATCTGCCGGTAATTGGAATGATACCATTTGACAGCAACCTTGTGAAAGCAGACCTTGCTAATGTTTCACCGATCGATGGGAACAGTATCGCGATCCATTCTATTAACAGGATATTTGAAAAATTAATGAGTGAAATGGAGGAAAGACCATAAAAAAACCCGAACGCATTCCCAGCGGATGCAAACCACTGGATGAAATGCTTGGCGGGGGGGTTGAAACCGGGATAGTCACCCAATTGTACGGCGGATCTGGCACAGGAAAGACGAATATCTGCATCCAGCTTGCTGTTGAATGCGTAAAAAGCGGAAAAAAAGTTATCTATATCGATACAGAAGGTTTCTCAGCAGACAGGTTCAAACAGATAGCCGGTGAGGATGCCAAAAAGATCGCCGCGGATATAATAATCTACGAACCGGCAAGCTTTGAGCAGCAATATTCAGCCATAACAGATATCGAAAAACTCATGAACGACAAAATGGGCCTAATTGTTCTTGACTCTGCAGCGCTTTTCTACAGGCTTGGCCTTACACAGGATGATTCTAACGCGGAAAATATTTCCATCCGGCGTGAACTTGTGAACCAGATAGGGATACTCCATGGGATAGCCCGGAAAAATGGCCTGTCTGTCGTGATCACCAACCAGGTTTATAAGGATATATCTACAGGTGAACTCTGCCCCGTAGGTGGCAATGCAATAGAGCACCTTTCAAAAACGATCATTTTACTGGATAAGACTGGTCCTTCAAAACGAAAAGCAACACTTAGAAAACACAGATCAAAATGTGAAGGTATTTTTTGTGAATTCAGGCTGACCGACAAAGGCTCAGAATAGGAATAAACTATATAACAAAAATCAGGGAACAGGTCCCATTGATTTCCCTGAAAAGATGTTTGGAGCTGTCAGGATCATTTTCACAATATCCCTGTGGTCTTCTTTTAGGGAATAACATCGATGCTCACGCTTCAAATAGATGCGAAGTATCCCAAGCCTCGTATGCATCTGTCCAACCATCGCAGAAACCCCCCTATAATTTACTTCAAATCCCTGTTTTTTAAGATGAGTATAAATTTCACATGTAGTATAATTTTTTGTTTGCAGGAAAAGGTTTAGTAGACATTTCCTTATCCCGATTTTATCTTTAACCAGAAATTTCGACAACCTTGCTGTCACACCATTTTCCATGTCTTTTGGTATAGTATCACCATTAATTAGAATGAATGATTAGATTATTAAACTTTCTGGTTTTCTTATGAAAAACTCATGGTTTTGGCTTTATCTTTTCACCTTTTAGTATTTTAAAAAGTTTCTGGAAAAAATCATTTAATCCTGACACCGGTTTTTTAGGCTGCTCCTCCTGAACAGCAGGTGGTTCCTGAATCACAGGTTTTATTTGAGTTCCTCTTAAAAGATACCAGGTAAGCATTTCTGCATATGCTATGATGCCAATATATGCGGACCAGATGAAAAGCAGTATATGGAGATTGTATATCTGTATACCGGAATATGAAAACTGAACAATTGAAAAGAAGCTCACTGCATAATCTGAAATTATAAAAAGGAAAACTACAGGAACAACGATCATAACAATAGCTGAAAGGATAGGTGAGATATATACAAGAATTCCAAGAATAATGATAGAGTAAATAAATAAAATTAAAAGAGATATAATATCCATTATTGAGCCCTCATTTTATTTTTTGTTATTAAATAAGCTGCAAATGCCACAATTCCAATGATAAATGAAATAACTACAAATGACAGGATCATAAATATCATCATTTCAGACCATCCTGCATTTAAAGATGTTGTATCGACTTTTTTTGATCCGACAACTGCGATATTCTTGATCTCAACTGCATTTGATTGAGCATACCTTACTGTCCCCAGGATATCACGATATGTTGCATCCGCTGCTGGAAGGGTTGATGAATTACCTTTCAAAGTATATCTAATAGATGTCTTTTTTCCCGCATCCAGGAAACCTGACCATGAATCATTTCCATTTGCAAGAAAATTACCCGCAGGGATCTTATCATTAACGACCACATTAGAAGGCCTGTCCCCTGAATTTATTATTTCCAATTCTACTTCTATCATCCCTTTATTTTTCACCGCTGTTTTTATCATACGAATATATGGCATATGAACATTCATGATTACTGTATTTGATAAGCTTGTCTTACCATTCCATTGTGCAGTGGCAGCAGGGAGCTGGTATGTTCCAGGTTTTTGCGGATTTATGAAATATGAAATGTTTGATGAATTCTTGGGTCTAAGTTCGATGTCCCAGTCCATTTGTTTTGGATTTGTATCTGACACATTATCATGAATATGAACGAAAGCGGGATTTAATCCTGAATTATAAACAACTAATTCGACCTGGACTTTGTCTTCGTCGGTTTCTTCCTGTATGCGTTTTTCAATTGATATAAAAGGTTTAACAGATACCTCCTTGTTTATAGTTGAAAAATAAGCAATATTTTTATAATCTCGCACTTCTATTGTTGAAGTTATCGAAATAATGGAATCTGGGGACAGACCCTCTATTTTTGACGTAAATGATCTTGTCCCATTGATCCCGAATGCGGTAAATTCCGATGTTTTGGAACCAAGATTAGTGCTGTTAAGGGTTATACGCGCTATATTGATCGTTTTTTCACCTGTAATGCTGATAGATACTGAAATGATCTCATCCGGATCATATTCTTCTTTATCCGTAATGATCTTTCCATCTATCACAGGGATATTATATTTGAAAAATTCAATTTCTATAAAACCTGTCCTGTTTATTTCGGTGACCACTAAATGCATATTATCATAATCTTTTGCATCATCCTTCATGAATATATCCGTAACCGTTGTGTTTTCTCCTGATATTGAAAGGGTAACGGAATCCTTACCTAGTGAATCTAATCCTATGGAATAATTCTCATACGAATATGTATCTCCCCATTTTAATGTCGTATTTCCTGAAGGGATCCATAATGTCTTCTCTTCAAGTTTGCTAATAGCGATCCATGAATTACTCCCATATACCCCTAAAAGGGTTATCCTGATAGAGTCATTCTGTGCGAACTCATTTACTTTAAAGTCCTTCTTTTCTATCTCGATCGTGTTTTTATAAATTGTCAGGGAAGAGCTCAAAGGACTCTGGACTTTTGCCTTCACAAGATAATTTTCAAAAGCAATCGAGCCATTGGATCCAATTGATCCTGAGGATTTTGCGACCCACACCTTATCTGCAGCGCCCGGGGATGCAGATAAGAGTAAAAATATTATTATGAAACATATTACAATTTTTATGTTCATTATACTTTAAATTGAATTCAATTGGTTTAAACTTTTCTTATATTTATATAGAAATAATTTCCTTATTGGCTGGAGCAAATGACCTGACCCCGATTTCATCTCTTATCCAGTCCGCAAAACCTTCAGTGTTGTCACCATGCACTGTGATAACTGTTTCAGTGCCATTATCACAGAATTTCCTGACGACTTCTTTTAATTGCACATCCCCGCTATGCGCTGAAAAATCATAGAGCTCAAGCCTGCAATTAAGATGTACTGTGCGTTTTCCGTTCACTATATACCCCCGCTCAAGTGCAGATCTACCATTCGTATCTTCTGCCTGGTATCCGGTAAGGAAGATCTTGGATTTAGGGTCATTGTAAATCTCATCTATATAATAAAGAACAGGGCCTCCATTTAACATCCCTGCGCTGGTAACGATTATAGAAGGCTTGTTAATAATAAATTCCCTGTCTTCCCTTTTTACAATGTTGCCGCTTGTAAATGCCTTTTCAAGGTTATTTATATCCTTGATGTATTCTGGTGATCTTTTAAAGAGATTGAAGACATCAACTCCCATGCCGTCCACGAAAGCATGAAGACCGTGTTTTTTCAGGATCTGCATGATCTCCTGTGTCCTTCCTATGCCAAAGGCCGGAATTATCGCTCTTCCACCAATATCAATTGTTTCCTTTATGGATCTTATGAATCTTTCTTCCAGGATCTTCCTGGGAGTATGATCCCTCCCGAAATAGGTGCTCTCGATCAGGAGTATGTCACTTTCTGGAAAATCGGTGTCGGCGCCCTTCTGGAGTTCGGTACTGATAGTATTCAGATCACCCGTATAAAAAAGGCTCTGTTTTTCTTTTTCAATGTGTACCATTGAAGAGCCTGGGATATGCCCTGCATCATAAAAGCACGCTGAATAACCATTTGTGTTAAATTCCTTCCTGTATCCTTTTACACGTACTTTTCGTTCAAATTCCTGGATCTCCTCAGTATAATATGGGATAACATGCCTTTTTCTTCCTGCGATCTTCAGGGTATCCCGCGCGAGCAGTGCAGATAATTTTGCAGTCGGCGGTGTGCAATAGACCTCTGGTTCAAGGTCCATGAGATTCGGGACAAGGCCGCAATGGTCAAGATGCCCATGAGAAATGATAATGGTTTTAGGCCGAAGACCGTTGGATGGGTAAGATGGCGGATCAGTTGGCTTGATCCCGTAATCCAGGAGAAGTTCTTCGTTTATGATGATCGCAGAACGCCCTACTTCCTGTGCTCCTCCAAGGAATCGTATGTTTATGTTATCGCCTCAGTAATGTTTGACTCAATTCTATTTTGGAGATATTATAGTCTTTTGATATTGTACTGCACAAATGTATCTGAATTTGTGCATTATGCCGAAAACTTTGCGCTCTATCCGTCCGAAGATTTATGTATATCCGGCTATATTTAAATAATGTATGACAACTAATGCAGTACAAATTAGAATGCCATCTGTATTACTAAAAAACATAGAAGACCTTGTCAAGCAGGGATATTATAAAAACAAAAGCGAAGCAATTATCGATGCTGTACGTCATTTTGTGGGTTTTGGGCAGACAAAAAGCGATGTGGCTAGATTCATACGTGAAGAGCTGCATGGAAGAAAAATAAAGCGGGGTTATTCTAAAAAAGAATTTGATACCATATGGGAAAAAGTAGGAATAGAACATGATTGGAAAGAACGCTTCGGAACTGATGTTGATAGCGTTATGAAAGAACTCAGGAGAAGGCGATGATATTCATCGATACAGATATCTTTGTGATCGAAAAGCTATTTAAGAAAGATAACAGATATGCGGTTACACATGAATTTCTAAATAGTGATTCAAAGGAAAAATGTACTTCAATTTTTAACCTGTTTGAACTTCTTGGCATTGTTTCTTTTAATCTGAGTACGACCGATCTGAAAAAATTACTAAAAGGATTTTCTGAAGTGTATAATATAAAGATACTGTTTCCCAAAACTTCATACACGTCGCCAGATGACTTTGTGGAGCAGTTATTCGATAATGTTTTTGAAAAAATAACCTTGAAGATGAGTTTTTCGGATGCTTTGATATTGAGCGTTGCAGAAGAACATTCCTGCTCTAAATTTGTGACATGGAATGTAAAACATTTTGAAAGTCGGACAGATATTCCTGTGAAGAATCCGGAAGAGATGTTGCCCTTATAGATTCAGTACTTTCCCATGCTCATCGATCTCCCCGTTCCAGATACGTGTGCTGGATATCGGCAAACCATCATCAGCAAGAATATATTCAACAAGCACGATTTTTAACTGGCTCAAGCCCTTCTCTTTGCGTATCATGTTGATCTTAAGTCCGATCGGATGCGTTTCGGGAGATACTACAATGTAATCGAAATCCTCTCTTATTGTAGGGCCATATGGGTCGTCAAGTTTCACAATTGTCGGGATGATCCCAAGAGTCTTGATATAATTCATAACATCCTCATAGCGCATCTGATATTCATCCACCTCATGATCCTTTTTTCTGGTCATTTCATCAGATGTCAGCCCTATTAGTAGTTCACCACCCCTGCTTAGTTCCACAGCTTTTTTCAGAAGGGCAATATGTCCGTCATGCAAAGGATTAAAAGTTCCTCCGACGGCTACTCGTGGCATATACTCCTGATTGGAGAATTAAACGATAATAGTATCTTTTAATATCTCTTGTGTGATTTGAGGGACTATGACTCAAGAGACAATACATTGGGCAGATGTTATAGCTCAAGACGTACTTTCGCGCGGGAATAAGCATACTGTGGCATCCGGGATCACTCCTTCAGGCCCGATCCACATCGGGAACATGAGAGAAGTCGTGACTGCGGATGCTGTATATAAAGCGCTCGTGGATAAAGGCGCAGATGCGCGTCTTATCTATATCGCGGATACCCTTGACCCTCTTCGCAAAGTTTATCCTTTCCTTTCAAAGGATTATGAAGCCCATGTTGGAAAACCCTTATCAGAGATCCCGTGTCCCTGCGGGGGTCACAAAAGCTATGCCGAACATTTCCTTCTCCCATTTATTGAGGCCCTGCATACACTTTCCATCAAACCTGTTGTTTACAGGGCTGATGTCCTTTATAAAGAAGGAAAATATGTTGAATCCATCAAAAAAGCGCTTACTAACAGGGATGCTATTGCGATAATATTAGAAGAAGTAGCAGGACGCGACCTTGGACCCGACTGGAGCCCGTATAATGCTATATGTAACGATTGTGGACGGCTCAGTTCAACAAAAGTGACCGGTTTTGATTCAGAAAAAGAAAAGATAGATTATACCTGCAAATGCGGCTCGATCGGAACTGTTTCCATGACTGGCGGCGGAAAACTTAACTGGCGCGTTGACTGGCCTGCGCGCTGGCCGCTCTTTGGTACGACAGTTGAACCTTTTGGGAAAGATCATGCCACAGCTGGCGGTTCATACGATACTGGAAAAAGGATCGCACATGAAATATATAATTATGAGCCACCCCACCCGATCGTGTATGAATGGATCATGTTAAAAGGAAAAGGAGCAATGCATTCATCGACCGGCCTTGCAATTTCTATCAATGATATGCTTGATATCGTGCCGCCGGAAGTCCTGCGCTACCTTATTATAAGGCAAAAACCTGAGAAACATATTGAATTTGACCCGGGATTATCATTCCTTAATCTTATTGATGAATATGACCAGGTAGAAGGCGACCAGAGGGCACACCAGCTTTCACGAACTGAAGGAACGGTACCTTCAAAGATCCCGTTCAGGCACATGGTTACTGCCGTGCAAATTGTAGATGACAGGGGTTTTGATTATCTTCTCACTGTCCTTGAGCGAACTGGTTATGATACATCTGATAAAGAAGCGATAAGACAAAGAGCAAAAAATGCACGGAACTGGCTGACAAAATATGCCCCGCTATTCGTGAAGTTCAAAGTCCAGGAAATCATTCCACCTCAGGTGAAAAGTTTCACGAAAGAGCAAAAAATGGCGCTTTCAATCCTGGCTGACCAGATGGAGCACGGTATGTCAGGACAGGATATCCACGATAATTTATACAAGGTCGCCGAAGAAACCGGCCTTGACGGGAAACACGTTTTTGAGACGGTCTATCTTGCCCTTCTTGGTTTGAAGTCCGGACCGCGTGCAGGGCATTTTCTTGCCTCCCTTGATAAAGATTTCGTGGTAAAAAGGTTCAGAGAAGCATGTTATTAGATCAAAGTTCTCATAATTATGATGAGTTCTTTTCGCAATTATACGAACAATAGTTTTAAGTACTTTATCTGCCAAGGTATTATTTAGATGATAGAAAGATCAAGATCTGATTATATAAAGGTGGGAGCAGCTACTATAATTATATTATGTTTATTTTCTGCGTCTGCTGCATTTGAATTGACTCAAATACAATGGATTTCTGGAACATCAGGAACTTTAAAACGCGATGATGTAATGTCATATATGGGACATTCCGTCAAAGTTACCTCATTAAATGCGCCGGTAGAATCTGATAGATACAATAACAAACCGATTGAACCTGTCATACCTTATGTTGGTTTGGATATTTCAAAAAATGGTACATTGATAAATAAAACCATTCTGGGTCGCGGAGATTCCTATATTTCACCAGATGGGGAAATAAAAGTTATGGCAGTTGACTTTCCAGCAAGTTCAGGAACAGAATGGCTTTATGAAAGTTACAACCCATGGGTTAAATTGGAATTAAGTCAGAGAGGAAAACCTGTTTTTGATCTTTCAATAGATTCTGATAATGAATTTATTTCAGGACCAAATACTGAAATCCCTGCTAAGATCATAGTGAAAAATATAGGAACCGCAGATATTCTAAATGTTGATCTGGAAGTAGGCTCTGAACTACCGTTATTGAATGGTGATTTGAAATTCCATTATGACAAAATACAAAAAGGAGGACAGGTTTCTGAAACAATTACATTTGCAACTCCGATCTTGGCAGAACTTAAGAAATTTGATATTAATATGAATGTAAGTGGTTTTGATATCAAAGAAATCCCCTACAACAAGATCACATCGAACTCGATCTTCATTGTTCCACCGCCTATGCTATTACCAACTTTAAGTAAGAGCTCAAACCCCAAGATATACTTGAAGGATTATAATCTGGTTTCTCTCTCGATCAAGAACAACCTTAATGTCGATCTAAAGAATGTTAGTATTACCGACACTTTGCCAAAGGGTTTCAAATTGATAAGCAATAATTCATTAAAATGGTTAGTGGATATTCCCGCCAATGGGGAATGGTCCTCCAGATATGTGTTGAAACCTTTTGAAGCCGACAAGAATGGAATAGTGTTTCCGGCTACAAAAGCGGAGTTTATGATAAAAAATGAATATTATATGGTCCAGTCCAATAAACCTGTTACAATTGTATATGGACCAAATATCGTCCTGAAAAAACAGACCACAATCCAGAAAATCACACCTGGAGATACTGTCACTGTAAAGATCTCAGCATTGAATAAAGGCAGCACCCCTACAAAGGTAAGCATCATAGACACAATCCCTGCGGATGTGACACTTTTAAGCGGTAACACAACACTTGA
Organism: Candidatus Methanoperedens sp.; assembly: GCA_026552975.1. Classification (GTDB taxonomy): domain Archaea; phylum Halobacteriota; class Methanosarcinia; order Methanosarcinales; family Methanoperedenaceae; genus Methanoperedens. The sequence goes on from JAPMTR010000076.1 coordinate 54,584, forward strand.
AGAATATCTGGAAGCAGATAAGGAAGTAAATTTTAGTTATACCATTAGATCAGATACATCCGGTCCTTTCACTCTTCCTGCGGCAACAGCAGATTATTTTGAACTTGGCGACAGGGGCGCAATAACAAGCACCAGAAGTCAGGAGATCTCGATAAGAATAAAACCGCCCCCAACACCTGTGCCCACCCCCGGACCTGCCCCCGATCCAACTATTGAGCCTGAGATTGCCGCACTTCTTACACCTCAGAGCGATCCTTCAGGTATTCCAACTGCACAAGTGACTGAATCTCCACAAGAGATCATAATACAGGAAACGCCAGATCCATCGATCAATGGCAATGTGATATTAAGGGTTATCCTGGGATGCGATAATATCTCAAATACTGAAAATTATGACATGATCGATATCTGCAATCTTCTTAATAGTACTACTTAATTAAAGTTGAAAGTACCTGAGGGTGGATATCTTTTCTTTCCAGGTTCTTCTGTATTAACTCTTTTAGTATGCCAATTTTTCCTTTTTTTGCACTTACAGGCACTATTGTATCGATCCATTGTTTCCATGGAGGTGTCATTCCCAGACGTTGGGCTATCCCATTAAGGGTTTCATCGATTTCCTTGATCTTGTCCATCTTGTTTGCAGCCACAATGACCTGGATATCAAGTTCATGCAAGAATTCAAAAAGCTCAACCTCTACCGGTATTTCATTCCTTTGCGTCCATCTGTCTACTATCTCTACAAAGGATGTTGCATTTAAGACCATCACGGCGAGCTGGATGTTGGTAGAATTTTGTTCTATATAATGAACAATATTATCCTTTATTGCTTCCTGGCCCTGTTTTGTTACTTTGCTCATGTAGCCAAAACCCGGCATATCAGTTATCTGGAATTTCTGATATGGTAAGTGAAGAGGCTTTCTTGTCACTCCTGGAAGCTTCCCAACCGGGACTTTAATACCTGTAAGCGCCCTTATCAGGGTGGATTTACCCACATTGGATCGTCCCACAAAAATTATTTCTTTCATATGCCAACTGCATGAACAAGGTCATATAAAAATTAATAAGTTCATTTGCGCCTGAGAATTGCTGCGAATATCAACATGAGGATGGAAAGACCAGTATTAATAAATGGCGTAATTGGAGTTGGGGTGATCTCGAGGGAATTTTCAGGCGAATTACCCGAAGTACCTTCCGTTGATGGAGTTGTATCAGGTAAGGTGATTGGTATTTTTCCATCAGATTGTGTAGTTTTCGAATTTTTATTGATCGTTTCGAAATTGATCTGGGTGTTAATTTTATTAGGATCAATCACATTTATTATCACTCTTTCAGAACTCAATGCCGAACGCACTATTCCCTTGTATTCTATATTCATATAATTAGCTTCAGCTGATGGTAATTCTATCTTTCCTTCTAATCTTGGCCTTATTACATAACTGAATCCCTGGGGTTTATTTACTTCAAGGAATAAAGATTCTGTTGAAGTTTGGCCGCTCACAAGACTTACATCATCAGGAAGATAATCTATAACTTGCGTCCTCGTTGCAATATTCCCAATATTTTTGATACTAACAGTGATCGTTATATCCTCACTTATGTTTACAGTTTTTTTATTAATGGTTTTATTGAGTATTATTTTTGGCCCATTTACAATAACAGAAGGGGAATCCGAAGATGAATTATATTCTTTATTATTGATCGTGAATAAGGCATTTACAGCCGGGATAGGAAAACCCTCAAGGCTTGATTCAAGTGGTCTTAACGAATATGTGGTGCTCCAATCCTGACCAGATTTTATGACCGGGATTTCCCAGTACGTGGGAGAATCAAATTTCAATTCAAAATTATTATTTAGTTTGTCCGTTACTTTTACATTATATATATCATGATCTCCTCCATTGGAGACTGTGACTCTAACCAGAGATGTATCTTTAAGATATATCCTATCCTTAATTGCCTTACTGACAGATATTTCTTTTGAAAGATCTTTTGCCAATACTGATCTCATTAGAGATCTAATTCCCTGATATTCAAGATCTTTGACGTCATAGCCTATTGATTTAACATCTAATGTATAGGAGGTATCCAAAACAACTTTCGGAACTATAAGGATTAGAACAAAACTTTGTGTTTCTCCTTTTTTTATTTCCAGAAAATTTGGATGAAACTGGTTTGCATTTCCTCCTCTTAATTGTAAAACTCCTGGGTTTACATCAACTCTTACATTTCTTGCGACGGCATAACCTTTATTTTTTACTTTAAATGTTGCTGTCATTATTTCATCAGTACTTGAAATATAATTGGTTTTATCTGTCGTGATCTCTAATTCAAATTCAGGCTTTCCTCTCAATGATATCGAAACCTTTGCCCATGGTTTATAATATTCCATGACCCAATCTCTGGAAGTTCCAGGAAGTATATCTGTTAATGAGACCTTTACTTCATGATCCGGATCGATATAGCTTGAGCCCTGGAGAGTCAGGACTATATCCTTCATAAATGCACCATTCTTATATATTTCAACATATACCATAGGGCTAACAGGAGTTTCAGGCAGGATATCCTTATTGAAATTTTTATATCCTGGCACAGGAGCAGGAAATTGTGCGGCGACTACTGTATATGGTCCATTTGTGAAATTATTTCCTTTATAGAGGGTGGCTTCGGTAGCCGGGGCCCATTCAATATCATTAGGCATGTAACCCCACGCCAGTGGAATTTCAAGACATAATAATAATAAGATCATGATCAGTTTATTTTTCATATAATAATTATCATAATGAAATTAGCATATATAGTTTACTCTTCGATAAAATGACGGTGTATTTTTTCTGTAAATTTTACCCAAAGCAAAGCTATATAAGCTGAAAAAAACAATATCGGATTTAATCGGTTGGCTTATTTAGCAACATTAGATGAGTAAAAACTTCTAAAGCTGTATTTTTTTAGGTTAATTGGTTTATAAAATAAAGGAAAGAAATATAAATGGATAATGACAGAAGAGGCGGTTTCCGCGGCGGCGGAAGCGGCGGCGGCAGAGGTTTCAGACCCAGCGGACCAAGAGAAATGCATAAGGCAACTTGTGCAGATTGCAAACAGGAAACAGAGGTACCTTTCGTACCATCAGGCGACAGACCCGTTTATTGCAG
>JAPMTR010000077.1 GCA_026552975.1 Candidatus Methanoperedens sp.
AACTATCAAGAATGTGGATGCTAATCATCTGAAGATCTATATCTCAATATTGTTGATCTTTGTCAGCTTGCTAATATTTTCAAGGCTGTTAGCTTGATTGAGAAATTAAGACATTGTAAATTCCGGTAGTCCACCACGATTCTTTTCCCCCAAACGCGGTTCATGTCTGGTAAATATAAGCGTCCTGCTAAATTGAGACGAATTACTGGTAGAGTTCGGCGACGGTCTTGAGCATGTTGATTTGCTTTATCGGAATTCTCCAATTTACTCATGCCGCCAAACGAATTTGAGCAACCTTGATTTTTCTAACGTATTTGAATTATCTGCACTGGACATAGATCTGCAGCTCTTCGTACCATTTTTTCAATCTCAACGGGCGCTTCTCCTTCACCGGGATTGCTTGCTATCCTATATTTATCAATAACCTGGCTGCAAGCATCTTTTTGATTCTGTTCAAAGAATTCAGGGCAACCATTCCAGCATGTTCCGCAGCTGATGCAACCCTTGCGGTCTATACTTACTCTCAGTTTTTCGGTCATATCTAAAACCAGTATTCAGGATATTTTCTATTTTTTGAAAGATTATTTACTAACAGGGCAACGATAAGAAGAATGACTGCTCCCAGTCCGGCAGGTACAAAGGCATAAAAAAAACCAAGGTTATGAATCTGTTCACTCCCGATTACAGCTATCAGCGCAGTTGCGCCTCCCGGGGGGTGCAGTGTATTTGTGACAAGCATTAATGCTATCGATAAGGATACGGCAAGCGCTGCTGCTGCCCATGTCGCTGTTCCAAAAACCTGGTAGCAGAATACCCCTGCAAGTCCTGATATAATATGTCCCCCGATAAGATTTCGTGGTTGAGCCAGAGGACTTTTAATTGCAGCATATACAAGGACGGCGGATGCCCCGAAAGAACCTATGATCATTGTCAAATCCCTGGGTTCAAAGTAAGACGATGAAAGATACCCTAATACGCCGATACCTGCAAAAGAACCAAGCCATGACCACAAAACCTCAGAAATCCCAACACATGGAGGGCTTGTTCCACCTCCTTTCATTTTTGAGAAATACTCTTTCATTGTTTCCCCAGGTATCTCACAATGTTCGCCCTTGAGATAATCCCTATGACCTTATTGTTTTCATCCACTACAGGAAGCCTTTTGATTCTTTTTTCATCCAGTATCCTGGCTACTTCCTTGATGTCTCTATCAGGTGATGTTGTTATCACCTGTGTGGTCATTATTTCTTCGACTTTGCTCCCTTTATTGATCCTGGGATGCGGTTCACCTAGAATATGCCTTAAAATATCCCTGAAATCATGGCTTTTTTTCATGCCAGTTGAATAAAGGATATCTGCTTCCGTGACAATCCCTATCAGATGCTTTTCTTCATCAATGACAGGTAGGCCACTTATCCTGTTCTGGGAAAGGATGCGTGCAGCTTCATGAATATCAGCATCTTTTTTAATGCATATCACATCCCCTGTCATCACATCTTTAACAGGAACCTTGAAAGTGAGCCTTTCTCTGGCGTGCCTGAGGGCAATCGCGTAAATTTTCTTGAGGTCTTCTTCGGTGACATCAACATATTGATGCAATTCCTCTAATGCCGCATGAAGATCCTCACTTTCAAGTTCGATTTCTTGCATATCTTTTATCGCCTCAAAGAATTGATATCACGAATGAAAAATCTATCCTCCTTTAAGGATCTCTTTCACTATATCTTGTGTCCGAAGACTTCCATCTGCAACCCGTTTGATCATTGGGTAGATGAACCTGCAATCTTCGATAGAATTCCAGATATCAGGACCCACATCCTTTATGACGCTGTTCATTATCTGCGTACATCTATCACATACTCTTTTATTTGTCGTATCGTCACCGCATATATCACATTTCATTATTATACCTCTTTTTTATGATCTCTTCCTGACCATGACGAAAGATACCATTATACCCAAAACTGCAAGCATAGTCCCGAATCCCGGAGTTGCTTTTGTTCCTTTTCCCATTGTCTTTTGAGATTTTTCAAGCTCTGCTATCCTGCGCAATGTACTGTTCTGGGATTTTATCTTTTCAAGGTCAAGATTTATCTGCGCCCAGCCATACCAGTGAGCATAATCCGGGTTCATGTGATAAGCTCCTTTCCATGAGTGAACCAAAGCGTATTTGAACATCTCAAAGAACTCAGCCTCGATGCCTGAGGTATTGGAGTATGTCTGCTGTCCAGTGACAGTAAGTTTATTCCCAGTAACGGGATTAGGTGGTCTATTTTCCGGCATGGGATCAAGCAATCCATCTTTATTCAGTCCTTCGATTATGGTTATGCCTTCTCCAACTTTTTTATCGGCCTGGATTTTTATTTCATCCGCATTTTCAAGGACATTTTGGGCAAAATTCCTGGAATGGCAGCGTGCACAGATTGAAAGCATTTTGTTCCTGTTGGTATCGAACTGTTCCTGAGTGATCGATCTCATTACAATGCCGTTTGAGTCTTTCACGTAATCATTTCCACTGCTAGTGTTGCTTATGAATGCCCCCTGCGAAACTGTACCTATTGTTGTTCCCTGGCTCACATCATGAGTTCCTTCATCCATATGGCATGTGATACAACCAGGGGCTCGTGCACTTGTCCGGTTTGTTTCCTGTATCATCCCGTGCTTTGATTTCTTGTAATATTCTATCTGTTCATGGTCAAGCCCCATATGGCAGGTCTCACATGCTTCTGGCTGGCGCGCTTCCTCATTGCTAAATAGATGCCTTGTATGGCATGAATCGCATTTCCCGGCAGAGTCGTCAGCATATACTTTTCCTATGCTGTGGCAGCCTTCGCACATACTTTGCCGCATTTTTTCATTCGGGATGGCTTTGTATCTGGCTGCTGATGTCATTTTTGTCCAACTGATGCTGTGTTTTCCTGCCCCGAACTGGCTCACCTGTGTTGGATGACATTTTGCGCAGTCTTTCGGCGATGGCGTCGTTGTGATCAGAAAACCATTGTGACTTATTGCGTCCTTATCCCCGTCCGCTGCCTCATGGCATTTATCACAGGTAACATTTTTCAAAGCATGTTTGCTTTCTTTCCAGTCATTGATTATCCCTTTTGTAGCTCCCACCGAAGTATGACAGCCCACACATGCATTTTCAGCCGCGGTAGAAAATCCTGTTAAAAATAAAAGAACAAATATTGTTATGAAAATTCTCTTTATCATCATTTAACCCTCCATATTATACCATATCCACTATGATATTAAAAATTATGGTGCGCTAACCAGGCGCACCATTTTTCTCATTTTTCGTAGGGGTTTTCTACTTTGGCAATCCCAATGCTGCCCTTTTCTTCATAATATGGGCTTCTATGCCATTTGCTGCGTCAACCATGTCTGTTTCAACAGCGATTTTTCCACCTGTTATTCCTTCAAGGTCTTCGGTAAGGAGTTTCACAAGGCGGGGCGCTCCTGCAACCGGCGGGAGAGGGGAAACGTGTGTATATAGACCAAAAGCGAGGGCAAATATTGCGTCAATTGTTGCTTTTTGTTCCATATATTCCGGAGCTGTCACCGCAACAGGAAGCTGGGACGGGTCAACTCCAAGAGCTTCTGCGACAGCGGTTACAAGAAGAGCAATTCTTCCCGTATCTGTGCATGTGCCAAAGCTTAGCACCGGCGGGATCTTGAGTAGTTCACAAACCGCCCTAAGTCCAGGACCAGCTTCTGCTTTTGCTTCAAGAGTTGTAAGTCCTCCGACCTGCAGGGCAGCATTTCCACATCCTGCGCTTATTACGAGGATATCCCTTTTGATAAGTTCTCTGGCCATCTTCAGGGTATTGATGTCCTGACCCCCATCGCGAAGCGTTGTGCAGCTGACAAGTGCAACAACACCTTTAAGAGTACCTTTCTTGATCACATCAAGAAGCGGATCAAGAGTTCCGCCAAGCGCACCAAGACATGCTTCTGTCGAGAAACCGATCACAGCATTCTGCTTCTTGCTTGATGGATTTGTTACTTTTCCTTTTCTCTTCTTGAAGTTCTCAATAGCGATATCTATGAGTTTCTGCGCCTGAGCTGCTGCATCTTCAGGTTTGTAGACTATATGGTCTTTCATTCCTGGGATATTAACGAGATTTGAAACCGAAATAAGACTCGAATTGTATTTATCCTGGTACTCTGTCAATCCAGGGGGTGAGCAGTTCATATCCATTGCAAGGACATCGATGCCGCCTGTTGCAAGTGCAGGTTCGATTGAAAGCCAGTTACCGGTCAGTCCGACGAATACATCATCAATATTGTATCTCTGGACAAGCTCCTGCCCTGTCTCGATGGAACCGATGATATGAAGTCCTTTTCCACCTGCTTTCTTCGCACTTTCCTGGTTTTTCGCCTCATGGGCTGCCTGGATAAGGGCTACGCCAATGAACGGCTCATGACCGTTCACAGCAATATTTACATACGCTGGATCGATGATTCCAAGGTCAACATTAACCGCATGCGGTTTTGGTGTCCCGAAAAGAATATCCTGTCCCATTTCAAGTGGTATCTGTGAGCCGTAAATACAGGAAATACCAAGGCGCAATGCCTTTTTAGCCAGCGAAACATAATCGCCGTCAATATTTGTCATTGAACTTGTGACACAATCGGTGGTCTCATTCAGAGGCCCTCCGGGCAGGATCCCAAGTTTTCTCCATAGGTCTATTCTTGATTTTGGAGCAAAACGAAGAACATTTGAAAGCTCGATGTCAGAATCAGAGTTTATTTCTGCAATCATCGCATCTGCTACTGCTATTGCGACTTCATTTGTACTTCCATCATTTTTTAATCCCAGCTTACCTGCAAAGCTTCTCAGTTTTGCTTCATCGCTGATCTTGAATGGCGTTTTGCCAAGTGCTGTTGCCCTTAATGTTTTTGCGACTTCCTTTGCATGGTGGGTATACGCTGCTATTCCCATGGTATTCAGGAACATCATGTTCCTCATTGCCATGGCATCTGCATCAATGCCGCAGACTCCACGATCCACGCCAGGTTTTATCCTGCATGGGCCATTGCTGCAAAGCTGGCAGCTAATACCCTGTTCGCAGAATGAACATCGTTTTCCCTGGGCAAGGGCTCTATCAAAACTATTGGTTATATTATCTTTATGCAATACTTTGTGCAACTGGATTACTGATGGATGTGCACTTACATCCTCTGGTTTATTTTCTTTTATATCCACTTTTATGTCCTCTTTTTTGGTTCCGATTCCGATTTTCTCTAGAAAACTCATATATTTTACCTCCAATACGTTTTTACTCATAATAGATTTCAGAATGTATATACTTACTCACTATGAATGATAATATAAAATCTGAAATTGACTATATGTGATAACAATAAAACATTTACATGAAGAGTTGCCTATTTCCAGATATTTCCACTATAGTTGTTAGTTACAGGACATCCCAGACACCTGTTAGATATATGATGATGGCAATCCTCACATTTACATTGATTTCCACAGGGCGGAGTGTCTTTGAACTCAAAGTTCATCCTCAAAGGCATGATCAAATCTTTCATCGGTGTTATCACTATGCTGACCTCGGCGCTTTTAACCAGAGGGTTATTTCTTAGATGTCCATCCACGATAGCCTCAAGAGTAGCGATATCCTCGCTTACGAAAAAAAGACAAAGGTTATGTTTTCCTGACACGATCAGACCATTTAAGAAGTATGGGCAGTCCTTGAAAATGTCAAGCAACGATGAAGTATTGTTGGCTGTCACATCAACCTTTGCCATGTGAAGTTTAACTTTTTTTAGATTCATTCCTACGATATGAACAAGAGCTCCTTTTTGTTTTAATTTGTGAATCCTTGCACTGACAGATGGCTGGGATATTTTAAGTTTTTCTGCCATATCATTCTGGGACATTTCAGGATATTTCTCCAGCAGGGACAATATCTCCCTATCTCTTTTATCAAGGTCCAGAAAATCTCGCATAAATCTAAACTATCAAAGATGTATATATAATATACATATAATTCAGAATTCAATGTTATAATTTAACTATACTTCAAAGCCAATAACTTTATACGAAATAAAACCTGATATTAATATGATAAAATATGAAAAGAAAGATAGTATCTATTGATGAAGAAAAGTGTAATGGCTGCGGTGAATGCATACCTAACTGTGCCGAAGGAGCAATTAAGATCATTGACGGAAAAGCAAAACTATTAGATGATAAGTTCTGCGATGGACTTGGTGCATGTCTTGGACACTGTCCCCAGGATGCAATCAGAGTAATCGAAAGGGATGCGCTAGAGTTTGATGAGGAGGCGGTAAAGATGCACCTGAATGTTACGGAAGAAAAGCCCAATAAGTTACATAAAGGAGTACCCCGAGGAATGATGCATGGAGCAGCGGCACCTCACGGATGTCCGGGCAGCATGGCAATGGATTTCAGGAGCGAGCAAAGCTCAAATGCCACAGTGTCACAGAGGCAGGAACCTCAATTGAGGCAGTGGCCTGTACAACTTTCACTTGTTTCTCCACAGGCATCATATTTCAAGGATGCTGACCTTCTCGTGGCCGCTGATTGCGTTCCATTTGCGTACCCGAATTTCCATCAGGATTTCCTTGCAGGAAAGTCGCTCGTTATAGGATGTCCCAAGCTGGATGATGTGGATTTCTATATAGATAAGTTGACTGAATTGATCAAGACCAGCAATATTAAAAGCATCACTCTTGTCAACATGGAAGTGCCCTGCTGTTTCGGGTTGCAAAGAATCGTAGAAGAAGCAGTAAAGAAATCCGGGAAGATTCTGCCGATCAGGCAGACAGTAATAACGATAAAGGGTGAAAAACAATAATTCAACTGCGGACGTGAAAGCACCATCTATAGGCACGACATGAATGTGTCTGCAGTTAAATGACTCGAAAAATGAGATAATTGGATGAGTTGCATTGATGAGCTGGATTACGAGATACTGCTACCAAACAGTTCTGTAAAGGAATGCGCCGATTACATAAAGAAAAATTTTAAAGAAATCTATTTTGTGCGCCAGGGATACATGATTTTTAATACATATTTGATCGGCATAAATCCAATTCCGGTTGCAGTGGATAACGAATACATTATTATGCCTTATGTCAAACCATGCCATGGCAGCTTCGTTCTGAGAATTAAAGGAAAATTTGAAGTTGAAAGGCTAAGAGCCGCAGGTTTATAATGAACCCCATCAAGCTGATCCTGGAATGCTATTTTGGCCCAAAACCAGGGATAGCCGATAGCCCGCCCATACGGCCTGTCGAATTGAAGGCAGACCCATATAGACTTGCTGAGTCGATCCCGTTCTTCCTGGTAGCATCTATTGAAGTTGGAAACACTACAACAAAATGCATCCTGACCGGAACGAACATGAAAGATGGCCGCTCACGTCTTGTAAACAAGACCGTGAGAATGACTCGTAATGTACGAAAACCAAAACCAAATGAGCGGATATTTGGCACAACATTGAGCGGTGTAGCCCTGACAAGGGAATCGATCTCTGAATTAGTCCGGGATACCTTGATCGAGGCGCATGAGAATGTAAATCTCGATATCAGGACAGACCTTGATTTTGCTGTGAGGTCAACAGGTGTTGTTGCAGGTTTTTCATCTCCCCATGAAGTAGGTGAATTCGTAAAAGCCCTGGCCGACGGATGCCTTCTTGCAGGTATTCCCCCTAAAAAAATGGTTCCAGCTATGTCTATCGATAATGTGCCTGTTAAGTTCCAGCCCCACAGTTTTATTAATAAAGTAGTATTTACAGGCGCTGTGGGAGGGGTTCTACCCCCCATTGGTTCCACTGGAGTGGAGATAGTGGCAAACGAGATGGAAGGCGAGCTTGCGACAGCCGGGATCAAGGAGGGTGCTAAATGGACAGACGTGGATTTCAGGAATCCTGTTTTTTCGATGGATTTTGGTACCACACTTAAAGGCCGCATCACCAATGATGAGATCCCTTATGCCAGAACCATTGCTAACCTGTGCGGTTATGCAGGCGCGATCCCTGATGCTGTGATAAAAGGAACCGATCTTGTGGATAAGAGATATGGTGCTGCACTTGATCTATTCAAAGACAAAAAGGAGGTCATGATCTGGCTCACAAAAAACAGTATTATTAAAAAATATGCCCAGTCAATCGATTCTTTGATAACTGTCGAGCTGGTGCCGCATGATAGGGATAAATACGGAAGTGTGCCTGTAGATCCTGCTGCGGCAAGAGATATAGGTGTCATGCTCATGGGCTGTGATGTTGGCATTAATGGAGACCTTATGCCTAAACTCACCCAGATCGGCGAAGAAATATATTCAAAGCACGGTTTAAAAACGATGTTTGCAACTCTTGATCTTGTTTCTGCGATGATGGTAAAGAGGCTTGTAAAATTGAGCCTTGATAATCATCTGATCTGTGAGAAAACATCTATCGGGTTAACAGGCAGGGCAGCCATCACAGGCTGCAAGCCGTACCTGATACTGGATGAGATAGAGAAACTTGGGATTTATGATAATGCAAGAAACCATGTGGTTTTCGTGGATGATGGCCTTGCCCGCGGCGCCGGAGTTATGGCTCGCTGTATGAACTCACTGGGAGTCCCGGGTAATCCGATCGGGGGAATAAGGGGTGGAGGATGCGTCATGGGAAAGCGCATCGAGCATTATAAAAAATCAAAAGAGAAAGGCTCTGGGACTTCCAGTCTGAATGCAAGTTAAAATCCTATGAAAACGATGCGCTGCAACTCCATCGCATTATTTTTCTATAAGCTATAGTTGAAAATATAACTTTGAGCTATAGTTCATAACGGATATATATTTACGTTGACAATTCATAAACCATAAGAGGATGTGACTTTTAAAAAATGCAGATAGGTGATGACTTCATGATAATGCCTGGAATAAAGTATCAGTTGTATAGAGACTCTATTGAGCGAAAATTAATCGGGAAAAAAAGATCGATATTAGATGGAATGGGGTACGTCTCATGAGTTCTTTAACAGGTACCCAACATAGTTCTGTTCCGACTATAGAAAAAATAACGCGAAGAAATTTTATAAAAATTTCCGCAGCTGCAGTTGCAGCATTAGGTATGAGTAACCCCGTACTTGCTGCTTTCAAATTTATCCCTGAGATCGATAATCCTCTTGACTTTTACCCTGACAGGGACTGGGAGAAGATATACCGCGATCAGTTTAAACATGATCATACGATTCACTTTCTATGCGCTCCTAACGATACCCACAACTGCCTCTTGAGGGGATATGTAAAAAATGACATCATTACCAGGATAGGCCCAAGCTATGGCTACGGCAAAGCAAAAGATGTTTACGGGAACCAGGCATCCCACCGATGGGATCCACGCTTATGCGAGAAAGGGCTTGTGATGGTTCGAAAGATATACGGACCGAGAAGAGTGAAATACCCAATGGTCAGGGAAGGGTTCAAAAACTGGGTTGACGCCGGTTTTCCAAGGGACGAAGACGGGAGAATGCCAGAAAAATATCGCAATCGTGGGAAAGAATCCTTTGTAAAGGTTACTTTCGAAGAGGCGTGCGATATCGTTGCAAAATCCGCGGCCAGCATTGCAACTACATACTCAGGGAAGACTGGAGAGAACCTTCTTAAGAAACAGGGCTATGACGAATCAATGATCGAAGAAATGCAAGGAGCAGGGACTCAAACGCTGAAGCTCCGGGGTGGAATGGCATTCTTAGGGGCAACAAGAATCTTTGGGATGTACAGGTTCGCAAACTCATTAGCGCTTCTGGATGACAAGATACGAAAGGTTGGAAAAGAGAAGGCTCTGGGCGGGCGGGGTTTTGACAGTTATTCATGGCACACGGATCTGCCTCCGGGACATACTATGACATGCGGCCACCAGACAATGGATTTTGATCTTTCCACAGTGGAAAATGCTAACCTTGTTATCTGTTGGGGAATGAACTGGATCTCCACAAAAATGCCTGATGCGCACTGGTTAACAGAAGCGCGGCTTAAAGGGACGAATGTCGTTACTGTGGCATGTGAGTACCAGTCTACATCCAACAAGGCAAATAATGTCATCGTTATTCGGCCTGGAAGCGATACTGCCTTTGCTCTTGGGCTTGTTAATATAATTATCAGTGAGAACCTTTACGATACTGACTTTGTGAGGGGGCATACAGACATGCCTCTTTTAGTGCGGATGGACACTCTCAAACTGCTCAAGCCTCAGGATATAATTGCTGATTACAAGCCCAGCGAACTGAAAAAGATGACAGTACTCAAACAAGGGGAACATGCACTTCCAAACATGGAGCAGGACCGCCAGATAACAACCGAAAAACTGCGTGATGAATGGGGGGATTTCATTGCCTGGAATTCAGATACAAATCAAACAGAAATCGTTACGAGAGATGATGCAGCCACAAATAATAATTTTGCTCTTGAAGGCGAATTTACAGTTGATACCTTAGACGGGAAAAAAATCTCTGTTAGACCCGTGTTCGACATGCTCAAAGAACATGCCTCATATTTCACTCCCGAGGTCGTAAGTGATTTATGCAGTGTGAACCAGGATGCGATAACCTGGCTGGCCCGTGAAATTGCAAAAAACAAATCAAAAACCCTTGTACCTGTCGGAATGGGTCCGAACCATTTCTACAACGGTGACCTAAGTGGCAGAGCAATATTCCTTGTTTGCGCTCTCACTAAAAATATAGGGTTCCACGGGGGAAATATCGGAAGTTTCTCAGGTAACTACAGGGGCGCATATTTCAACGGCCTTCCTTATTATATCGCTGAAGATCCTTTTGATATTGAACTTGACCCTGCAAAAACCCCCCGTCACAAGGATTATTATAAATATGAATCTGCTCACTACCTTAATTATGGTGACCGTCCGCTCAGGGCAGGAGATAAGCTTTTCACCGGGAAAAGCCACATGCCCACCCCGACAAAATTCTTCTGGTTCAATAACGGGAACTCTATTCTTGGAAATCTGAAATGGCATCATGATTTTGTGATGAACACGCTTCCAAAGATCGAATGCGTGGTTGTGAATGAATGGTGGTGGACAGCGTCTTGTGAATACGCTGATGTGGTCTTCGCAATAGATTCATGGGCAGAGTTAAAATACCCTGATATGACCGCAGCTGTCACCAATCCATTCTTGTCGATATTTCCAAGAACCTCCCTGAAGAAGGTGCATGATACCCGCAGCGATATCGAAGTTCTGGCAGGCGTTGGAAAAGCGATGGCAAAAGTTACAGAAGATGCTCGTTTTGATGATTACTGGAAGTTCGTGAACGAACAGAATGTCGAGGTCTATCTCCAGAGGATCATCGACCACTCTTCTACCCTCAAAGGCTACAAAATTGAAGAGCTTGAGGCAAACGCAAGTGAAGGCATACCAGCGCTGATTATGTTACGAACCTATCCCAAAGCCATGGGCTGGGAACAGTCCGTTGATAATAAGCCACATTACACGAAATCCGGGAGGATGGAGTTTTATCGCGATGAAGATGAGTTTATAGAGTACGGGGAGAACATCCCTGTTCATCGTGAACCCATTGATTCCACGATATATGAACCGAATGTGATCGTGTGCGGTGGGACCAATTTGATAAGACCTAAGAGCCCGGAGGAATATGGTTTATCACGGGATGATCTCTCCTGCGAAGTCAGGCAGGTCAGAAATGTTATAATACAGCCTGCGCAGGTCACAAAGACTGTCCATCCCCTGCGTAAGAGTGGTTTTTCTCTTGTTTACATAACGCCTAAATATCGCCATGGTGCACATACCACGCCAGTTGATATCGATCTCATGTCCCTCTGGTTTGGGCCATTCGGGGATCTATCACGTCGGGATAAAAGAATGCCCTGGGTAGGGGAAGGATATGTTGATCTGAACCCGGCAGATGCAAAGGAACTGGGAATAGCAGATGGAGACTATGTCTATATTGATGCCGATCCCGATGATCGGCCATTCCGGGGCTGGCAGAAAAAGCCCGACGATCACAGGGTGCACCGCGCAATGATGCGTGCGCGCTATTATATGGGCATTCCTCGCGGCATAGCCCGTTCATGGCATAATATGTTCGTTGCCACCTATGGTTCTGTAGAAGGTCATGAAACTAATCCGGATAAACTTGCAAGGAACCCGCGCACAGGCTACCAGGCAATGTTCAGATATGGTTCTCATCAGTCTGCAACTCGTGCCTGGCTTAAGCCGACCTTAATGACAGATTCGATGGCACGCAAGGACTATTTTGGACAAAAAATTGGACAAGGCTTTGCTGCTGATGTCTACTGCACGGTCGGAGCCCCAAAAGAGGCGTTCGTGAAGGCTACAAAAGCAGAGCAGGGCGGTGTGGAACATGCCCTCTGGAGACCGGCTGAT
Source organism: Candidatus Methanoperedens sp. (assembly GCA_026552975.1). Classification (GTDB taxonomy): domain Archaea; phylum Halobacteriota; class Methanosarcinia; order Methanosarcinales; family Methanoperedenaceae; genus Methanoperedens. Next base: position 12,393 of record JAPMTR010000077.1, read on the forward strand.
CTTGGCTTCAGACCAGGCTACGAAGGCGAAGCTATTAAAAAATTCCTCAAAGGGGGCTTTTCATTATGAATGTTTACAATTGGCAGTTGAACAGGGATATGAATTATAAATATCAGGAGATACATCCGCAAAAACAGGTTGCGTGGGTCTTTGATACTAATAAGTGCATTGCTTGCCAGACATGCACTATTGCATGCAAAAATGCCTGGACATCAGGTAAAGGACAGGAGTACATGTTCTGGAACAACGTTGAGAGCAAGCCATGGGGATTCTATCCTCTTGGATGGGATGTAAAGCTCCTGGAAAAACTCGGGCCCCAGAAATGGAATGGCGATAAATATGCTGGAAAGACCATCTTTGAAGGAGCACAGTACGGTGAGGAAATATTGGGATACGCACCTGATGAAAAGGATTACTCTTATCCAAACCTTGGGGAGGATGAAGTAAACCAGCAGGTAAAAGAAAAGGAATATATAACGATCCCTCACGAGCCCTGGATGTTCTATTTACAGAGAATATGCAACCACTGCTCATATCCGGCTTGCCTTGGCGCCTGCCCGAGAAAAGCGATCTACAAAAGAAAAGAAGACGGAATAGTTCTTATCGACCAGAAAAGATGCAGGGGTTATCAGGAGTGTGTGCGTGCCTGCCCTTATAAAAAATCATTTTTCAGGACGAATACGGGAAAATCAGAAAAGTGCATATCCTGTTTCCCTGCTGTTGAACAGGGGAAACAAACGCAATGTGTCCAGAATTGCATCGGGAAGATCAGGCTTTTCGGTTTCAAGAATAACTTGAATGAAGTAAGAGGGGACAATCCTATTGATTATCTTGTCCACATTAAAAAGATCGCTCTTCCACTTTATCCGCAATTCGGAACCCAGCCCAACGTGTACTACATACCACCGATACACGTACCCGAAGCATTCAACAGGCAACTGTTCGGTCCTGGAGCTAAGAACGCAGTTGAACAGTACAAAAAAGCCTATGAGGATATGGACCTTACCGGTCTTTTGATGCTTTTCGGCTCTACTGATCAAATAATAAGTTCATTTAAAGTCGAAGGTGACATAAACAATGGGCACTGCGCTGGCTATGACGATAAGGGGAATGAACTTATAAAAGTCCCAATAAAAGAACCCATAATTATCAGAGAGGAATACGATGAACAGAGAAACGTGCGAAGATTCAATGTTACGTGATACGGGGAGAATGAACATGTACAAAACTTTGTCATTGGCTTTCTCTTATCCTGATGAACATTTCTTCAACCTGTTTTCTTTCACAGATGCAGAAAAGAAGGAAATTGTTTTGGAATATGACAGGCTTTTCAGGGCAAAAGATATCTGGCTTTATGGGACAGAGTACACAGCGCTGAATGAATTCCAGAGGGTTCAGTATCTATCTGACATCATGGGTTTCTATAAAGCATTTGGTCTTGATCCTGAAAATGATAGACCGGATTCACTGCATATCGAACTTGAATTCATGCATTATCTTATCTTTAAAAGATTTCATGCACTTGAGAAGGACGAAGCAGATTCAAATGAAAAAGCATTTATCTGCCTTGATGCACAGAAAAAATTCTTTAATGAGCACCTCTACCCTGCGGCAGAAAAAATAGCAAAAGCAATAATTTCCCAAAGCAACAATGATTTTTATGTAGAAACGGCGAATGACATGCTTGAATTCTTAGAATCAGAAGAGAAAATTTATGGGAGGAATACATAGATGAAAAAAAATAATATTATTTTGATCATCATTGTTGCAATATCTTCAGTTGCACTGGCTTATTATGGATTAGGACTTTCAAGTGGAATACTGGCTGCCACACAAACATATCAAATACCAATAGATATTCAGTTCATTGACAAAGATATAGATCTTGAGAAAGGCATTTCTCCTGAGATATGGTCGCCTATCCATCCAATCGATATAAAGATGGAATATCAGGTCATGGTATTACCGTGGGGAAAGAGCTTGATCAACCCCGTTACTGTAAAGTCATTCCACAACGGAAAGGAAATTTACTTTTATATGAGATGGAAGGATGATACTGAGGATAGAATTATCGGGACAAGCAGGTTCTCTGACGCAGCGGCCATAATGTTCCCTGTTGGAAATAATGTTCAAAATTCCACAATTATGATGGGATTCATGGGAAATGGGTCAAATATCTGGCAGTGGAAAGCAAGCCAGGACAACGAGTACTGGTTAAATGAGACATCAAAAATTGAGGCTTATAGCGATTATTATTATCCTTTCGAAAATAATGAAACATTATTAGTTTCAAAGGTAACACCCGGATCAGCAGTCAACGATCTTATGGTAATAAGAGTGGCTACACTTACGCCCAAACCTGCCCAGAATGTGCAGGGCAGAGGGCTCTGGGATAACGGAACCTGGCAGGTGGTATTCAAACGTTCTCTTAACACCGCCGATCCGGAACAAGACGCTGATTTTAACACCCTAGCAAAAGTTGCTTTCGCCGTATGGAATGGGTCAAATGGCGACAGGGGAGGCAGGAAGTCCATCTCCAATGACTGGATTTCAATTAATATAATACCTATGGAGGGTACAAAATGAAAATCGATAAGCTGATAATCGGCATCATTATTTTGGCATTACTTGTGGGACTTCCGCTTATACTCGCGCAACCGGAAGAGCCAAAGGAGAAGACAATAATCATCAACGCTAAACAGTTCTCCTATACACCAGATACAGTGGAGGTGAACAGGGGAGACAGGGTAACCATCAGGTTAATCAGCACAGATGTGCACCACGGCTTATACATCGATGGCTACGAGGTTTCAACAGATGCGCGCCCAGGACAGGATGGGAGCTTAACTTTTGTCGCAAATAATACCGGAAAATTCGTAATGCGTTGCTCGGTCACATGTGGACCTTTCCATCCATACATGATAGGCTATCTTAAGGTCAAGCCTGACTACCGGCTCTTTGGATCAATATGGCTTGCGGTGGGGATATTCATTTGTTCGATTTTACTTGTATCAAGGAGGCAGAAGCAATGACAGAAAAGATACTTGGACTGATCCCCGTTGACTGGAGATTTGAGCTTACTTCGCTTCCATATGTCAGAAAAATAATCAAGAGCAGGTGGATGCCTTTCCTGCCTATAGTGCTGAATCTCTCCGTATTCACGGTAATACTGATGGCAGGCTTTGTTGGAGGGGTTTCTGCTGGCAATTATAATTTTGGGATAATGTTTGTATGGATAGTCTGGTGGCTTTTATTAATGATGGTCATGGTGCCATTTTTCTCACGGGTCTGGTGCATGATATGCCCGCTTCCTGCTTTCGGTGAATGGCTCCAGAGACTCGGTTTCATGAAGGTGAGAAATAAACTCTTTGGGCTTAACAAAAAATGGCCGAAAGCATTGAAGAACATGTGGCTGGTGAACTTCCTGTTCCTGGGCACCACTTATACCACAGGCTTCTTAACGACACGTCCAATAGCTACTTTCATACTGTTAATGTCGATAATCATTGGCTCCATCGTTCTAATGGCTGTTTTTGAGAAGAGAAACTTCTGCAAGTACATTGGATGCCCTGTGGGCGGTTTCCTGGGGCTTTATTCGAACATAGCGGTAACTGAGATACGCGCAAAGGATCCGCAGATATGCAAGGATCACAAGCATAAGGATTGTGTGATCGGGAATGAAAAAGGTCATGCCTGTCCATGGATGATACTCCCGTTCGACATCGGGAGAAATACTTATTGCGGGATGTGCCTGGAATGTTTCAAGACCTGTCCCTATGATAACATGGCGATTAATCTTCGACCGCCTGCCACAGATTTACTAGTAGATAAGAATCGCGGACTGGATGAGGCATGGAAGGCCTTTATCATGCTGGGAATCGCTATATTCTTTTTCCTGATCATGCAGGGTAACATGGGATTCCTGAAAGACTGGGCAAACGCAACGACAACAGAAGGCTATCTCACTTTTGTTGCACTGCACTCAATTTTCAATCTGCTGCTGATTCCGGGAGTGTTCTTTGTCTTTGTCTATGCTTCCCGCACCCTTGGCAATAAGGAGATTCCGCTTAAAAAATTATTTACAAATTTCTCCTACACACTTGTGCCCATGGGACTGATAGCATGGATAGCCTTCAGCTTCGGCATCCTCTTTCCCAACAGCAGTTATGTGCTCCATGTGATCTCTGACCCGTTTGCCTGGGGCTGGGATCTCTTCGGGACTTCGCATTTCCCCTGGACACCTTTTCTGACAGGGGTGATGCCCTACTTCCAAATAGGAACTTTGCTATTCGGGCTTGTCTTATCGCTTGACATAGGCTTTAAGATATCCAAGCAGACATTCCAGAAAAGAGACCAGGCTGTCAGGGGTTTCATTCCCATCGCGGCCTTCCTGACAGTAGTGACAATATTCCTTATATGGCTCTTCACAGGGTAAAGAGGTGAATAAAATGGAAAAAAAACAGATTACGGAAATAATTGCGGCGATTCTTGTGCTTCTGGCCACAGTCGGCGTTATTGGTGCTGCGCTCCTTTATGATGAACATCTATGGGGAGGGCTCAGAACCATCGAACTCACTGCACAGGCCCCTGAAAGGGGAAACTGGAACATACAGGAGATACATCTGGTCAGGGGAGAACCTGTAAGGATAAAGATCAGGAATATAGACACTGTGAGCCACGGTTTTGCCATCCCGGAGCTCGGGATAAGCCTCAACGGCACCGGGGAGATCAAGCCCGGCAATGTGGGGGTAATCGAGTTCACGCCAGAGAAAACAGGTGATTTCTTGTTTACCTGCACAACGTGGTGCAGCACCCAGCACATGCAGATGACGGGCAGGATAATAATTTCAGAAAAATAATCTATTATAGGAGGAAGATATGAGTTCAAAAGTAATATACGGAGCAATAATTGGTTTCATAGCCATATGGATAATCCCGGTGGTTCAGGCTAATGAAGAATTTCAGTCAAGTTATACCTGCATCGAATGCCATCCTGACAGGTACGAAGAATGGACGCATTCCACACATGCCCTCGCAGTGAGCGATCCGGTCTTTGAAGCATCGTACATGCGAGCGCTCAAATCCGACCCACAATACAGGGAATACTGCCTGAGCTGTCATTCTCCAATTACCAGGGCATCAAAGGATTTCAACCTCACAAAATCGATTTCCATTGAAGGGGTTGGCTGCAGCTTCTGTCACTCGGTCACAGGGGTAGAAAAAAACAATTATATATTTAACCAGAGCAACCCGATGCAGGGTCCATATTCAGATTCAAAGACAGAGGCACATACATCTGCATATTCTGACTTACTCACAAAATCCGAGTTCTGTGCAGGCTGTCATGAGTTCTCAATTAACGATGTGCCGGTTTATGAAACATACTCTGAGTGGAAGGAAAGTCCCTATGCGTCTGAGGGAAAACAATGCCAGGACTGCCACATGGAGGCTAAACGTGGCGAAGCAGCAAAGAACGGGACGATAAGGGAAAAGGTTTACCAGCATTTCTGGTACGGGGGACATTCAGGTTTGTTCCTGGATAAGGCGTTTGATTTGAAAGAGGACTTAATCCAGGAGAATGGAGACATGATCAAAGTGACGCTCAACATCACCAACAAGAATGTGGGTCACAAGGTCCCGAGCGGTTTCCCTGCGCGAAAGGTAATTCTGCATTTCACCGCAAGCGACGAGAATGGGCAGGAGATATATAATGAAAATAGAGTTTACGCCAAGACCCTTGTTGACCAATACGGCAATGAAGTGGCTGACTTCTGGAAGGCAACCTCCATATCAAAGGATAATAGAATCAAACCAAGAGAGAGCAGAATTGAAGTATTCGAGTTCAAAGTGCCCGATAGTTCAGGAAAAGTAAAGACCAAGGCGACATTGGAGTATCAGCTTGAAGCAGAGATTATCACCAAGTCTTTGGAATCTATGAACCTTGAAATTGCAGAGACAAGTAAGACGACGTCGCTCAACAGGACAATTGGAGTAGAAGCAACGATCGCAAAGAACACGCCAGGTATTGGATGGATTGGAGCAATTGCAGTTATGATTGCTGTGTCCATGATATACAGAAAGAAAAATTGAACATATGCAATCAGACGAAGTACAAAGAAAAGGAGGTGAGAACAAATGATCGGATCTACAGAGATGATATTGATATTCGGTGTGATAATACTTCTTTTTGGAGCAAATAAGCTCCCTGAGCTTGCAAGGTCCATGGGGAAGGCAACAGGTGAATTCAAGCGTGCTCAGCGAGAGACCGAGCTTGAAATGCGCAAACTCGATGAACCTATCCGCCTGGAAGCAGCAGGGATCTCGCAAAACGTGCAGAAGCTTGCCAAAGACCTTGATATCAAAACAGAAGGAAAGGTTCATGAATAATATGCTCATGGACCCTTACGGCAGGGTGATAACAAGTCTGCGTATATCCGTAACACAGAGGTGTAACTTAGGTTGTATCTATTGCCACCAGGAAGGTGAAAATAGCAATTCCACATCTGAAATATCCCCCAAAACGATTGCCAGGATTGTAACGGCCGCAACCGAATATGGAGTAAGAAAAGTGAAATTTTCCGGGGGAGAGCCGCTTATGAGAAATGATTTTGAAGAAATAATAGCAGCATTACCTGAATTGAAAGATATTTCTGCCACCACAAATGGCATACTTCTTTCAGAACGGGCAGCATCACTGGCAAAGAACGGTCTTGACCGTGTGAATATAAGCCTTCCTTCGCTGAATAAAGAACATTATCAATTTATAACCGGTTCCCGGAATGGGCTTCCCCTGATCATAGATGGGATAAATGCTGCGATCGACGCTGGTTTAACTCCTATTAAACTCAATATGGTTTTGTTGAGGGGCATCAATGAATTTGAAATCGATAAAGCTATTAAATTTGCATCCAGGTTCGATGGAAATTTAATATTGCAGCTGATCGAACTCATGAATTTCAAGAATACCAGCCAGTACACGGTAGATATTGATAGCATAGAAAAAATGCTTGAATCAAGAGCAACTTACATGTACGAACGAAGGATGCATCGGAGAAAAAAATATTTTATAGATGGAGTTGAAGTGGAACTGGTAAGACCTATAGATAATTCGAATTTCTGTGCAAACTGTAACAGGATGCGTTTAACTTCAAGCGGAAAATTGAAACCCTGCCTGATGAGGAATGATAACCTGATTCATATTCACGAAGATGCTACTGTCCCTGAAATCAAAGAAATGCTTCAAAGAGCGGTGCAAAAAAGGGAACCTTATTATAAAGAAATGAAATCGAACAATATAATTTTATTAAGAACATGAATCCACCAATAGCTATTGAAGATGCGCTTGAAAATATGAGAATATTAAAGAATAAGTATTACTTCAGGCGCGAATCAGAGAAGATCACTCTTCATGATTCGATAGGCAGAGAACTCAGCGAAACCATTTTTGCAAATTCAATATCACCAGAATTCGATATAGCAGCAATGGATGGTTTCGCTTTTAATTGTGAAGATAAATTTCCTCTGAAGATCATGGGGAAAGTGTATGCAGGTGATAACTTTCTAAGGATAAAAATGGGAGAAGCACTTGCAATAACTACAGGCGCATTGCTGCCAGAGGGGGCGAATGCTGTGCTGAAAATAGAGGATGTCGATGTAAAAAATGATATGCTTTTTGGAAATACCTTGCCGGAATGGAAAAATGTCTTCAGAAAGGGTTCGGATTACAGGGAAGGTGATATGATATTTGAAAGACATCACCGCATAATGCCCCAGAGCGCAGCGCTTTTATATAACCTTGGTATAGAAAAAGTGTCAGTATATAAAAAGCTGAGGACAGGTATAATATCCACAGGCACTGAGATACACAATGGGATGGTAAAAAATACAAACGCAGTGCTGATCCAGGGTTTTATGAAAGAGTTGGGCTGTGAATCCACATTTATAGGAACTGTGCCTGATGACTATGAGGAAACGAAGAAAATTCTGCTTGACTCATGCGAAAAATATGACATTGTATTCTCAACAGGCGGCGTTTCAGTGGGTGAGCGAGACTATGTTTCAAACATCATCGAGGAGATCGGTGAACTTGTATTCCATAAGGTTGCCATAAGACCGGGAAAACCCCTGGCTGTTGGAATAGTTAATGATAAGCCAGTGTTCGGGCTGCCGGGCAAACCCACAGGTGCTTTTGCAGCTCTTGAAATGGTGCTTCGCAGCTATTTCACAAATATACCCAGGGCCACATGTGAACTTATTATAAACGAGGATATTATACTGGATGAAAAAGGTTTTGATTACATTCTCTTCATGAAAATTAAAGAAAATTCTGCAAATACCATGGGGTATAAGAATTCAGGAATGAAACTTTTTGATAAGAAATATGAGACCGGGATAATTTCTTCATCACCGCGCTCAACTGTGGTGGACGGCTATGTTGTAACTGACAGGGATATTAAAAAAGGGGAAACTGTTAAAATCAATCTTTTCAGCTAGGAAGATGAACAAATATGGATGAAAAAATAATAAAACTTGCAATCGATCTGCATAGTCACCTGGCGCCGGGAATAGCCCTGGGGCTTCGAATGAGTGAGCTTTCCCTTTCACACATGGGCTTAAGCAAAGGAAATAAGTATCTTATCGGAATATCCGAAACAGCACGCTGCCTAGCCGATGCCATGCAGGCTGCAACGGGCTGCACTCTTGGCCATGGAAATGCCTTTGTTGAAAATTATGGGAAACTTGCGATTACCATAGGGGATATAAAAACAAAAAAAGGAGTGCGCGTTGCTCTTAAGGATGAGGCGAATAATCTTTCCCCTCTTATGAATAAATGGATGATGCGCCTTGGAAAACTAACTCATGAGGAAGAGAATGAACTCGGCAACCAGTTGCTTAAATTGGATGACAAATATTTCTTAATTCAAAATGTTGAGATAACCAGGAATCAAGATTTTGATAATTCCCAAATTGTCAGATGCCAAAAATGCAATGAGTCAATTCCAATGGGTCTGGGAGTAATGAAGGAGGAAATCACCTATTGTAAGGCGTGCAAGGGTGAAACATACTATGCATTATTTGAGGCTCAAAAAGCATGATCATTTTGGGAAAATAAAATGAATTTGGAGGAGGTCATTCTTCTTTCTGTCCTTATCTTCGCGGCAGGGTTGTTGTATTCAAGCGTTGGTCACGGTGGAGCGTCAGCATATTTAGCAGTAATGGCGCTATTTGGACTGACACCTGCAGTAATGAAGCCAACAGCTCTCGTGTTGAATATTCTCGTTGCCAGCATCGCCACAGCGCAATTCTTCAAAGCTGGCAGTTTTTCATGGTTTACCTTTTGGCCTTTTGCTATAGCTTCGATTCCTTTTGCATTTATTGGAGGTGCTCTATCTTTACCAGGTTCTGTATATGAGCAAGGTGTTGGTCTTATTTTATTGTTCGCAGCTGTTCGGCTTTTTCAATCGAAGCAGTCAAAGATAAGAACTGCTGTCAAGCCCCTATCAATCCCTATAGCTGTTCTCTGTGGGGGTGGAATTGGTTTATTATCTGGATCCATCGGTGTAGGAGGTGGTATCTTCTTGAGCCCATTGCTCATGTTAACTGGCTGGGCTGGAGCACGGCAAACTGCGGGAGTTTCAGCAGCATTCGTTCTTGTGAACTCTGTGGCTGGTATCCTGGGGCATTTAGCGAGTATGAAATTTATACCCGTAGACATTGGGTATTGGGGATTAGCAGCAGTTCTTGGAGGGGTAGTGGGCTCTCATCTGGGCAGTCAAAAACTTGCACCCGCAATACTTTATCGCTTGCTGGCGGTAGTGCTTGTTATTGCAGGCTTTAAGCTATTGCTTGTGTAAAGTAGAAATCGCTTTCGAGCACTTAATCAAGGCCGCAAAATCTTGCCACTATATTTGCAAGTCCTGGTATGTCCTCCAGTCCAGCATTTTTGTCCAATACTGCTATAACTTCACACCCTCGTTTGAATACCTCAATTTCCTCTTCACTGTCTGCGATTATTATTCTTGGCTTAACGGAAAGTGTAAATCCATCAGCAAGCACGATATCACAATCTGCGAAGTGTTTCACAATGATGTTATCAATCGCGGGTTCGCCACTTGCTTTTTTTATGAGTACAAATTTCATCGATGATGAAATAGCTACTGTATCCGCTCCTGCTTTTGCATACTTCCATGTATCTTTGCCTTCGATATCGACCTCAAAATCCCCGTGTTTATGGTATTTCAGGGCACCCACCCTCAGTCCCCGAGCTTTCAACTCCAAGATCAATTCTTGCATGATCATTAATTTCATGCTTTTACTTTTTCCCACTATGCAGATTACAGGCGGCTTCATAAATCAATCTTTTCTATATCTTCGCAGGTATTGATGTTCATAAATGTTCTTAAATCATGGTCTATTTTACTTATCTCTTCAAAATGCACATAATTTACATTAAGTCTTGAAATAGGGGCAAGTATAGTGGTTTCATTGTTTTCGAGTGATTTTTTTGTTTCCCTCATCATCGATCTGCTATTATAAACAGCATGAAGGGGTTCGAGAAATCCATCACTCTGTCGTGGGATAGCTGCGTCATAATCCCTGCACTTTGAAAAAAGCAAATTTACAACATTTTCATTAATAAAAGGCATATCGCATGCCGTAATAAAACAATATTCATCCTTACAGATAGAAAGCCCTGAAAGTATGCCTGCGAGCGGACCTGTGTTTTCATACATATCATAAGCATACCGCAGGTTCGGGAATATCGTCTTTAAAAGCTCACCCTGTGCCTCATCGCGAACGGAAATTATTATTTCGTCAACTACTTTTTCAAGGCTCTCGATGACAAAAGCTATCAATGGTTTTCCATTTATATCAATAAGGGCTTTTTCCCTGAATCCCAGGCGGCTGCCTCTTCCACCAGCGAGAATGAGAGCTGAACAGGACATATTTGAGTTAAATATTGTTTGTGTCATGCACCCAGAATTCACCTTTTTGCGTATGTTCTTTTTTCCAGATTGGCACTTGCACCTTCAAACGTTCGATCGCTTCCCTGAGTACTGGAAAAAGTTGTTCCCTGTGTGCTGCAGAAACAACGATATACACTATATCCTCTCCTTTTAAAATGATACCTGTTTTATGATGCATCAGGATATCGATTATACCCTCTTTTTGTTTAAGTTCTGAGCATATTTCATTCATCTTTTGCCGGGCAACATAGCTATATTCCTCAAATTCGAGAAACTCTGTTCGAGTTTCCTTTTCGGTTGCCCTGACAATTCCTGTGAAAGTCCCGATGGCTCCACTTTTGTCTATATCCCTGGATCTACAGATTTTCGCAAGTAATGAGTACAAAGTATGATATTCCGGCTGTTCCAGTATAATATTGATTATGTCTTCAATATCAGCCCTCTCTGGTTTATTCAATTTTTTGAGAATGTTAATGGCCTCAACATTACCCAGCGCTATTTTAGGCATTTTGCTTTCTTTAAAACCCTCGATCACTCCAAAATCCACTCCAGTATCTGCAAGTTCATCCAGGGCTTTTGTAAGATTATTATCATGCGAGAATTTTACAAGTTCACTTTGAGTGACACCAATAACGACATCAGCGCCAGCATTGGCATGTTTCCACGTGTCTGTGCCTGGATTGTTTATATTATGTTCATGCAAATGTTTTATTGTTCCCACAGAGCCGTAGTTTTTCAAGGCGCGTACCAAGTTTTCCACTAATGTGGTTTTCCCTGTTTTTTTATAGCCTACAACTGAGATTATTTTCATAACTACATTCGATTAACTCCATTCGTTTTCAATCTTAAGGTTTACTCTAATGTTAATCATTATTGCCATTTGTGTATTATTTTGATAAATAGCTAATTCAAGAGCTTGTGAACAAAAGTGTTGGGAGGCATTTCCAGAAGTTAACATCAGGCATCGGGACAAGCATTGAAATAAAGGATGATACCAGCTCATTGAATAGATAGATGACATGCATCAGATGCACCAGCTTGCGTTAGTGCTCTTCGTTCTCTAACCTTTCAAGGAGTTCTCTGACCCAGCTATAGGTCATTATCATTTTCGGGAAACCTACTGTGTTTAGGGTGAGCAAGACGGTATGATATATCTCCTCTGGCGTGACTCCGAATTCAAAAGCCTGAGTGGCATGCGAACGAACTGCGCCGCGCAGCTGGGCTGATGCTGCTATTCCAAGCTGAATGAGATGGCATGTCTTTTTATCAAGGGGTCCACTGGTATGTATCAGGTTGCCTGTTTTTTCATGTGCTTCCCAGACTTCTGGATATTTCTGTATAAATGATGTGAGTGATTCAGAGAATTTCTTCATTTCTTGCTCTCCTTAATTATTTGAGTGAGTCCTTTCCTATTAAAGATTTCTACTCAATAAGCCAGCGTATCCCTGACAATCAAATAATTTTGTTCATGCTCGATGCGCTGGTTGTAAACGGCTATATTCAATAGCTTAAAATCACATTTTAGATTATAGTTGATAGTGGTTAAATTTTTAAGTTAAAAAGATATATACGATTGAAGAGGAACCACAGAGATTGATATAAAACGATAAACGTTGTCACTACAATAACACCATTGACAAAAACCTCTGTTGATTCGTGATGATGTGCAAGCTTCTGGCGCATCATCAATTTTTACTTATAAAAATTAGTAAATATTTAAGATTGATATAGTGTTATAGAGAAAATAAAACGGAGAATAGATGGTAGAAGATATGGTTTCCAGTCAGTTGGATCTCAGAGGAGTGATGTGCCCTATTAATATTGTTCAGCTCAAGCTGAAAATGAAAGAAATTGAAAACGATGGTATTTTAGAAATAGTTATTGACGAAGGAGAACCGATGCAAAATGTGCCGCGTTCGATAAAAAAAGAAGGGCATAAGGTAATAAAAGTTGAAAAAATTCCTGAGGGTTGCTATAAACTTCTGGTACGGAAAAATGGAGGCAGTTTGAAATGATAGATAAATCTGTAAAAGATAAAAGCAATAAAGTTAAAGTAGATACGAAAATTGATGGGAAAACGGGAGACATAGATTTCAATACTCTCAAATCCGGGGGTCTGATCAAGCAAACGCAAAAAGATTTGTTCACTGTCAGACTTCGCTGCCCCGGAGGCAGGGTCCCGCTTTCAAAGCTTGAGAAAATTTTAGAAGTAGCAAAAAAATATGCCGGAGACTATGTACATCTTTCCGTCAGGCAGTCTATTGAACTACCGTATGTTGATTACCATGATTTTAAAAAATTAAATGAGGAGTTATTAGAAGCTGATCAAAAGATCGCCTCTTGCGGCAGGCGGATCAGGGTGCCCACAGCATGTTCCGGCTGTGAGTATAATCCAAATGGCATAATGGATACGCAAAAAATGGCTGAACTTGTAAATGAAAAATTCTTTGCACATCCAATGCCCCATAAATTTAAGATCTCATTTTCAGGATGCCCCATAGATTGCGCCCGCACTTCTGAAAATGACCTTGGTTTTCAGGGCGCTGTCGAACCCAAATGGGTTGAAGAAATATGCATTGGATGCCGCATTTGCGCCAGTGCTTGCAGGGAAGGAGCGATAGAGAGCGATCCTGAGAGCGGAAGACCTATATTTTATGCTCAAAAATGTCTTTATTGCGGGGACTGTATCCGATCGTGCCCGACAGATTCATGGCAGGAAGAGAGAAAGGGCTGGATTATCCGCGTCGGTGGAAAGCATGGAAGACATCCTGTCGTGGGTCGCAAAATAGCCGAGTTTGTGAGCGATGAAGATATTCTGGAGTTCATTGAAGCGATTATAAAATGGTACGAAAAAGCAGGCAGAGCATGTGGAACTTTGCGAATTGGGGATATTCTGAGAATGCCTGAACAATGGAATGATTTCATAAGCGAATTAAGAATTAGGTTTGATAAGAAACTGCTCCCGGATCCAAAAATGCCGTATAAGAATGAGATACACTTTGAGTGAAGAAGTATGTATAGAGTCAAAGCGTATAAAAATCAGGATGGATTCACCCTGCATCTCCTTGGCAAAGATGGGCAGTGGGAAGCAGATAAGTTAACGATGTTATCAGAATTGATAAGAAGATATAGCATCCCTTTTGTTCACATACCAATGGGAAAAACATTATTTGAAATAAAAATAATCTCGCCTGATGATATACATTCCATCCTTCTTGAATTGGAGAGAAATGGTTTTATTGTGAATTCGGTTCTTTAAATAGAAAATAAACGTTTGGAAATAACAGCACAGAGGCGAGAAATGATAATTGATGCACACAATCATGTAGGCGGTCCGGACAGGGGCGATGGAAAGAGGCAAACTGCCGAGGAAATAGTGACTGAAATGGACCGGTTGGGTATAGATAGGGCAGTGATCTTTCCGTTCAGCGAGATAAATCCTGGTATATCTTTCTCCATGGCGAACAACAGGACTGTGGAGGCTATCACTAAATATCCAGACAGGCTGATGGGCTTTGCAAGGCTTGACCCCAACTTTGGAAAAAAAGCAGTCGAAGAGCTGAGACGCAATGTTGAGATCGGGTTTGTTGGGATCAAGCTTCATCCCTCAAGCCAGAAGTTCTCACTCAGAAGTGAGCATCTAAAAAACATTATCAAAAAAGCAGCCAGGCTCAATATTCCTATCATCTTTGATTCAGGTAAAAAGGAATCGCCGCCAGAACAATTTGGAGAACTGGCAGATTTATTCCCTGATGCAAAGATAATCATGGCACACATGTTAGGAGATTTTCTCCGAGTGGCTTTACACCACCAAAATATCTATCTTCAGACAACAGGCATGCCACGAAAAGAGATTATTCAGGCAGCTATTGAGGATCTCGGTGCTGAAAGAATAATCATGGGATCAGACTCCCCATATATCAGTATGGAATCGGAACTTACAAAAATAAAATCGCTAAATATATCTGAAATGGAAAAAAAACTTATTATGGGGGAGAATATGAGACGCATAATGCAGTTGTGAGTTTTGAAATATTGAGCAGATACTGAAAAATAAAGAGGAAGTCAAGACAAAACTCAGCTTTTTGTTGCTATCTCTGGGGGTATGAGTGACCTTGCCATATTATAAACAAAGATGTAAATAGCCAGAAGCGATATCGAACCAAATACCTCGGTCCCGAGCAGATAGCTGTTACTTGCATACCTGTAGGGCATGGTGAAAGCAAGGCCAATGAGACCTATATTCTGAAGCCAGAATTGTATCTCAGCGAGGCGAAGGCTGTACAGGTCAGTGCCTGCGAATACCGGTAGAAGATGATATCCCACACCAAATATCATCATTGAAACGAAGCCTATGAGGAGCACATGAGCGTGGGCGGGTGTAAGTGGTAATGAATTCAAAACCATTATGAATCCTATGGTGCTGCCTATGAGCAAATAAATCAGGCTTGCCCAGGCAAATTTAAGCGGTATTTCCATGTTTTCCCTTCGCTAAAAATTTTATATTTATGCCGTCTCTGCTGCCTTATTCAATTCGTCAAGCAATTGGTTAATATCCACCCTGTGCATCCTGCAGAAAAATTCCAGATTTTCGGATGGCAATCGTCCCACATATTTTGGCATTCCGTGTTTGATAAATACATCCCTGGTGGCTGGATATTTTGTTATTACATCGTTTAATTTGTTATCTTTGGTTATTTTGTCAATCATAAATTCCTCACATCCATATTATCTTTTGTCTTAAAACTATATATTTTTTTGTTTGTTCGTGTTATTCTATTTGTTCTCAGTTTCGAGCGCTTTGTTCTGTTTCTCTTTTTCCTCCCATATATTTTCTAACTTATTCCTGGTTTCCTGAAATAATTCTTTTATCTTCTCCTTATTGCACAGTTCAATTTTTTCCCCACAATCTGGCCATTTTGTCTCGCATCTATCAGCAAGCGCATAGCATTTTTTTTTCAAGATCGGGTAGATTTTTTTCAATCGCTGACTTGATATCTAAAGTATCAATTTCAAACTTGGCACTTGTAAGGATTGACGGGATCAATTGATTTTGAATTGTTTTGAGCTGATCACAGGGATCTAAGGTCACCATATTATATTCATTCCTCTTTTTCCATTACGACCACGGATCCATCACGCATTCGCACAAGTCTCTCCTTTTTTATCCCGTATTTCCGATAGCTCATAGCCTCAACATGACCCAAACCAAGATATTTCATTATCCGATTGGCATCTTCCTGAGACATGGTAAGTTCTTCGACAGAGGATGCGATTTTGATTTTCGTTTTTACAAAAATTACACCTTCTTTCAGATTAGCGCCCACGAATCCTTTAGAGTCCGTTAATATCAGCGTGCCTTTTTTCATGTATGCCCCGGCGAACTCATCCGTAATACCTTCCACAATTACAACACCACCATCAAGATGTGCACCTGTGTTCATGCCTGCATCTCCCATGACATGAACCGTGCCTTTTTGCATCAGCAGCCCTGTGCCGTTGTAGGCATTTTCCTTTATTGTAACAAGAGCATCACAATAACATCGCGTTGCCACTGTCCCGCGAAGTATTCCATCATCCAATATCAGATGCTTTTTTCGTTCATCGAATTTATTCTTTACTAGAACATCTTTTCCCAGCCCTTTGCACAGTATCTCAGTTATTGATCGGAATTTTCGATAACACGGCTCACCTGACACGATCTCAACTACATTTCCTAGAGGTTCTTCTATAAGCCCTTTAACATATATCACCCCTGAAACCATACCCATACCCATTTCAGAAGAAACATTTCCATCGATGTATACATTTCCAGCTTTTTCAGGAGCTCCATTTCCCCCGAAATGTATGAGATTGGCACCCAGGCTGTAAGCAAGTCTTTTGCCCACATTTCCATAGATTCGCACATCTTTGCCTTTTTTTAATTCATTCACCAGGTCTTTGTAAGTAAAACTTGTGTCTTCCTGGGAAGGTATAATACCGGTGGGACGAATTTTATTACTCTGCCATGCGAAATTATACGTGTAATCGCAGAGATTATCGATCGGTTCTTTAAGTTTTAATTCCATAAAAACACTGTTCTCAAATATTTCCGTACCTGGGGAATGCTTCCGCAGCTCCGGGCCAGAATATAGTTTTCCATTTCGGCTGTTCAATATCTTTCTGCGTGAGAAGACACTCTCCAAATATATCTTTCATATATTTTCTGTAATCGTCGATCCCCACCCTATCTATGGTGAGACCAATGCGTTCCCTTGGCTTGCCTCTTGATTTATACCAGGCAAGGGTTCCATCTATCACATCAAAGACCTTTTCATCGGGAATAAATTCAGCAACTGGATACGCTGCATGCGGATTCCTTCCATGTTTTCCTCCTGCATATACGGCATGTCCAACATTTTTTGCAACAAGAGCACTGGATGGACATACATTGATGCAGTCCCCACAGGAGACGCATTTTTCCTCTATTCTTATTGGAAGTTCATTTACCATTTCAAGCGCTCCTGAATGGCAGGAGTGGACACACAGACTACAGCCAGTGCATAAGCTTTCTACCAGTTCAGGCTTTACCATTCCCTGAAATCCCATATCCATTTCACGGGTACGCATGCAATCAATGACACAGCCAGTAAATGCTATTTTGAACTTGTGATATGTATCTGTACCAAAATATCTCCTGTCAACTTCCAATGCAAATTTTTGCGTATCTGTCCATCCTCTCGGATTATACTCGCAGCCGCCGCATGCCGTTGGAACACGTACCCTGCTACCGCATGTGGCTATGGGAGAATGCCAGAGACTTCCAAGTTCTTCAATCACGCTGGTTAAGTCCTTCATATTGACATACAATATTTCAGGAGACATCCGTACTGACAGATGCACAGTTCCATCACCATATTTTTCAGCAACTTCCGCCAGTTTTCTCAATTTAGCTCCCGTCAAGCGCCCACCTGGAGCCCTGCATCTCACTGCGACCAGGTCTTTCTGTCGTTGTGGGATGAACCCACCGCTTTTAAGTTCTTCTGTGGTTAGGAGTCTTCGTTTTGTATCTTGTGTCATATTGCCTTTCTCCTTTCATTTCAATCTTTCATAACATCTCTACAACGATTTTGATCTTTTCATCCCAGGCAATCCACGGCATCAGTTGCCTTAGAACTGCTGCGGCATCGTAACATTCTGGCATTTTAAGTTTTCTTTTTTTTCCACATGCAACCTCAAACAAGTCGCTTTGAATTTGCTTTAAGTTTAAGTGCTCGGATTGATCTAAAATCGTCTTTCCACAAGCACATTCAAGTGGTTTTCCATCGATTTCCCATTTTTTTAAGAGGTTCTCTTGCAACTCTTTCCTTATTCTGGGCGGTTCTTTTGCCTTTAATTCTTCGATCAATTCCTGTCTGGTTATCATTTAGATCTTTACTCTAAAATATTCCAGTAGTGTATATAGTTATTCGCTATATATTATAGCTAAATATTGAAAACAGCCTATATTAAATAATATTTTATTTGGTAATAGGTAAGAACAAGTGGACAGTTGTCCCTTTTTCACCTCGAAACTTATGTGGTTTTCCAGGTCCTATCTCTCTCTACGTCCCCTGTTCCGCAAGCTCCCCATCCTTGAGCCATATCATCCTCCCAACATACGTCCTATCCTCAGACTCATGCGTCACCATCAGAATCGTCAACCCGATATCACGGTTCAATTGTTGAAATAATTCAAGAATCTGTTTTGATGAAGCACTATCCAGATTTGCGGTTGGCTCATCCGCGAACAATATATCCGGCTTATTTATCAGGGCTCTTGCGATTGCAACCCTTTGCTGTTCGCCTCCTGACATCTCTCGCGGGCGATGATGTAATCGTTTTCCAAGTCCAACCTGTTCAAGCACTTTTGTGCCATTTTTTACATACTCTTCCTTTCGCCTGCCCAGTGCCATGGCTGGCAAATAGACATTTTCAAGTGCAGTAAGCTCAGGAAGGAGCGCATATTCCTGGAAGACATACCCGAATCTTTCAAGTCGGAATTTTGCCTTTTGGGACTCAGACAAATTTAAAAGGTTCTTTCCATCAATAATGATCTCACCGGACGTCGGGACATCGAGCAATCCGAGCTGATGAAGCAAAGTGGATTTACCGCTTCCGCTTTTTCCCATTATAGCTGCAAACTCCCCGCGTTTGATATCAAATGTTACATTATTCAGGGCAGGCACCCGCACTTCACCCATAATATATATTCGGGTGAGTTTTCTTATTTCGATCAGGGTTTCTTTTTCAATCCCTGTAAAAGACTCCTTGACCATTTCAATCCCCCCAGATCGCTTCTAATATCGTTTCCCGGACTGCCATCCAGGAAGGTATGAGTCCTGCAGCCAATGCAGCTGCGATCAAGCTTATTGTATTTACCATAACCTTTTCAGGCACGATCAATAATGAAACAAATCCAACAGGGAATTTTAAGGGATGTATAATAAACCAGGGTTTCAGTATAAAAAACATAATAAACAAACCAATGATCGTCCCGCTGATCGCATAGAACATTGCCTGTAAAATATACGAATGCATGATCACAGACCCCTCTATTCCAATTGCCCTGAGGATCCCGATCTGCCTTCGTTTGCTTATGGTGTTCACATAAATTATAATAAAAATGGTCACGCTTGCAACAAAAAGCCCGATAACAGCAATTAATAAAGCTATCATATCAAAACTTGCAGTTATGTTTTTTACCATGGCGGCATAGACTGTCCACGGCTTTATTTCTTCTTTAATACCCAACTCAAGGAACTGTTTTATGTAGCTGTCTTCATTTCCTAAATCTCTGGTCTTAATAAGGATCAGCGATGCCTTATCCTCCAGGCCGAGTACGGATTCCATCTCTTTCTGGCTGATGTATGCGATGTTGTTCGATTGCTGGAAATTCGCGTCAAATACGCCTTTTACCCTGAAACTGCGAGAAACGCCATTATTGAAGAGAACGTTGATGGAATCCCCGACCTTGACCCCGCCAAGTGAAAGATGTTCAAGGTCTCCGCCATACCCGCCAGGAATCTCTTTTCCAAGGATGATCTCGTCACTATCCAGTTTGCTCAGGTACTCACCATCAATCATAAAATTGTGTATTGTTGTGACAGTTATTTCATCATCAGGATTGATTGAGCGTATTGCCCATGCTCCGCTTTTATCCTTATAGGAAAATGCAGCACCGGTTACGTATTGCGCTGAGATGCCAGTTATACCAGGAACGCTATTTATTTTTTGCTTCAGCGAATAAACATCGCTGATATATTTTTCATCAGTTTTTGGTTCAAGAGCAACGTTCCCATAGAGCGTATTAATTACCTGATTGTTCACTGTGTTACCCAACCCAAGAAAAATGGAAGCTGTAAACACTAAATTTACAAAGATCAGGGACATGATAAAGATTGTCAAAACCAGAGTGCCTTTATTGCCCTTTGTTATCGATTTATATGCCAGGAATAATGAAAGGTTAAGGTTACTTAACATTTGCCACCTTTTATTTTTTCTTGCGGTATCGATAAAACACAAATGCTCCAGTGACTAACACAACTACAATAACCGGTATTATAATCCCATTTTTATTTGTATCGCGCACATTGAGAGCAAGTTCTTCTTTAACGGTGTGCCTGCCAAGATCATCTTCAAACTCGATCGATGCATTATATGGAATATCACCGCTTTGTGTTGCATAGAATGTGAACACACCTGGCGCATCATCGTCGGGTTTGATCTTACCAAGAAATGCTGTTTTAGTTCCTTCAAATGGTATGTCAAGGTTTACTTTCACGGATTTCGCATCGCCATTCCCGGAATTTTCAAGTCGCATGGTAATTGTGACAAGATCGCCTTTGACTGGATTTTGCGGCTCATTCTTGATATTTCCAATTGAGAGTTCTGCATCGCCGAGAACTTTTACACCTACAAAACTCGCAGAGCTCGTGTTTTTTCCATTTTCATCTTTATACTCCATTTTGATCGGGATTGAGTATGACGAAATTAGAGTCTTATCTTTGACCAGAAGACGATAGTTCAATGGAATGGACTCACCAGGATCAAGATTTTTTATTATCTTTGTGTCAGCACCTATCGGAACAAAAGGTAGACCGCTCGTTGCTGCACTTACCTGTACTTCACGTGCAATCCCTGTTCCTTCATTTGAGATTGAAAAAGTGATATTAAACGTATCCTGTGGGCTTATGAGTTCAGGGTTGATAGTGATATTAGATATTGCAAGCTGCGGCACACCTCTAACCAGGACATTGAAAGTCCTGTCAGTTTCACGCTGCTGGTCATTGCTTATCCAGTGTGCCTCAAACTTAACTTCATAGATGCCTGAAACTGCACGAGGATCAATATGCAGCAGATATGTTTCAACCACAGCGCCGTATTTTATAATATTGCCCTCATTTATGATTCGATCATTTTCATTTTTGAGTATAATAGGCGAATCCGGAAGGATGAAAAGCCTAACCCCATTAGCATCAACGTTTTCATTTATGAGCATGACAGAAAGCATTAAATCCTGGCCAGGCTCGACAGGTTGGGGGGATAGTTTCTCTAACACGATAGCAAATTCAGCATTAACAGGAACGATTAAGAACAGTATTGCAGCTGTTGCAAATAGGATTGATTTTCCGACTTGGTTTATATTACTTATATTCATTTATTACTCCTCTAAAACATCTTTTTTTGGCATAACTTCTCTCTCTGAACTCGCTTTTATCCATTTGGCAATTTTTGGCCAGTTCTCCTTTACCTTCAGGACGAAATAGAGCATGAATAGAGCAATTACCACAATAAACAGTGTATATGACCACCATATCGCATCAGTTGGGTACATATCTCCCACCTCCTATAATGCCTGAAAATAACATGGAGATTCAGTGTTAATGCTCGTGTCCACCAGTTGCTTCTGTCGCGTGTCCTCCAGCGCTCTTCATGTACATATACAATTTATGCGAATACAGCATGAACCCAAGCATCGCCCTGACATATTCTCTTGCAGCATTTACATCGTTCTCTTCGTACTTCTTCAACGATGTAGCATACCTGAACCTTTTCTGCACTTCCTCTTCTCCCTTTTCAGGTACCCAGGGAAGTATAAGGTTGACATTCCCTGTCTCCAATGCAATTTTCGATGTTTTAACCACAGGTCCATCCATAGTATCACAATGTGGCGGCATAATTTTACCTCCTATTCAGTAACTTTCTATTCCTTACCTAATTTTTTCCCCGTTTTTCCAGTCGAAGATATATCCTGACTGTATGAATGTAAGTAATTACTTGCATAGAAATAAATGTTTCGTTTTAATTCTCTGATCATCAAGTCATAGAATATTTATATCAAATAAAAGGCTTTTTCTATAATCAAATATAAGTTTGAAACGTGAATTCATATGGCAGAACTTATTATATTGAAAGAATATATCGAATACAGTCCGGAATCAGTGGTCAGTAAAACCTTAAAACAGAACCCTGCCGGTACGATAACCTTATTTGCTTTTGATAAAGGGCAGGGATTAAGTGAACATACCGCACCTTTTGATGCAGTGGTGCAGGTTATTGATGGAGAAGGGGTTTTTATAATCGGACGAGAAGAACATAATCTAAAGGCTGGAGAGTTAATAGTAATGCCAGCCAATATGCCTCATGCTGTTAGGGCTATCGCACGGTTCAAAATGCTTCTTATCATGCTCCGAGCGTAACATTATTCTTAAGACTTAAAGTAATTATAGACAATTATGGACGAAACCGAACAAAAAATCCTGAATGCTGCGATAAAAGTGTTCGCCAGCGAAGGCTATGGAGGGGCAACTACCCAAAGAATAGCAGAAGTTGCTGGTGTCAACGAAGTAACATTATTCCGGAAATTCCAGTCAAAAGAGAACATACTTCGAGCAGTCATAACCAGAAATCGGGAAATAATTCTCAAAATCCTTGACTCGGTATTGCAGATAGAAAAAGAAGAGGATATTGAAACGAGTCTTCGCACCCTTGGCAGAGGTCTCCTGAAAGTAATGAGAGAAAGGGTCAACATTATGGTTATACTAATTGCAGAAGGACGCAGGAACCCGGAAGTTGCTGTGATTCTTGAGTCTGTTATAAAAATGGTAGTAGCACGCATCAGCGAATACTTTGAATACCAGATGAAAAATGGAAAAATGCGTATCATTAACTCCAGAACTGCAGCGTTGACTTTTCTTAGCTACATCTGTCACATGAGTCAGCTAAGAGGGGTAATCAGCGAAGATATCTTAGGCAATGACGAAGAGGAGTTTGATGGATTCGTGGATATATTTATTAAAGGTATTTTAAATGCAGAGGAGAAAAAATAAACATCTTAACCAATTTTTTCCCCATTTTCATACACTTTTATGCATGTAGCTGGACAGCTTTCTGCAGCCTCGATGTCGCACTTCACATTGTCCATCTCCCTTTCTTCATTCTGACCTATTTTTTTTGAGCCCTTTAAATGGGAAAAACCGTCATCCGCCATCTCCCAGAATTCAGGGCACATGTTGACTCAATTCTCGCATGCTATGCATAATGGTCTTTCGATTTCTACCTTAAACTTTGCCACATCCTTCACATCCGAAATCAACTTTCAGCAATTTTCTTATTGCGTTCTTGAAAACATTAACTCCCGGCGCCCCTGCGGTCACATACACTACGCCAAGCGTATCCAGGATTAATAGCTGAGTGATCAACCACTGCGGTTCAAATTTTACAAGATCTTATAGGTCTGCTCAACTCCAAGGATATAAACACTATTTTCTGGCTTCCGTCCACATTATTTATCAATCAAATCACCTCATGCGCTGGATAAAGGCAATCCCACCATCAACAAGATTCGCACACAGGAGCAGGAAAATGTGCAAAGCCATTATCCGCGCCTCAATCAAAGATTCAGTGTTTGCGTTATGAGACCTGGTCGTTCATTCAATCATGCACTGAAATGGGAACTGAAATAGTTCCAAGACCAAGCTTACAACGGAAACACTTTTTCAAGTAGACCGAATTGGAGGGATCTGAAAGATATGCAACAATTAGTTTCCAATGCTCCCATGAAGGGAGTAGTAAAGACACCGACCTTGATAACAGGTAAGGATGAGATAAAGCAGGAGAGGCTGTCCGCAGCTATGCTCGCTTCGCAACTTGGCATGGACTTCCCGCAAATGGGACTACCGATCGTTATGGATAATGGCGAACCGGTGGCAGTTCATGCTGAGGACCTTGTTAGTGCAAACTCCTGTTTCCTGACAGATTACTCAGGTCAGATGGTCACTGTGCAACCAATGATGGGAGGGTGACGACAAGAAGCTACATCATGAATTGCAGAAATGCCACTCCTTCCATTCGGAGTGACCTTATTATGGCACGCGTTTTCAGTAATGAAGATGTGTGAAGCCCATGAGACAATGTGGAGAATTTCAGAGAGTCTAACTCGGAATATCTGCTAAGGTAATAATGCTATGAAGAAACGAAAGTTGAACTGTCTTAAGAGTCGTGACATTGAACAAGCGAAATTAGACCGTAACGCTTGCACCAAAATGGTACAGAGTCTGACTATAACGCCTCCGCCCACGTTTTAGGGAATGGACATATGATTCTCGGCTTATAGATGGCTTCTAAAGCATAAATAAATTATTTGTGGTGTAGAACTTGGAAACCCCTATGCACTCCCGAATATCAGGGTAGGAACTCCGCAAGGTGTGACGAAGGTGCAGAGGGTAAAGGATACGATAAAAAGCGAATGTCAGTCAGTAATAGACTGGATAGAGGTCAACTACCTCAATCTGAAAGGATGCTAACTTATCGTTGGTATTCAATTGTGTGAACGAAGGTAAACCTATGAATGTGAGAAATTCAATTACATCGAAAGATGAGATGCTTACAAACAAACAACTGAAAATCCAGTGGAATAACATCGACTGGAAGAAAGTTGAAAAATATGTGAATAGGCTACAGGTCAGAATCACAAAAGCAGTAAAAGAATGTAAATGGAATTTAGTAATAAGGTTGCAGTATTTGCTAACGCATTCGTATTATGCGAAACTTTTAGCAGTGAGAAAACCCACTCGAAATAAGGGTAAAGGAACGGCGGGAATTGATGGTGAAACATGGTCTTCACCTGAGACCAAAATGAAAGCCGTTCTCAGCCTAACCGATAAAAAGTATGTCGCAAAACCGTTGAAAAGGGTTTTCATTGAGAAACATGGGACGAAAAAGAAACGACCTTTAGGAATTCCTACAATGTATGATAGGTCTATGCAATCACTCTATGCGTTAGCGTTAGAGCCGATTGCTGAAATAAATGGTGATCGAACATCATTTGGATTCAGAAAATTCAGAAGCACGCATGATGCGTGTGAATATGCATTTCAATATCTGTGCAGGAAAGACACACCTGAATGGGTACTGGAAGGAGATATAAAAGGCTGCTTCGACAATATATCCCATCAATGGTTATTGGATAATATCCCGATGGATAAATCAATTCTAAAACAATTTCTCAAGGCAGGCTACATATTTGAACGCCATCTATTTCCGACAGAAGCAGGAACACCACAAGGAGGTATTATATCACCAATCCTGGCTAATATAGCTTTGGATGGGATTGGAAATTTACTTCATGATAAATACCACAAGAATAAAGATGGTAAGATATCCGAAAATCAAGCATCAAAACACAAAGTGAACTTTGTGCGATATGCAGATGATTTCATAGTTACTGCCAAAACGGAAGAAATAGCTAAAGAAATTAAAGAGTTGATTAAAGAATTCCTGAAAGATAGAGGTCTTGAACTATCTGAAGAGAAAACAGTGATAACCCATATTGATAACGGTTTTGACTTCCTCGGATGGAACTTCAGAAAATACAAAGGTAAACTCCTTGTCAAACCATCTAAGAAATCCATCGACAAAATTACTGAAAAAATCAGTAACACAATCGAAAATAGTAAAGCATGGAAACAAGGGAAACTTATTGACGCACTCAACCCAATTATAACAGGATGGGCAAACTACCATCAATCTGTTGTATCCAGTGAAATATTTAATAAACTTGATTCAAGAATATGGAATATGCTCTGGCATTGGGCTAAAAGAAGACATCCAGGTAAACCTAAGCAGTGGATTGCCAATAAATACTGGCATCCGCGTGGAAATAGGAAATGGACATTTTCTGAGGAAAATAAACAACTGAATCTTCTATCTGATACAAAGATAGTCAGACATATAAAATTGAAGTTAGATATGAATCCTTATCTAGACAAAGACTACTTTGTTTTAAGAAGGCTAAAACTTCGAGCCCGAAAATTAGCCGATACGGCAAAGAAAACGTGGGATAAAACGAAAAAGATATGCATACCTAAAACTGAGACCATGACAAATAACTGCTGCCCGATTTGAAAGGGTGATTGAATGCTTGAGCCGTATGCGATGAAAGTCGCACGTACGGTTCTTAGAAGAGACGGGGCGGGAAACCGCTCTTTCTTATTCGACATAAACCCATCATTTTTTTTTTTGATAACAAGTTAGAAGGTGAAATGATGTTAGAAACTACTGAAGATAGCGCAGCTTCCGCCCTTGCGGTGTCTGTGCCCGTAACAGCGCCGTTATGGAAAACACCACGCTCTGTTGCAGATACACAGAGCCCAATAAAGCTGGAGACGGTGACGGACTTCGATTCTGGTTTTATTCCATACGAGATAGAGTATGGGGTGGTTATGGATCAGCTTTCCAGGATATATAAAAGCTGGAAGTCAACGATACGAGAATATATCGCAAATGCGGAAAGCGCCTGCATCTCTACGCTTAAGCTTGACCCAAACTATGTCCCGGAGATAAGAGTGGAGTATAATCCAGAGCAATGTCTCCTCACAATAGAGGATAACGGTATCGGGCTATCAAAGAAAATGTTTATGGAGGTATTCCGGTACTTTGGCAGGTCAAGGAACGCTTTTGATCCATCGGTTTCGGGGATGTTCGGCTTAGTGCCAAGTCATTCGTTATGCTCGTCGGTGACAAGGGCAGTATGGTTATTCATACAAAGAGCAGAGAGACCGGCGAGTGCTATAAGATGTATGCCCGTAAGGTCGGATTCGATGTTTTGCCTCATGAGGATAGAGGCTACGGTACATCCTTTATGTTCATTCACGATCCTGGCTTCAACAAGCTGGACGTTGTCAAGGCTATAGGCGAATTCTCACGGTATGTGAGGATCCCGGTGAGATTCACGATATCAGGAAGTCCGGTGAAAGTCCCCAATCCCGATACCTCAAGACATTATGGCGTAACCGTTCCTGCAGAGCTCGTCCTCACGCCCTCTGGACCTACCGTAATATCAGGGCTATCACCGATGGTAGTCTTGAATAAGAAGATCAAAGACCTTAATGCTTCACGAACTGGCTACAGGTCTGATGAGAATGCCACGGAGTATATCAAGCTCCATTTTGACACAGAGCATTACGAATTCAGGGGTTTGATACAGGTTAATGTTACTGACGGAACCTTGACCAGTAGAAACAACGCTGACGGGGTTGCATCTCTTCTACTTATCAGCATGCCTACGGAGGACGTTGTAACTGAATTGTTTACAAAGGCGGTTATCAGGATAAAGTCAGAAACAGGCCCTGACTGGCTGCCTAAACCAACGCCAGATAGGGAAAGATTTGAGGAGTCCTCTAAAGCAGCTTTTATCCAGAAACTTAACTCTGACATAGTCGAACGACTCCCAACACTTCACGGCGAGTCGCTATATAGCCGTAAGAAAGGCGAACCTTTAGAGCCAGGGAGTTTCGAAGGAATAGGTAAGATAGAATCTTATAAGGACTTTTTCTCTTTGACTACTACACAGAAAGCAGTCTGGAAGGGATTGTATCACACTAACGAGTTCAAGGAACACATACCTCCTTCTACGATGTCTATTCTTGACGGTCTATTTCACCGTGTTGAAGAATGGACTACTCATTCGATCAGACGCAGGCACTATAATTCTGGCGGGAAGGATACGATGCATGAGGCTATCGAAGAGGTGATTGACAAAGGGAACCTTGTTTACATAGCGCCGGTTAATGCAAAGAGATCAGCTTCCATGAGAACCCGATGTACGACCGCACAACGCAGGGGCGATGTTGTCTTGCGTTCTCCGGCGCTATCCGCAATACCGCTTGCTTTGAAAGAGAACATCCCCATTTTCCGGGACCTATTGGAGGTCGAGCTAGAGAAGATAGAGAAGTCGAATGATCAAGTAATTACCCATACAGTGGATGTGACATCCGGTTATGGCTGGAATCAGCAGACCAAGAGAAGTTCGGATTCGACACATATCAGTAAAGTGGCTGAACTTGAGAGAGGCAAAGCAGTAGCGTTTCCTGCAAGTGAGAATATAAGCGAGTATATCAGCCTGCTTGAAGCGCCTATGCATACCTGTCACGTCAAGTTGTTTAAGGCAACAAGGTCACAAATCAAATGGCTGACAGGGAACTCAGAAATACTCCCGATCCAAGATTATGTGGCCTGGGCAAAGAGACAGACATTGGCTACCAGCAAAGGAAAGATCCCAATAGGTGACCTTATAACGGATCGGTCTTGCGTCTTTCATTCTGTAGGTAAAGAGGCTGGCCTGAGGCTGACTAATGCTCTTCGAAGTCGTGATGATGTGACGTATGTTCCTCTGACGGACGTGAATTACTTCAAGGTCGCGGCTGTGCTTCATTTCAATAAGCTGGATGTTGAAACCAATGCCCTCAAGAAGAAGGTCGTGGGTTCAGTAAAGCTGGCAGAAGCATTGGGTTTTTACAACATCAAAAAAGGAAATACTCCTGATAAGACTGCTTTACTATTATATTCCAGACTCATGCTGGAAGACCTGAAGGATCAGGAAGCGATCGTGTCAATAGTTGATGTTCCGTCAACTGAACTGATACGGATTATTGATATGATGGTTAAGTTCAGGCTGGAGACAGTGAATCATAAGAGCATATCAGCCAGGCCAGAAGTACTGGGGCAGTTCTTTGGCATTGTGGAGGGATGATCTTTGGAAGACCGATTTACCAGGGTTTTGAACATCACCCCTAACGCTATATTACTGCTTGAGCACAGCGAAGACGGTAAGGATACTACAAGACTGATACCTGCTAACACCTTTAACACCCTGAAATATGCGATGAAGGGTTCGTTTGAGGGTATGATCGGAAGAAGCCATACCAGGATACACATTGGGGATAACTGTTTGATATCCCCGACCACTCAGGAATATGTATTCTGTCTTGAGTATGACGGGATGCTCGTCCATACGACCCCTGATGCGGATAAACAGGTATGTGAGGCGATCCTGAAGGCTTATACTGAGCAGGATTTCAAACCTTTCATCAAGCTTTTCAACGACCTATATTCAAAACGTCAAAAAGGCGAGTTCCTTGAGTTGTTTATGGTTGCCCTCGGGCAAAGGGTCGTTTCAGCAACAATAGACGGGCTGAACGGATACATTGTGGACAAGGAGTTCTTTGTAGCTCAGAACGGCAACGCTTACCGTATATTGCCCCCGGATGACAGTAAGGATCCGAAGCCTGTTCCCAGCAATTTGGCGTTTCTGTGTATTGTACCCAGGAATCATCAGATAAAGCCGATGAATCTCATGTATAACAATGTGAGGATTGTGCTCGGACAACAGGAGCAGATATTCATTAGCAAGATAATGATGCTCCTCAACCGGGAGAAATATAAAGGTGATACGGTGTTCTGGGGGCAGATCAGCAGGAAATGAAAAATGTATGACGAAGAAGATTGTCCAGAGCGTGTTGATAATCCACTGCTTATGACCGGAGTGGAATTCAAGATGTGGTTGTCTGGCAGAGGTGTTGATTCTGTAGGGATTCCACCAGGATGCCCAATTCAGAGAGCTGATTTGCTGTTGGAAGTATCGTCAACAGGAAAAGTGTCTCACTCAGAGATAGGCAGCTACCTCTCTGAGATCGGTCTAATGATGCCGATAAGGGAAACCTGATTCACAGGGGATAAAAGAAGAGATAGAGGAGCATTTATGAATGAAACAAATGATGTAGCGGACGCTACGCAACCAACAAGAGAAGAGATGATCACTTTTCTGAGGGGTCATTTCAGGTACTATACGATGAATTCATGGAATAGATCAACAAGCTATGCCATGAAAGTAAAAATAAGCAATCTTGGTCTCACAAGAGAACAGGAGTCCAATGCATACGATCTTATCTATGTCGAGGATACGTTTCTTGAAATAAATGAGAGGATAAGAGAGTTTAGTGAAGAGAACAGCTATCGATATCAAGAATGTTTCAATGGTAGAAGCAGTGGATATATCGTATTGATACAGGGCGGCAGGGAGCCAAGTGGATATCAGTCTTTTTGCACAGAATGCGGTCAGATGAATTATAAGAAAGTCTTGCCCCTCGCAGAGACTCCAGAGGATAAAGTCAGGAACTATATCCGAGTCAAGAACTGGTGGACTCCGGATGTATACATCCAGCAGGAAGAGGTCACCAAACATGGTCTCACTACAGAAAGAGTTCTGGAGATAGTCAAAGAAGTCAAAGCAGAGAAAACGGAATATTCAGGAGACGCTGCCTGTGGAAAATGTGGCGCAGTTGCACGAAAGAATTTTGCTACCCCCCATCAACGAATATATACAAAAGGTATCGGTACGGATGAGGATGCTGATTTCGAAAACGAGGATGAGTGGGATCTTGGTTC
Organism: Candidatus Methanoperedens sp.; assembly: GCA_026552975.1. Taxonomy (GTDB): domain Archaea; phylum Halobacteriota; class Methanosarcinia; order Methanosarcinales; family Methanoperedenaceae; genus Methanoperedens. The sequence goes on from JAPMTR010000077.1 coordinate 43,106, forward strand.
TATCAAGGATAGATATGATCTAGTAAAATCATTTGATAAGATGGTAGATGACTGTATTGAGATATTCAAGTCGGTTTGTAAAAATTACAGAGTGGCAGAGATAGAAGTACCATGCACACGGAAGGTAAGGATACTTGAGCCCATAGCAGCGGAGGCATAATATGGCAAAAGAAATGTATGCAGTTGTGCATCTGTTTCAAGGGATAGTCCATGAGATAAAGATCTTCCCGGAATGGGATAAAGCAAGAGAGGCTGCCGACAAGAAGATAGTCGAGGAATACGGTGAGTTGGTTGAGGAACAGAACGGCGATAACGAGATTATTCTGGAGCAAGCAGAGTTAGTCGCAGATCGCCATGACAGCGGTGTCTTGCTCGACAAAGCATCGATAAGGAACGCCCTGATAGACCGAATGGAACGTGGTGGTGTGGCAGTCAAGCGTAGTCCAGACTTTGATAAGCAGACTGAAGACTATTATCTGCATATTGAGGACGCTCTGACTGGATTCCTTGACGATCAGTACAACATGATCGTAGAGGATCAAGAAGATGAGGCTAAGAAGGAGGAATAATGGCTAAAGAGCTCACAGACATCGACAAGGCGATAGTAATACTGGAAAAGACACGAGACGGAGATGAATTGGATCCAAAGCTTTTGGGATTGGTCGAGCTTGCGGTGAACGGGCACTTAAACAACGTGGGAAAAGATGCGTTCGAGGGGCTTTATCTGGAAGTTGTGAAGGGAATTTATAAGCGCCCATGGTTTCACGGCGTAGAGCATTTGGTAATAGACCATGAGGGATACGTCTATTGGAAGGGCAATAAGGTAGAGCATTTCACACTCAGGTTCGCTTATAAAGACTCTGCACAGAAGCAGGCCGTCGAACTCGGTAGAAGATGTAAGATAATTGAGGATAAAGGGATTGTTCCTTCGATAGGTAATGCTGTTTGGAACTGGAAAGAGTAGTTTGTCGGATTCGGAAGTATAATATGTCAATAACATTGAGTAAAGTGGAGTATACATACTTTGGTAGTATCACTTCAGAGTTCGCGGATTTTCTGGATTCGATTGCCAGCGATGTCACACCAACCAGAATGCATCTATCGATGGATGATAAGTACCGGATAGAAAAGCTAAAGAGTTATGTCAAATCCCACCCGGATGATGCAGATAGTGTAGAGTATATCCTGAAAGATGTAGAAAAGAACGGCAAGATTGACATAGCCTGGGGATGAGTTCTGGTCGGAATTTTATTATAGATTCGTTCCTCCCTGATACATTCGTTGTTTATTCAATCATTTGTGGGTTGTTGTTATTGTTTCACTTGTGCGAACCTAATCGAAAAGTGAATTCACCAATTAACATGTCAGAAAAGTCAGGAATAAATCATGACTGATAATATAATCATTCAAGAATCCCAAACCTCTCAACTATCCCCTCATAAAACCCACACCATTTTCCATAATCACACCCCGAATTCATAGGCATCCCTGCCCTGAATTCTTTCACCAGATCAAAATACTCCTGCGGATACCATGGAGCCTTGAAATCAAACTGGTCAAAGTCACCCCAATCTTCCAGCGTATCGAGGGGCTTCAGTCCATTCCTGGTTGAAGCATCGTATAATTTCGTGTGCGGATATGGTGTAAAAAACGATAGCAGTATATCCATATGTTCAAGTTCCCCCATCTTCCCGTATGCAGAAATGATGCCATTTATCTCTTCAAAAGTTCTTATCATTTCCTCTTTTGCATCCATGCCAGGTATCCCGACCATGAACGAACCGCGAATATCGATATCATGTTTTATGCATTTATCTACGCAGACCTTTATCTGGCTCGTCTTTGCTCCTTTGTTCATGGCATCAAGCGCCTCCTGGAGTCCACTTTCAAAACCAAAGAATATCTCATGTATCCCGGCTTTCTTGAAAAGTCCCCACACATCGTCATCAATCCGCCAGAGCTGCTCCATTCTTCCATTAACGCTTGTGAGGCGGATACCCGGATTTTTCTCAATAAGGAGGGCGCATATCTTCTTAAGGCGCGGGATATTTATGAAAAAATCACTGTCTCGGATCATGAAAGTATCTATGTTATATGTTTTTGCAAGATATTCAAGCTCCGAAACTACAGTCTCAGGAGCAAGTCCTGACCAGCGCCGCCCGCAAAATAATGGCTCTGAACAGAAATCGCATCCTGCCGCACAGCCCTGGCTTGCATAATAATCAAGGCAGCGTTTTGCGAACTTGTAGCCTTTGACATGCTGTTCAACATCAACCATTTCATAGGGAATCGGTGGGAAAATGTCAAGTGATTTGAATTCCTGCGCTGGATTTTCTAGTATCCTGCCACCATCTTTGAATGAAATTCCCTTAACGCCATTGAGAGATTCTTTATTCTTAAGTTTATGAACTAATTCTTTAAACGTAAGTTCACCCTGCCCCCTGATAACGATATCAATATACGGGTTATTGAGCGTCTGCACTGGTTCTGTTGACGGATGATACCCTCCCCAGATAACAGGAAGCGAGGGATTATGTTCTTTAACAGCTTTGCAAACCTCGATACCGTCACGGATCTGGTAACAGGTCATACTGCTCACGGCAAGGCAAAGGGCATCATTGCAGGCATCGAGTATCTTCTGCAGGTAATCGCTATCTACGACAGCATTGATGATCTTCACATCAAAATCATCCCGAACCATTCTTGCCAGGGCAAGAAGCGATAGCGGAACATTGATAAGAGGCACCTGCAGAGATGTGGTCATCTTATTCGTGATCGCGACAGGATGTTCAACTGGCATTGGGTTAAAGAGAATGATCGTGTTCTTTTTCATTTTTACACATGCTTTTTTTTGAGTGTTACCTTTCTAATCGTATTATTGTATATCTTTTCCTATTGCAATTCCGAACTATAAATATATAATTGGCTCGTTTCGAGAGTATTGTACCTGTTCTGGAGAACTCCGCTGGTTCTTGAGGTTAAGGCCAATTAGAGATATGCCGGTGGGAAATTAAGGTATACGACCGATCTGAGATTAAGAGATGGCTAACTGTGGTCACAATGCTTCTTCAGCCAGACTAATTAGAAAAGTATATTCAAGTAATGCTGGCATAGGATAATATGCACACATTAAAATTGCAGGAGATTCGGGCGCGGATTAAGGCGCTAAAGAACGATAACAGTGTTCTATGTCAACCTGGCGTTCAAAGGGATAACGAGTTACGCCGGTTAGAAGAGTGGAGGGCGGAACTTCTTACAATAATGTTAGATGACCTTGAGCAAGAAGGTTTGGATTTTGTAGAGGTGGCGGCTACAATAGATGATTTGAGCATAATCCTTGCCAGAGTAGCAAGGAGATTCGAGGAGTCTGTATCTTAAGAGGCGCAATGGCTGATATACCGACAAAGATGCCTGAGATTGTTATCGATCACCGAGAGTTAAGAAGCCCGGTGGCTAAGACCCTGGAGAGATTGGGAGTCAAGCTGACCTTCAAGACTCTCCTTGTAGGTGATTATGTTGTTTCGGACAGGATAGCCTTTGAAAGGAAAACTATAGATGACCTATTCTCTTCATGGCTTGATGAGAAGAAGCTTTTCGAGCAGTTGTATGATCTTGCGCAGGCATATCATAGACCGGTATTAATAATCGAAGGCGGTGACCCGTTCTTCACCACAAGAAGAGTCAATGTCCAGGCAATAAGAGGTATGCTAAACGCTATAACCGTCAGTCTTCGTGTGCCAATACTATATTCGCTTACCGCAGTTGAGACCGCTCAGCATCTCCTCTTGGTGGCACTCAAAGAACAAAACAAGGATGGTCGCAGTATCAGTGTACATGGGAAGCGGTCACATATGGATATCGATGAGCAGCGAGAGTATATCGTGTCTGCTATCACGGATATAGGACCTTTAGCTTCCAGGAACTTGCTCTCATATTTTGGCAGTGTGGAGAATGTGATGAAAGCATCTCCAGAAGAGCTGGGGAATGTGAAGTTGATTGGACCAATAACCGCAGAGCATATACGAAAAGTGGTTTCGGGGAAGTACGGCTATGGAGGCAAGATAGATGAAGAAAAAGGCAGAGAGAATGTATCAGTTCAGCAGGGAGCAGAAGAACCCGCAAGTCAGTTGTGGGTTTGAGGCTATAGCAGAGGTGCGAAGGAAGCATATTTGCCATGCTCTGTGGGAGCAAGTATGATCGTTTATCACTGCAGAACTTGTGCCAATAAGGGTTTGGGTTGTAAACTTTGCACATGGACGGATTCGAACTACCCTACGATGTTTGCGGAGAAGCTAAATAAAGAGGAACTCAGGATGGCTTTTGGGGGTTAGACTGGATGGAAAGTGAAAATACCACGATAACACGGGATAAAACAAAATACATAGCAGCAATAGTAATAATATCAATAATTTTGATGTCAGTCGCAGCGTTTTTCTTGCCAGATGAAAGTGTTTCATTAGGAATACCTGTCTCCATCATTTCACCAGATTTTATAGAAAGAGTGGGGTTTCCGGTAGCTACGACCATTATGGTATTGTATACCGTGGTCTGGATGATCAGGAAAGACGAGAAAAGGCAACAGAAAGGGGATGAAAGATATACGGCGCTCGTCAACGAATTTATTTCGACGATGAAAAACATGTCAAAGGATAATCAAAGTGTTCTTGCGCAAATGGCTCAACAATTACAGGAAACAACATTGACCATTAATGCCGGGATTGCTCAAACTCAAGAGAAGATTGCAGATGTCCGGTTTGAGATTAATCGAATATCAAGTGAAAACAAAGGAGAAAAGAAAAAATAAAGAGACCAATGCGCCCAAGCAGAAAGAAACTTCATAAGAAAAGAGCGAACCGCAGGTACTATCTGAAGTATCCAAGCCATAGGCTTCTATTCGGACATCGGTTCCGCCATAACCCCGCATATTCAGTCAAGAATCCAGTATGCTTGATTTGCGGACGTGACGGGCCACCGGGGCCAGGTTGAGGAAGAATTCTCAAGTGAGGGTAATCCTCATAAGGTGTCCGCATGAGAGTTCTATACCGGAATCTTTTTTCAAGCTAAGCTCTCAGCGTAGTCTAAGAGAAGAATGCTCGCATCGCAGTAAAGGCAAGCCATACCAAGAAATGCTTCGCACGCTCTGGGAAGAAGGTGTGCAAATCCTTTAATTACGATGCTCAAAAACCGAAAATCACCAAATGCAGGTTACTGCATGGAGGTTAACAACAATGGATGAAAAATTTTTAGATAAGGTGTTTGCTACAGCAGATCAGGCTGTGGGGCATGGCGGAGAAAAGGTTCCTATCCTTGGGCATTTGATATGGTATTCCGTAAAGGAATCCAGGATCAGAACTTCAGATTTAAGGAAGCTTTTCGCCCAGGTAAAAATACCAATGGATTTTATGCCAGAGGAGCCAAGCAAAATCAATGCATTCAAACGAGCGACGACGGAGCTCAGCGAGGAGACTGAGGTTGATATTGGAGATGGGAAGCATGCTGTCTACATGGTCAGGCTGGCGGCGAAGACCGATGACGAGATAGTCAAATCAATTGTCAAAGAGGTCAGGGATGCAAGCAAAAAGGCGCTCACTTCGGAAGATTATGCAGAGATAGGTCGGGTACACTTCGACAAAGATACAGAGGATGTCAGATATTATGATCTTCAGCCTGACAGCCAACCAATAACAACGCAGATCAGGCAGTTGTATGAGACTTACTGCTCTTACTTGACTGGTAAACAGATCAGAGTGATGTTCCACGAGATCATAAAAAGCATGTCGCCAACTCTTGTAAGGCCAAGCGGTGCAGTTTACTTCATCCCATATGCACATGCTGATATGGTTCAGAAGATGGAGGTACTGTCGAAAGAACTTGCCGCATATGGTATAACTGATTACGAGTCTGCTTTTGAGAGCATCCCTCTAATAGACGCTGACAAGACAAGGGCTCTCGTTGAGGTAAGATTCGAAGAACAGAATACAAGGGATGTGGACAGGACTCTGGTGGAGTTATCGAAGCTTCTTCAGGGTACTGATACTACAACAAAGACTGCCGCTAAATATGTGGAGATGGTAAAGGCATCAAAGGAAACTATTTCCAGGTATGAAGGATTGCTCAACAAAGAGATGTCTATTGCAAGAATGAAGGTCGAGGTTCTTGACCAGCAGGTACGGAAGCTTGTCGAGAAGGTCGCGCAGCAACCGCTTATTTCACCCCTGGCGCAGGAGAAAAAGACCGCTGAGCCCTCAATCGCTGTTGTAGTACCTCATCCAGAACAGGCGCAAGAATCTGCGGCAGCGAAGCCTGTATTACCTACATCCATAGAAGGCATTGCAGTAGCAGCCCCGGCAAGTCTAGAAGCGCATAACATCGTCGGAGGTTTCACTGTTGTAGTGCCAAAGGCGGAGCAGGCTCCGAGGGTAGAACAATCGGTATTGACGGAGTCTGATGTAAAGGTGGACGAGACGAGCGGTGTTCTGGTTATCCCTGAGCCTGTTCTGCAGGCAGAGGCTGATATAGAGACTCAGGCTGAGGCAGATGCGCAGTTAGAGGATAATACTCATAACCCACAAAGACCTGTTAGCGTGATGAATGCCCCGATTGAGTTCACTGCAGAGTCGCTGTTGGCGTGAAACGGGTGGAGGAAAGAACATGCTTGAGAAACGGATTCAAATCCCTGCTGAAAGTGTCCTTTTTGAGGTTAGCAAGGATGGGGTCGCGATCCTTGACACCACAACGGGAATGAAGGAGATTGATGGTAACACGACGGCATTGTGCGATCTGTGTTCGGTTGCTATTGGCCCAATGAAAGATATAGAACATATAGAGTCCCCGGAAGCAATATCAAGGGCAGTAAAGCACGGATACAGACCTGAGGAAATGCTCAGGAAGAGTGCAGAAATGCTGGATTCAATGGGTGAAACGGATGAGGCTTTCATCAGTGATATCATGGGTAAGTCGCTCAAGTCGTGGATAGAGATGGTGGATAAAAGCGAGACTTCCTGGGCATTATGTGAGGATTGTTATAAAGAGGTTCATAAATTTATTCTAAACGGAGGGTCATGAAACAAAGAGAAGACGGATCGGTAAAAGTCAGAGTACGAGTTCCAGTGACCCGTGATGTATATTACGCGGTTGAGGTCGAGGATCCAAGTGATGTGGATGAAGTTTCAAGGGCGCTTGCAAGGAAAGATCCGTCTAATTGGGAGTCTGATCCCTGTTTCTATGAACACCTTGGAGATGTCTGGAAGCATGTTGTGGATAAGGTACAGAAAGAGGATATCGAGATCGTTTAAGGAGAACTTAATGTTAGCAAGATGCGACAAACCGCCGGACAGGTGTAATATCTGTGGCCGTCTGGCACAGTTTTCCCATCCATCGGCTAAGAGTCATGCGCTATGCATTGCAATAAAGGAAAAGATGGACCGATATGGCTGGACATATGAGCAAGCCCACCATTGGGTTACAATGACTAAGAGGTTCTGTAAGTTCAGAGAAAAAACATGAAATACCCAAAGATAAATACAATCTGGAAGAGAGATGAGTCGAATAAGTTTAAAATAATCGAAGGTGACTTTTCTAAACAAGAATTCGCCAATATCAAGAACTGGCAAATTACAGAAAAGATAGACGGAACGAACATAAGAGTTTCTTTTGAAAACAATACCGTAAGATTTGATGGGCGCACAGATGAAGCCCAGATGCCTGCGCATTTGTATGAAGCACTCCAAAAAATCTTTACAATATCGGCAATGCAACAAGCTTTCAAAGAGCCTGTGCCATGTAAAGTGGTTCTGTATGGCGAAGGGTACGGCGCAAAGATCCAGAAGGGTGGCGGACTTTATCGTAAAGACGCAGGATTCATCCTATTTGATGCCTGGATTGATGGCTGGTGGCTTGAAAGAGATAGTGTAAATGATATCGCAGATAAATTATCCATAAAGTCTGTTCCTGCACTTGGAATAATGGATTATGAATCAGCTATCAGAATCGTTAAATCAAGACCAAACAGCCTAATATCTGAGGAAGCAAAGGTTATTGAAGGGATTGTAGCAAGAAGTTATCCTTTGATGCTGTTTCGGGACGGTACTCCGATAATGTGGAAACTGAAAGTACGCGATTTTGATGCGAAGTAAAAGGGTAACATGGTATGGCGAAAGTAAAGTGTATTTGTACGGGATGTGGCATAACCCATAACATAGACTCCGCTGATATCGGCCAGACTGGATATCCCGAAAGAGGTTTTCTTTCGGCAGGTTGTTCCCATTGCGCCGGACTGATAAAGAGATTGAAGGGCTTTGATAAATGGGGTGCGGGACATCCAGAGTGTCTGGAGCTCGACTGTGGGACATGCTTTAAGAAGAGCTGCAAGGAGATGGGGCTCTATTTATAAAAGTGATGAAAATTATTTTAACATTGAACTATAACCCAATGCCCATTTACGAATTTCTATAATCTCCTCTTGGGTAAGTTCACGATTTAAGTTCTTATGGAATATTTCTGCATCCACATCTTTGAGTTCGGGAATATATTCCACGATTTCAGCCATATGTCTTTTTTCATTGTCTTTCTCTTTTATGCATGCCATTAAAGTAGTCTCCTTCTTGAAAGCAGTAGTATTATAATTGAGAATACCCCTCCAAAAAATTCAAAACCGGATATGGATTTTCCAGGGCTGGTTTGGATATTATCTGTGACATTATTATCTATAATATTATTATCAGATATAATAACCTGGGATTGTGTAGTATCTACTTTCACGTCACCGACTTTTACCAGCCAGCTTTTACTGTCTCCGGAACTATCTGATTCCGTAGTCCCTGCAATTACATATCCGCCATCAGATGTCTGCTGAACAAACTTGGCCTCATCTCTTTTCACTCCCCCAATGGTCTTGGTCCACTCAAGATTGCCGTTGGCATCAGTTTTGAAGAGCCAGGCATCATAATTCTCATAGAGTATCTGGCCTTTGAACTCAGGATTCTTGGCTGTGTCGATTTGACCTGCCAGCACATATCCTCCATCTGATGTTTGCTCAACAGAATTAACACGATCAGGTCCATCCAATCCGAAAGTCTTATTCCACTGCTCATTGCCATTTGCATCGGTCTTTAAAAGCCAGGCATCCCCTCCGGTTCCATACGAAAACGTCATACCTGCCAGAATATAGCCACCATCCAATGTATTCCGGACAGAATAAGAAAAGTCATTTTCAGCCCCGCCAAGTGTTCTGCTCCACTGTTCAGTTCCATTTGAATCGATTTTTGAGAGCAAGACTTCAGCCATTCCAAGATTGTCATCCCAGCGAATATCTCCTGTCAGTATATATCCTCCATCCGTGGTCTCCAGGACTATTGGTTTGCTCGTGAGGGTATAAGACTCCTTGATGGGATATCCCCCATATGGGGACTCCCGGACAGAAGACTTTCTATAAAACTCGTCTAATCCAAAGGTATTACTCCACTGTTTGGTTCCATTTGAGTCGGTCTTGACAAGCCTGGACATTCCTGCAAGTATAAAGCCGCCATCAGAGGTCTTCTGAATTGATTGGGCATCTCCAAGATCAAAAGATTTTTTTAATTGCTGATTTCCAAAATATCCGGAAGTCTTGTTCCATTGTTCATTGCCATTTACATCAACTTTTATTGACAATTCACATCCTCTAAAACATTGATACCCAGCCCCAGAATTTTGAGACACGATCGTACCTCCAAGGATATATCCGTAGTCTGAAGCCTGCCGGACAGACAACTCATATATTCTGCCAAATTTATATACAATAGTCCTATTCCATTCTTCACAAGGAGCCTCCTTTATTTTTGGATTTAGATTAGTAGAGACAAAATCGGGCTCAATAATAGTCGATCCGTCAGAATATTGATAAAAAGGTTTGAGCATGACTATATTGTTAGGAGTTCCTCTAAATATTGTATCTAACTTTGACTCAATAATTATATATTCTCTTCCACCTATAGTTTTATTGTAATAAATATAATCTCCTGTCTTTAATTTTATCCTTTTTACAATTTCTTCATTCTTATATATGGTAAGAACTGCTACCGTCTGAGTGTAATTCGCATGGTCGTAAACATCATCCAGTGATAATGAATATCCTTCTTTTAGTATTGTAGTGCCCAATGTAGTTGCTTCATGTGGGTCAGGGTAGGGAAATAAAATTTTAGTATCCAATATTAAATCCCCTGCAGCTGCATTTGCTGGAATGGAAAAAGATATTGAAAATAAAATACTTATTATTATAAAGATAAGATATATCAACTTTTTTTTATTCATGAGGGTAGCATCATTCTTTTTTTTTATCTTGCGTAAATCATCCATCCTACCACATAAATCCTTTTGACCATACATCAAAAACGACAACTGCTATCAATAAAAATCTCCCGGACTCCGCTGCAGCTAAATCCTAACCCTTTTTACATATTATCACAACCTTTTTTCAAGTAGACCTCTCAGCGTAGTCTCATGACAGGCAGACTCGCATCGTGTTAAAGGCAGAACAAACTATGACAGGCTTCGCACGCTTGAGAAAGCAGGTGTGCGAACCCATTACACACGATGCTTTCCAATTTTCCATTCACTTTCGTAATTTGAGAGGTGTAAAAAAATGAATAATAAAAGTGCATCGTTTGGTGCAGGAAGGTAACTATGGATAATGTTGAGTTGAGTACTATTCTTGAGGAAAAGGGAATGGATTGGCTCGTCGCTGCTATGATTGAGGGCTCGATTGGATATCACTCGCCAAAGCATGCGAAAATACTAATTGAACGTGCGGTCGCCGGTGAGGTAAAGGATTACTGTGAACGCTGTGTGGCTTGCTTCAATTACGATCTCATGAAGATGATCGAGCGTGATGTTGAGATCTTTGAGCGTTTAGAAGCGCGGGATCCTCAGAGGTCCGAGCGGATTGTTAGCTTTTCGAAGCAGATTGCCAACCTAGACGAAGAAGGACAGGGTCTGGTTAGCCTTGCATATCCAACAATGGGGGTGTAAAGATGCATATCTGGAGAGATTTGCCGCCTGAAGAAGTCAAGGAGTTTGTTCAATGGTCGCTTGACAACTGGAAGCCAGACACACAGATCAATAATGTGTGGCATCCTGTAGTAAGGAACACCTGGGGAAAGTTGGACGAGGCATTCGCTACAGCAAAGAGACAGATCATGGCTGATTGCAAGGACATGTCGGAGACGAGTGTATGAGTCTATCGAATAAGCAAAAAGGGTATCTATCAGGAATATTAGCAGATTATTGAAATCGGTATGAAGAGAGGTATAACAACAATGACAGAAATAAGGTATAAAATAATGAACAATAACCGGAAAAATGCGTTATGGCTTGCACTTCTCTCTCTGGCAATATCTTTACTGGCGACACTATATTTCACAGTAGCCGCTGGTTACTCTCCATTAGTGCTTGTTTCCCCAGTAGTGCTCATTCTGGCATTTGCCCCTCTTGCCGGGGTGCTGGGGATCAAATCAAGGAATAAAGAGATTTTGATCATCTCCTCCCTTATTTCACTTGCCTTAACTATTCTTGGAATAGTATCCATCGGTTTCTTTTTTGTGGTTCCATCTCTGCTCCTGATAATCTCAACATTCGTTTATCTGAAGGATGAACCTGTAATGGAAGTGAATGAAAAAGCGATCAGAACTGCACTTTTTACAGCTCTTGCCTCCTTATTTGTTTCAATAGCAGCAGTCGTACCTGAAGTTTCTTACGCCGGGTCCATGCTGGCGCTTGCTTTCGGACTGATATTCTATTTGTTTCCGCTCATACCTCCAGTATTGGGAATAGTGGGAATACGAAACAGGAATAAGGATTTCTTGTTTGCTTCTTGCGCCATATCCCTGGTATTGGCGATGTTTTTGGGATTACTTTTTCGAAAGCCCTTATTTATTGCCTCCTCTCTTCTGCTGGTTATTTCGGCTTTAGCATATCAGGGTGGAATAATAGGGGAGTTCAAGAAGGAAATGGTCGAAGCACGGTTAAAAAAGACTGCGCTGGTTATTGCAGGTATTGCACTGGTTGCTGCAATGGTCACAACATTGTATTCCGAGATTATACTGATAACCGACGGTTGTTATAATTACAAGACTTCGCCGACAAGCGGTGGATATATCTGCGGCGATTTTCGCCCCGATTATGTAATCCCTGTAATAATTGCTGCAATTGGAATTGTCGGGATCATCAGAGAAAATAAACTGTTGCTGTATGCTTCTGCGACTGTTTCTTTTGTACGGATACTGGGATATTTGCAGCCGATCCAAAACCTGTTCCTTCCCTCATTTGTGGCACTGATATTCTCAGCGTTAGTCTATAAAATAGGGATAAGAAAAATGGAACCCAAGGCAGAGGTTCAGGAAAATGGACAATATTATTACTTTCTATTGCTCTTAACTGTCCTTGTTATTATATGGATATTCGCAGTCTATGTATTCGTGCATCCAAGCAGCATCGATGCATCGGGTGGATATGGATATGAGAGCGCACCAACTAAACATGCCCCATAAAAGGTTTTATTGCACATTTAACAGGAAACCATAGGCTACACTGCCCTTTTCTTTCCATCTTGGGAATACCTCAAGTACGTAAAGCCCAGGTTCAAGTGACAAATTTATATCAGACTCACTTTCTGGGGTCAAATTGGAGTAATTACTTGTCTGCATTTTCTCTTCCTCAGGCAGCCACATGAAAGAACCATTTAAATAGGATTTTATCTTATCATCATCCGTAACCAGGATTACATTGATTTGTAACTCTTCTGGAGGTTCCTTTAGTGGGAGGCTAAGATGCGCTATAACAGGTGACTTTGCAGGCAATGGCTCACTAACTGTTGGGATACCTGCATAATCAGCACAAACGCTTTCCCATGCTTCATTCCAGCAATATGAACCGATCCCCGAAATCTGTTCTTTTCCATCTAACTTCAGAATCGCAGGTGGTGGTTTTATTATTTCCCTATGTGGAAGTATGGTTGATTGAATATTTATAATTACCAGGATAAAAACAGCTAATATAAGTCCTATAATTGCAAATTTGATTTTCTTGTTCATATTGATCGAATGTTTTTTTTTTCAAGCCGGGAATATAATTCTGCGAATATCATCTACGCCTCAGACTCATAAAAGATTATCTTAAACTACGAATGGAATTTTAATATGTCTTTTACCAGATTTTGAGAAAAGATATTCCAGTTTTTGGGTCACAATATTTATATTGTCAACACGCATATATTGACTTATGTTCCTGCCTTTAAAAGATAAGCAGTTTGAGTTCTGGAGGCTGCGGCGCGGCGGTCTTCCCAATATGAATATAGCGCGTTTATTCGATATATCCAAACAGGCAGTATCAAAAGCGCTCATAACGATGGATGAACGTATTGAAAAGACGCTTCTTGAGATGGCAGGGGCAAATCAGATAGAGGTAGAGAAAGTGAATGCAGAGCGCGGTATCCTGTTCGGTCACTCAGTGCCGTTCAATGCCAGCGCCATTATTTTCGTATCTGCCAAGCACGGGATGCAGGTGTGGTACGAGCATGAAGGAAACTGCGGTGCATGCAATAGATATACACAATGCATTGAATTGCTGTGGGACTTTGCAGATGAGATGAAAATCAAGCTTGAGAAAACTGATGATCCCACGAAGCTGGCGGATGAGCTTTTTGGGAAGTTGAGGGGTTTGGCATGACGATAAATGTAACAGAGATAATAAGAAAAACGATGGGCTGGTGCCCTCTGTTGAGGATGAAAAACACTGTTGTTGATAGCGGTATGGAATATGTCTATGCATCAGGAACAAAAAGAAGCGGAGTTTTTGCAAATAAAACTACGGTATATGAGGAAAAAGCGCCTTACAGCAACACGATAAAGTTGGTAATGGTGTCAGGCTTATTCTCACTGGCTATTTTGTACTTCATATCCGTTTTTAGCAAGCCTGAACGGGCTGAATTCATTTTACTTCTAGCAGTATCAGTCTCTGCTCTGGTTACGTGGAGCTTTTTTAGCATCAAGTTCAGAATTACAACCGATGGCGTGGAGGCTGTAATGCCTCCTTTTAAATACAGAGTCCCGTTTTCTGAAATCAAAGAGATTAAAACGATAGAAGACATTCCCTGGTACGCTGGTTGGGGATTGCGCATGTGGGGAAGAAGGCTTGCTTTCATCAGCATGCGCAAAAGTGCGGTGTTGATTGAAAAGGAGAAGGGATTTTTCAGGAAACTTATACTGACCACTCAAAATCCTGAAGAATTCATTAAAAAATTGAAAGAGGAAATGGAATGAATGCCTTGAAGAAAATGAGGTTGTGGCTGGGCTGGTGCCCGAATGCGAGCACGATAGAAGCAAGAAAATCAATTCAGTTTGATGACATAATGGTAAATGCGCCTGGTAGTGGTGGGGAATTAACTCACACTTCCGCTGGATGGTGGAATAAACAGCGCAACAGGATTTTGATAGTAGGAATAATTGGCACTTACCTTGCTATTTACTGGTTTGTTTTGTATGGAATAAACAACATGAATATTTTTCTGGTGGGA
>JAPMTR010000032.1 GCA_026552975.1 Candidatus Methanoperedens sp.
TTTTCAGTCATTGTAGTTATTATATATAACTACTAATACTTAAATGTTATTCACTTTAATCTGTTGAAAAAATGGGCTTTGTCCGAAAGTCATGTATTAGTATTTTGACTTAAATAATTTGAATTTGAGTATAGAATACATAGTGATAAAATGGTCAATGAAAAACATCTTGATTTTATTAAGAAAGGAGTAACTACCTGGAATGAGTGGAGATGGAAAAATGCTGAAATAATAGATATTAGTTACGCAAATCTTGGTAGGATTAATCTTCGTGGGGCTAATCTTGGTGGAGTTAATTTCCGTGGTGCAAACCTCGATGGAGCCGATCTCAGTAATGCTTATCTTGGTGGTGCTGATCTTAGTCGGGCTGATCTCTATAAAGCTGATCTTCGTGGGACTAATCTGGGTGGGATTAATCTTCGTAGGGCTAATCTTGGTGGAGCTAATATTCAAGGGGCTAAACTCTATGGAGCTAATCTCAGGAACGCAAATCTACTCAGGGCTGATCTTCGTGGGGCTTATCTTGGTGGTGTTGATCTTAGTGAAGCTAATCTGGGTGGAGCTAATCTCCATGGGGCTAAACTCTATGGGGCTAATCTCAGTAAGAGTGTTCTCCATGGGGCTTATCTTGGTGGTGCCATTCTCCAGGGTGCTGATCTCAGTGATGCTGATCTCAAAGAAGCTGATCTTCGTAAGGCTAATCTCAGTGAAGCTGATCTTGGTGGTGCTGATCTTAGTGAGGGAAACATGGTAGGAACAAACTTCAATAAAGCCAACCTCACAGGATGTAGAATATACGGAGTTTCTGCATGGGATTTGAAATTATTAGAGACTTCACAATTCGATCTTATTATCACACCTCAAGGAGAACCTGCTATTACAGCAGATAATCTCGAAGTTGCTCAGTTTGTTTATTTGCTTCTTAAAAACGAAAAAATCCGCGATGTAATTGATACTATCACTTCTAAAGTTGTGCTCATCCTCGGAAGATTCGAATCTGAAAGGAAAGAAATACTTGATGCGTTACGGAAAGAACTTCGTAATCGCAACTATTCACCAGTTTTATTTGAGCTTGAGAAGCCTGCCAGTAAAGATTTAATGGAAACTGTTACCTTATTGGCTCGGATGGCACGATTCATTATTGTCGATATTACAGATGCTAAAAGTATTCTAGCAGAATTAGAGCGCATTGTTCCCAATATTCCATACGTACCAATCAAACCTATAATATTCAGATCAGATTATGGGTCTGCTTTATTCGAACGTATTAAGCGTTATCCATGGGTTTTAGACGAATATTTGTATAATACGCGTGAAGGATTACTTGCAGTTATTGGAGAAGCTGTCATTACTCCTGCTGAAAAAAAATCACACGAAATCAGAGAAAAGTCAAGTAGAACATGAATAGTAACGATCTCGTTCATTGAAAAGTATTTTCGACCTGTCTTCAGATTGTAAGCTTCATGAAGGTATATGAGTACGAGTTCATAGATATTCCCCGGGAGAGAAAGTCAAATGAAGAGTTGATTTTTCTCAGTACACATACAGATTCCCATACGGCCTCAATGACACCGGTATAAGCTTTGTGAACTTCCCGCTCATGACCTCATTGAAATCGAATCCGAAGTACCCGCAGTACTCTTTCAGGTATCTGCCAATGATCTTCTCATCATCCTCATTCAAATCAAAGCAACTCACTTCTTTTCCGAGATGGGATGGATCTACTGCCCCACGGATGTACATCACGCCGCCATGCATGCCTGTCCCTACATAATCGCCCACAAGCGGATTCTTTCCATTCATTCCCAGAAGGATCATTAACCCTCCGGCCATGTATTCACCGAAAAAGTCACCTGCTGTTCCTCCTGCAATGATCACAGGGACCTGATCCTTGTATTCCTTCATGTGGATACCAACGCGGTATCCAACATCGCCTTTTACGTAGAGCTTCCCACCCCGCATTCCATAGCCTATTATATCGCCCACATTTCCGTGGATAATTATTTCGCCTGCGTTCATGGTATTGGCAATGCCATCCTGCCCGTTCGCATTGACGATTATTTTTGGTCCGTTCATGAAGGCTGCCATGTCATTGCCTGGTGTACCGTTGACGGTGATAGTCACATTTTCGTTCAAACCCGCGCCAATGTACCTCTGGCCGCCGATGTTATCAAGTACGAATTCCTTCTCGCCAGATGCCACAGCGTCACGGATCATCTTATTCATTGGCCTGTAGTGCATGCCTTTTGCATTGATCCTCATAATTGACCTCCATGCATGGATGAAGATTCTATAAGACTGTAATTATGAAAAATTAGCCGCAGATGAACACAGATGAACTCAGATATTTGATCCATCTGTTTGATCGAATGGAACGCGGATTGCGCAGATGACGCGGATACACGCGGATAATATATATCCGTGATGATTCGCATCATCCGTGTTCTAAGTCGAAATAAATAAAACTCAGGAAAACGCTGGATTATTATATTAACAAATCTGCGTTCATCTGCGTCCCGATTACCCTTCGGGAGCGGGAATCCACGTATGCCTGCGGAGCATATGTGTCTGCGCCCTTCCCAGACGCGACTCGGAATCTGCGGTTCGTGAAATCCTATAACCAAATTATTCATAAAGATCACTGTCCTATGCCTGCATGTTTAATTCCCAGGATATCCAATGTCTCCTGGCTAAGTCCAACACCTCGCAACCGTTCACGGCTTCCGCGAAGTGATTCGATCGAATTTATGCCAAGTGAACCCAGGACTTCCTTTATCTCATGTCCCCAGGCTGTTAGCAGGTTACAGAGCCTGTCAGCCGCATATTCTGCATTAAGCCGGCGAACAAGCTCGGATTTTTGCGTGGCAATACCCCATGCGCAGTTACCTGTATAGCATTTCTGGCATACGCGGCATCCAATCGCAATTAACGAAGCAGTACCTATGACGCATGCATCGGCGCCAAGAGCTATCGCTTTCACAACATCCGCGCTCTGCCTGATGCTTCCGCCGACAAGGATGGATGCTCGATTGCGTATTCCTTCCTCCCTCAACCTGTCGTCAACAGCTGCAAGAGCAAGTTCAATGGGAATACCAACATGGTCCCTTATGATCATCGGCGCAGCTCCTGTTCCGCCGCGGAAACCATCTATCATAACTACATCTGCGCCTGCCCTGACGATACCGCTTGCGATGGCAGCTACGTTATGTACGGCTGCGATCTTGACAGACACGGGTTTCTTATAATCCGTAGTTTCCTTGATCGCATATATCAGTTGTGAAAGATCTTCTATCGAGTAAATATCATGATGTGGAGCCGGGGAAAGTGCGTCTGTTCCTACCGGGATCATACGGGTCCTTGAGATATCCTCGTCTACTTTTTCACCGGGAAGGTGTCCGCCAATTCCTGGTTTTGCGCCCTGGCCTATCTTTATTTCGACCATTGCGCTGTTATTCAGGTATTTGCTTGTTACACCAAAGCGACCGGATGCGACCTGGACAACAATGCTATCAGTATAACCGGCAAGATCTTTATGAAGACCCCCTTCCCCCGTGTTCATAAGTGTTCCCATACGCTTTGCTGCTATTGCAAGCGCTTTATGGGCGTTCAGGCTGATAGCGCCATATGACATTGCAGCGAACACAACAGGTATATCCAGTTTCACCTGTGGTGAAAGCTCTGTCTTGAGGTTGATATTTGAACCCTCGCCCTCAAATTCAAGCATATCAGGTTTTGCTCCAAGATACGTGCGAAGTTCCATTGGCTCACGCAATGGATCAATGGATGGGTTCGTTACCTGGCAGGCATCAATAAGCATGTGGTCCCAGTAGATGGGATATGGTTTCGGGTTTCCCATCCCGGTAAGTATTATGCCTCCGCTTTCAGCCTGCTTCATGATATTTTTCCTGATCTCAGGAGTCCAGTTGTAACCATCCTTAAACTGGAGAGGATTTTCAGTGATCGTAATGGCGCTTTCAGGGCATAACGTAGAACACCTGTGGCATGCAACACACTGTTTGTGGTTTGGCAGGACCTTATCCCTGAATTCAATGGCGCTAAAGCTGCAGTTCGTCACGCACCGCTTGCATTTCCTGCACCGGTCATGATCTACATTTACAATAAATTCAGCGGGGAGCTGTGATTCCATTATTCGACCTCAGGTCTTAATGTCCCAAAAACAGGCGTTCCAGCCCTGGGACTCCAGACCTCATCAAGGTCAGGAGCTATTTCCCGGATCGCTGATTCTTCAGACGCCATGTAGAGCATATCGTCTTTGCGGGCGGCGGTCATGGGTCTTAATTTGATCCTGTCATTCAATCCGATCACTCCCCGGTTGTGGCCGATGATGATACTGAACGGGCCGTTTAAGAGCGCACTTCCATATACCTGACGAAGAGCTGTCGCGATCTTTTTCTGCTGCGGCTCCATGCGGTCGATATCTTTCCAGAATGTAGCGGCCAGTGCCTGTACCGCTTTTTCTACCGGGAGCTTATGACTTCGGACGAGGAGATCAAAAAGATACGCGATAACCTCAGTATCAGTTCTTAATTCAAGCTTGTAACCGAACATTTCAAGATAACGCTTGTTTATGCCGTATGAAGAGATCTCGCCATTGTGAACAACAGACCAGTCAAGAAGAGTAAAAGGATGCGCTCCTCCCCACCACCCAGGGGTATTTGTCGGGAACCTTCCATGTGATGTCCAAATATAGGCGCTGTATTCTTCAAGTTTGTAGAATTCCCCTATATCTTCAGGATAACCCACACCTTTGAATGCTCCCATGTTCTTTCCGCTTGATGCCACATAAGAACCTTCAATATCCGAATTGATCTTCATGACAGCGTTTGAGACATAATCTCTTTCAGATCTGGACTCAAGCTTGTTCACAGGAACTTCAAGGAAATATCGCCAGAGTATTGGGGGGTTTGCCACTCCTTTTTGCTTTCGCGTGGGGATGGCTTCATCCTTATCAATATTGAAGTATTTATAAAAGAATTCTTCAGTGTTCTCTTTGGCCTGTGCATTATCATACATCATATGAAAAGCATACATGTCCCTTCGTCTTGGATAAATGCCATATGCTGCAAAGCCTCCGCCCAGGCCGTTTGAACGATCATGCATACAGGCGATCGATCTGATTATGGCACTCCCGTCAATACGTTTTCCTTCTTCACTCATCATTCCTGAAATTGCGCATCCGGATGGTATTCCATCACATTTCATTTTGTTCTCCTTTTTATATTTTAAGCAATAGGCTTTAGTTTATCAAATATCTTATTCATAAAGTATGTTCAGGGCATTTTTTCATCACATTGGGGAAGCTGACTATAGCTGTAATTGTATTTAAGTATAACTCATGAATAGGAAGGGCACTGGTGATATATTATATCATATTAAAAATAATTACGTTATTTCTTTATTCTAATTTTTATTCAATATATTCAAGGAACTTTCCCGAATTCACGTTCCATACTATCCAGAATCAAATTCAGTACTTTATTCATTTCTATAACATTTCCCATTCTTGAGATGATTTCATCTGGCGTCTGTATGTATTTCCCTTCAACAAGTTCATCACTGCAATATTGCAACATAAGATCAATACTCTTTTTTGAATATTCAAGATGGAACTGCAATCCTATTGTGCGCCCGTATTCAAAAGCCTGGTTGGCACATCCTTCACTTTGTGCGATCCGTTTAGCTCCCTGCGGTATTTTGAATGTGTCGCCATGCCAGTGAAATGCAGTAATTGTGTCTGGAAGTTTACCAAATATGGAAGAGTCTCTTGCTTCTCTTGTAAACGATATCGCAAACCAGCCGATCTCTTTGAATTGATTCTTGCTGACATTTCCTCCGAGAACATCTGCGATGAGCTGGGAGCCAAGACAGATTCCAAGAATGATCTTGTTAGCTGCAATAGCTTTTTTGATATACTCCTTTTCTTCCTTAAGCCAGGGGAACTTATCTTCTTCATAGATATTCATTGACCCCCCCATTATGAAGAGCCAGTCAAAATCGCTGATATCGGGGAGTAACTCGTTATTGAATAACTGGGTTGTTGTAATACTATGGCCCTTGTTCTTTGCCCACTCTTCTATGGTTCCTAAACCTTCAAAGGGTTCATGTTGTAATGAATGAAGTCTCATTGTTTTTCCTGTTTCAAGAGCATCTCAACTATAATAATTGATACAAGTATTAGAATAATCCCTCTGTAAATTCCTCACAGATGAGGAGCGGGCTGGATTTAAGGAAGCCAGCAAGGTTTTTTATAGCTAAAAGATCTCTATTAAATTAAACTTCATAAGGAGGTCGGATAATATGTCCAGGGATGTTACTATGAGTACAAGGATCACAAAAAGCAAAACAGATCGTGTTATTGAAGGAGTTTGCGGTGGAATTGCGCAGTATTAC
The DNA here is from genome assembly GCA_026552975.1 of Candidatus Methanoperedens sp. GTDB lineage: Archaea > Halobacteriota > Methanosarcinia > Methanosarcinales > Methanoperedenaceae > Methanoperedens. Next base: position 6,412 of record JAPMTR010000032.1, read on the forward strand.
GGGATCGATCCGGTCATTGTCAGGTTTATCTTTGTAGTTCTTTTATTTATGAATGGCATCGGATTCTTTATTTACCTAATCCTGGCGATCATTATGCCAAAACCTGATAAACTGGATCAGCTACCGAATGAAACGATCAGGGAGAATGTCCAGGAAATGGGTGAGCGGGTAAAAGAAGCAGGGGAGGGATTGGGTAAAGCATTTTCAAAGGACACAGAAGAAAAAACAAGACATCGTACCGGATGGTTCGGTATAATCCTCATCTTACTGGGGATCACTCTTCTCCTGGATAGATTGAATTTGATAAAATGGTTAGATAAAGACCTTCTCTGGCCTGTTATTATTATATTCATCGGAGTGTGGCTGCTGATAAAACGATGGAGATGAAAAAATGGAAAGAAGACCGGGTTTTGTTGGACCTCTTCTCCTTATAACAATTGGCTTTATTGTTTTGTTCAACAAAATGGGAGTGATCGATTGGGGGTCATGGGGTTCCTTATGGAATTATTGGCCGGTAATACTCATTCTGTGGGGGATAGAAATACTTTTCAGGCATACTGAATCCAATATTATATATTTCATGGGGGTATTTATTTGCATTCTGGTGATAACAGGAACTGTTTTGCTGGTGTCAAACGGATATCCTTCACCTGATAATCAGGGAGATAACCTCAGGAGGATCATATTTAATAATAATGATCTTGAAGAAAATGAATTCAATTTTGCAGACCTTGATCATGCAGATTTTAATAATTCTAATTTGAATGGCGTTGATATGAATTTTGCAAGCCTGCAATATGCAAATTTCAGTAATTCAAATCTCAATGGCGCCAATCTGAATTTTGCGGACCTTCAATATGCAACTTTAGATAATGCGAATCTGGAGGGAGCTAATTTAAATTTTGCGGATCTTGCTTATGCGGACCTGAGATATTCTGTTCTTGATGGCGCCAATCTGAATTTCGTGGATCTTAAGGGTGCGAACCTGACAGGAGCCCGGATCAAAGGCGCAAATCATGTATTTGCGGGAACTTCGAAATCCACGATATGTCCGGATTCCACAAATGGACCATGCTGGTAAATTATAATGGCATCAAAAGAAAAAATAATTGGGATAAAAGATAAAAAAATTATTTACGAAGAGAAAGCGCCTTTTAGCAGAATACTACGACTTTTAATTGCAGTCATATTCTTAATACTGGCAATTTTTATATTTATTTCCTTCTTCGGGGAGTTCTTTGGTCTTAAGAACGAGCCTTTTGAAGGGCAATTGATCATTTTATTTGTAGTTATTGTCCTGAATGTTGCATTTTTGGGCTTTTTCAAAATGAAATTCAGGATTACAGATACTGGTATAGAAGCTACCATGCCTCCATTTAACTACCGGATACGGTTCTCTGAGATTAAAGAAATACGAACAACAAACATTCCCTGGTACGTTGGTTGGGGGTTGCGCCTGTGGGGGAGAAAGCTTGCTTTTGTCAGTATGCATAAAAAAGCTGTAATGATCGAAAAAGAAAAAGGGTTTTTCAAGGCACTTGTACTTACTACCAGGGATCCTGATGAATTTATCAAGATCGTAATGGGGAAGATGAATTGAATTACGGATTCAAGAATTCAGTTAATTTCTGATGATCCGTAATCCCGATCTTAAGACCTGTTTATTAGTTATGAATCTTGTCACAGGTAAAACTATTTGGATCGGTGTAATAGCAATTTCTGCCTTCAGATCCCATTCCAGAACCGGCTTTGTAAAGTCAACAGACCACCTTATATTGTGACTTTTGCGTATAATCCCAATGATCGAATGCAGGAACCCGAACATAATTCCGGTATCAGCAGGGTCTTCCAAACCAAATCTAATGTTAACATTAAGATTTTTTAATTTAAATGAGTAAAGAATGTCTTTAAAAAGACCTACCGTCGGTCTTGAAAGTGATAAAATTTGACCTGAATGTGGCATTTTTTGCGGCATTCTATCTGATTTATTTCTTGGCCTGGATTCTTTTATTTTTTCATTAAATCCCGGGGATTTTTCCTTTTTTGGCAGTCGAACTATGCGTCTTCCTAAAACCAGGATTTCTGCTCCCTCATTTTTAAAGGTGTACCTTAATAAGAAAATTATCCAGCCAAGGCTGAAAAATCCATCAATTTCTTCTCTCTCCCTGGCAGAGTTTACGCATATTTTAACAGGTGACAGCAACACTACCAGTGAAAGAAAAGCTAGAATGATTATTACTGAACCGATCATTGGGCTCTTTTTAACTTATGTGGATGATTCTTCTTTCTTGCACTCCTGGGTCATAGATTTGCATTTCTCCATCATTTCTGGAATTAATGCAGTTATGCGTTCTATCACACCCTTCTCTTTCAGGGCGAATAATTGTACATCATCCTTTGAGACCACAAGGAAAGCAATAGGCTGGATGCAAGCTCCTCCGCCCCCTCCGCTTCCTGTACCCTGATCTCCGGCTTTTCCTTTCCCTTCACCACCACCACTGCCAAAGCCAAAACTTACCTTTGTAACAGGTATGATCGTGCGGCCTTCTATTATGATATGTTCACCGATGACGGTTTTTGTGGAGATCATATTTGCGATCTCTTCGGTTATGACTTTTAATGTTTCGTCTAAATTCATTCAAATCAACCCCTATTTAATACATATTTTTGATCCTACTTAAAATTATTCTTTGACAAAATCGTGGTCTCAACTAATCATGAACCAATTCAAGTTGTTCCTATATTAGTCCCACCTACGGACACACTAATTATATTAATAATTTTATGCTGGTCTAATCAACCTCACATCTGACAAATTAATCGGGCT
>JAPMTR010000001.1 GCA_026552975.1 Candidatus Methanoperedens sp.
TATTCCCCAGGATAGCATAGAAACCTATAGTGTTGGCTCTCATTTTAGTCGTATTTTTCTTAATTTTCGGTTTGCTAAAACTCCAAACCCTCACAGTATAGTGTATTCCTAAACTTTTTATAATATTAATAACTATATGTAAATGATATTATATGGCAGCAAACTCAAAAGTTTCAGTATTATTTCACATGAGAAAAGAGGATTTAGAAAAGCAAATGAATGATACTGACGATAAAAGATCATATGAACATCTTCTTGCGATTAAACTTGCATACGATGGAAAAACGCAAAAAGAAATAGCATCTACTTTATCCAGATCACTTACTACAATTTATCATTGGCTAAATGATTGGAATGAAAACGGTTTATATGGAATCTTTCCAAATTTTGGTGGTGGGAGACCTCCACATCTTAATACGAAAGAAATGGATGAATTGTATCAAGTCATAACCAAACAAAAACCATGCGATTTAATGGAAACAGATCATGTTTTTTGGGATGTTGAACTGGTAAGAAAATATGCCAATACTAAATATGATGTTAATTATACTTATTCGGGTATGTGGAAAATTGTCCGCAATAAATTCGAACTAAATTATGTAACACCATTTTCGAAGGATTATAGAAAACCAGATGATGCGGTGGAAATTTTAAAAAAAGACTTGAGGACGTCTCTGAAATTATCAACCAAGAAAAAACGGTTGTAGGCTTAATTGATGAGACATCAATCCAAAATAAACCTAATGTCAAACGTGTTTTGACAAAAAATAGTCGAGTAACATGTGAAACGAGTTATAATCCTTCACATCGATTCACTTGCACGGGTTTTTTGGCGACAAATGGTGATTTGTTCAGTTCAAATTCACCATTTTCTAAAAAAGAGGATTTCAAGCTATATTTAGAAAATTTAAGGCTAAAATATGACCCCGATATTACATTAATCGCGGTTTTGGATAATGCTAAAATTCATAAAGCACAGATAATAATAGATTACTGTTCACAAAATAAAATTGTCTTGGTTTATTTGCCACCTTACTGTCCACAATTAAACCCGATAGAGGATCTTTGGAGATTATTAAAAAAAGAGTTGGCAAATAGAGCTCTCAAAACACTTGATTATTTATATGAATCAACAGAAAAGACACTCAAGTCATTTGGAAATCTTGAAAGCTTATGTTCAAATTGGGTGAAGTTATTCCTTGCTTAAAAATAGTTTGGAAAAACACTATATTTGCGGTGGTTTGGGGACTGGCTTCATCTAAAAATCCAATTGCCACTTTCTCCTTTGGTATTTTTCCTTTTTCAAGCAGTTCAAAAAGTAATTTCA
>JAPMTR010000033.1 GCA_026552975.1 Candidatus Methanoperedens sp.
CCAAGCGGCGAGTAACTGTTCAGATTGACATCGAACGCTCGTGGGCTCAATATCTCTGGTTCAGTCTGTTTGATGTCTGTAGACAGGGGATTCCACGTCATGTCCCATGGCGGTTTCCATCTCTCACCCAAAAGAGATGACTTTTCAAAAGAAGATTCGAGCAGTCCAAACGGCTGGCTAACATCAGCGCCGGAAATCATCCTTGCAGCAGAGCGCTCCTTCTGTATATTTTCAATCGCCCTGCCGACTTCCATCCTGATCCTGGTTGTTGCCTCTCCGGATCCCTGCAGTGTTTTGAGAAGTTCCTTAAGCTTCTTGATTTCGGCAAAGCTCATTGGAATCAACGATTACTGTTTCGGCTTAACTATCTGTACCGAACAGTTCTTGCGTTATTGCCATACCGACCGCCTTATACGTCCTGAGCGGATCACTTTTCATTATCTCGACCTGATCTGGTGTCAGTTTGCTCCTGGATATGACCGAGCCAATGAGACTTTGCTTTGCCTTTGCCCTATCTAAAGTGCCAGCAGGTGTGCCGCCGGTGATTATGTCTATTAACAGGAAGTCCTGGACATTCAAAGACTCTAACTGGATCAGTTGTCCACCCAGCACCACAACCAATCCTGATTGCTCCTGCGGAGATTCCGGCGCTTCTGCGCCGGTCTCCTGTGCCATTTCAGTTATATTTTGTGGATTTGGCTTGTTATCCACGCCGCCCGCCGCCTTCTCTTCCATCCTATCACCTTATGTTGTCTTAAACGCTACCGGGTGCTTGAATGTCAGCGTGAAGGTCTCCATCGCGATCCCGCCCGCTTCCAGACTGTCGTTCATCTCGTTGACCCTGGCTTCCTTGTATATTCGATAGCTTACCGGAGTGGTATTTGAGTACTTTTTTGCGATGACCATGTAAGCATCGTTCTTCGCACTATCGGTAAACTTTGTCATCAGGTCGTGGTTTGTTGCTTGCGCGAACGCTACGTTCAATGCTCCCGATCTTTGCACCACATCAACGGTAACTGCATCGTTGCCGAGCTCTGCTATCTCTATGGTCTTTGTTGATACCTTCATCTGGATTGCCTGCTGGACACTGTATGCGCCGTTCTTGGCCTTTGGCATATATATCTGAACAATCTGGCCTACTGTGCATGCCGGGATGGCCACTACGGCGGGAGTCGCTGAAGATACTGTGATGTCTGCTGAATCGACCTCTACATTATCGACATAGACCCTGGTATATTCCGGATCTGTCTCACCGGCTTTGTTTACCATTGTGAAATCTGTCTGGGCTGCTGTTGCAGTGAATTCTTTAAACTCAGCGTCATAGGTCTCTATGACTACATTCTTGCCTTTCGTTACCTGTACCATATTTTGGAGTCTCCTTTCAAAGAGTGTACACTCTTTTTTAATGAGATGCAGGGATTGTATTTAAAAAGTAACTTACTATTGTATTGTAGGAGTAATATAATGACCCAACCGGATTGGAAATCCGGGGCATCAAGAAGAAGCTCTTAGATTAAGCATTTCTATCGATTACATCCTTTCATATTTCAATTCAGACGCAGGTATTCAACTTAAAGGGTAGTGGTAGAATCTAGGTATATTTAAGAGATTTCAATGCATAATAGAAACAGACAAACAGAAAGTTATATGTTTACAGATAATAAAGATTTAAGTGGACCAAAAAGATTTTTGGATTATGTATGTAAAAAACCATTTGATAAAAATCACCAATTAAGAAAAAGGACGTTTATACGAATCAATAATGGAAAAACAGTATATCCATCCAATATCCAATGCAGGGAAAATGTTACTAAATTATAAATTAAATCTTAGAGTACCAAGAGCTTCTAACTTATTAGATTTTAAACTTTTATTGATAAATTCTCAAGACAAACAAGATGTAAAGGAATTACTAAGTTTCGAAAAGTTTAAAAAAGAGAACTATTTAGAAGAGTATCTGAAATTACTAAAGATTCTAGGTTTGATTTATGAAAATCGGAAATTTTTTTTATTAACTAATAAAGGAAATAATATTAAATATAAACTATCTGGAACTCTTGAATTAACTGAAAGTGATAAAGATGTACTAAAAGAAGAATTTCTACAGATGGAGATCGTTAAAACATTTCTAAAAGATGTATTCAATTTCGATGCAACTAAAAAAATTTATCCTATTGAAGAGTGCTTGTCCAAAGAAGACATTAAGAAAAGATACCTATTATACAGAAAGGTAAGTGAGTCAGTAGCAGATAGAGAATCCAGAGTTATCTATAATTGGCTGTTGAATTTAGGAATAATCGAGTCTTTACGAATTATTGACAACAAAAACAATGGATTCAATGTTTGTTATCATTTAATTGGAAAAGACTTTGACTTTGATAATTTTAGTAAGATAATTAAATTAACAATTTTCAAAGCTAGATCAAAATCTGATTGGATAGAAGTTCCTAAAGTTAGAAATTTATTTTGTCTTCATAATAACATCTCTAAAAAGCAATTTAACAAATTTTTTATTGAATATGTAAATAAGTATCCTTCAGATTTCCAGTTGAGCACAGGTAGTCTTTTAAGAAAAGAAGTTGAAAATGAAGGATTAGAAATAAACAACAAGTTATATTTTTATATTAAATTAACTTGAGGTATATAGAATGAGCAGTACATTTGAATTCCAACAAGACGATATAATTAAAATAAATTATGAAAGAGTTGGGCTAAAATTTAACCCATTCCCAATAGGAGGTGAACCCTCTAAAGATTATCCTTATATTGAGATATCAAAAAAAATTACTGAGGAAATTACTGACTTTGTTAATACCGTAACAGCTACGAAAAGATGGCAAGGTCTTTCTTTAATAGGAGACAATGGAACCGGCAAGACAAGACTTCTTTTTTTGATGGAGTCAGAAATAAACAGTCAACTGAATTATGCAAATGCGATATACGTAAATGAACCTCCAGCAGATCCAGTAAAATTTTTTCAGAAAATAATTTATTCTTGCGATTTAGATAAATTAACTCAAATAATAATAAACCAATCAAAAGATCAGGCAAAATTTTTGGAGATCATAGAAAAAAATTTAATAAAGACACCAACATTATCAGGGAAAATAATAGCAAATATATCAGATGAAAAAAATTTGATAAATGACATCGCAAAATATCTAAAGGATAGGCTTCCTTTTGACGAAAATATACGAAAAGGATATTCTGCTTTAATAATTCATTATGTTATTACAAATAAATTACGGGATTTAGGAATAGAAGTATCTTTAGAAAACACTTCGATATCAGAAATTAATGATATAAAGAGATTTATTGCGGGAGAAACGGTATCAAGTTCTTTATTAAATAGAATAGGGATAAAACCTATTAAAGTTGATAATAGTGAAATGGAGAAAGTCATTTTCCCATCCTTCTTAAATTATAATAATATAGCTAATAAAAGTCTTGTTTATGCTCTAATTGATGAATTCCAATTTGTTATTGATAATGTTTCAAAAACAAAGATTATATCAATATTAAATATGATTATGGCGGTAGCTCAGACAAATACTACAGGATTCTGTATAGTCCTCTCGTGTTTACCAGATTCATGGAATTATGCAATAAGAATATCGAATTCATTTTCTGAAAGGTTTAATAGACAAGTATCCATGCCCCCTTTAAGTAAAGAAGTTGCTATTGAAATGGCAAAAAAATATCTTAATTTCGGCAGAGTAAAAATTAGTGATGATTTGTCTCCATTTACTGATGATGCTATTGGCAAAATTCTAGAATTGAGTAGATATAATACCAGAAATTTTCTAAAATATATAGGAATTAATTTGAATATTTTTGTTCAAAATAAAAAATCAGGGTTAATTGATATCGGTTTTGTAAGAGACGCAATGCAAACTGATAAATCTCAAGCAAGTCTGGATTTATGGTTTTGAGAAATTTATTGGACAAAGCTTCATTGTTATTCTACAAAAAGATACCCATAAATGATTTTAAAGAGGCTTTTTCTGAAACTCTTTATGTTGCTGGTGGATCTGTAGATGACAGAATTTTGGATTTCATAACACAAATCGATTTGCATAGAATTAGAAAACTTATTATTCTTACGCCTTATTCAAATTTGGACAAAAAATTTATAATTTCGTGGAGTGGTTTGGCAAAATACGTCAATGATATGAGAATTGAGCTAATTATGAAAGCTCCAGAAGAAAAAATCCCTTCAGATATTTTTTTTCTTGACAAAAATTCCAGTTTTTTTATTCCACGGTTCTATTTCGAGAAAGAGATTTCAGAGTGTTGTGTTTCCAGAAATATCAAATTAATAAATCAAATAAGGGATGCATTTGCTTCAGCAGAAGATTTTACTCATTTAAAAGGAAATGAAATCTATCATAAAAAATTCAATAATCTTTTCCAAATAGATCAAAGGCATCTGAGCGACAAAGAAAAAGACATGGTCTTAGAAGCAATTTATTCATGGGAAACCAGTGGTTACGGTGATATTGAGCCCCTATGGAGAATTCTTGAAACAAAAGTAAGAAACTTCATTAAGATAAGGTTAGAACAAGAAAATTCAAGTGACTGGTTCTCGACAAGGGTTCTTCCTTGCTTTGATGGTGAAATTCAGGCAGTGATTATTAGTCATTTTGAAAAATCTAAAGGTCGATTGGGAATAGATACTATTGATGAACATCCAAATCCAAATGAGTTTTTAGTAGCTGAAAATTATGAAAATATTATCAATAATAGGACTAATAAACATTTATTCCATGACTTCCGGGATGGAACGAACAAAAAGTTCGTAGAATACTTTCGTGATTCAATAAAAGCTAGGAACCCATCCATCCATAATAGAACTCCTGATGAAGATACAGATTTATATTCAAATATTATCGTGAAAATTCTTATGACTCTTGAATGGTTAAATCGATTGGAAGCTAAACTATTATCAGATGATTTACATTAGGCAGGATGAAACTTTATTATCAAATAAATGAGTTATCGTTACATTTAAAAAAAATATCTTTTTTAGGAACAATCGGTGCCTGAGTTTCAACCAATCGAGAAGAGCATTGGTCATATATCACCTTTCTAGAGCATGAGAAAGCCTATCGTTTTCAATAATCTCAGTAATACGCATCATTCCACGTTACCTCGATTGTACAGTTATGGCTCGAACCAGGATCGTCGCTGTATACGAACGTATTCTTCCCGGCATCTGCTTCCGGCACCGTACCACTTATATTGCCCGACCTGCTGCCGTTTATTGATACCGTACCATCCTTCGATATGACCATGACATCGCCCGGATCAAGCGTTCCGTTCCACTCCATTCTGTCCGCTCCATTGCTTATCGCTGGATTTATTATAGTGCCGATAGCGGTCAGCGTCCATTCAGGCGTTGTTGGCGCCCTGCCTTCTGATGTTAGCTGAATGTCCGCTGGAGATGATGTTACTGCCACTGTGGCTGAATCCCGTACTATACTGTATTCCCTTATGTCCGCCGCCAGCATTGTTATTGTGATCTTGCTATCTTCTGGTTTTATTATATCCAGTATCTTTTTGAAGCCAAGTGATAGTAGCGTTATCTTCCTTTCGGGATGAAGTTTTAGGGTCTTCTCTGTTTTATCGAATAACACTTTTCTCAGGTTCAGGTATACCTCATCATTGCTGACATATCCTTCCCAGGTAATAGTCCTCAGTCCCCTATCGTCTTTGGCAAACTGCCTGTTCTCATCCCCCAATTTGGTGATCGTACCAGTATCAGGTTCCGTAGAATCGGTGATCCTGTGCGTGAACTGCACAAGGTTTATTCCATTAAGTTCGAAGTATTTACATTCCAGTGCCATGGCTTTAATGAGTGGTTGCTGTCATCTGCAATCTTCTGCTTCCTGCTATTTCAAGCCGCCCGGTTCTCAGGTCTTCAAGCATTGATTCTCCCCTGGTCTCGTAGTAGTTCATTATTTCTGGTTTTATGAGCGCGCCGTTTGAACCGCGCTGTATATCCCGCATCGCCTGCGCCGTGCTCTTGAACTTGCTGATCTTCTGTATTAGCTGCGGCCTGTCGGCAAAAGGTGTGGTGTATCTTCTGTATAAGGCGGCATCGATCTCTGCATCTACGCCTGTTATGATCCTGATTATTTCAGCATCTGTTATCACAGCTTCATTGCCAATGTCATTCTCTTCGAATACTTCCCTGATCTCATCAACTGTGGAATACATTTTAGCGCCTCACCTTAAATCGTGCTCTTTTGATCGTGACGAAGTCTGAACTGTTTATTACTGTCGCCTTTGTGGTGTACGTACTCCCGCTGAGCGCAGTTGCCGGGATAGTGTAAGTATAGAAATAATTGCCTGTCCCCTCTCTGGCGGCTGATCCGGTCGATATCTTGTTCCCGTCGGTGTCAAAAATATCAACAGTCACCGAACCGGGGTCTACTAGATCGTCATACTTATCCCGTGTCTCAATCTCGATGTATGCTGTCTCCCCAGCGTCATATTCTCTCATGTTCCGGCCACCTGTGATAATTCCTGTTTTACTTTATCCGGCTCTCTAAAATCAATCTTCACTTTGTTTGGCTCGGTCAGTTTGACCTTTACTACCAGTTCATCCGTCATCAGATGGCCTTCTCTTTACGCCTTTGTCTCAATTCCCTTTTCCAATACCTTGAATCGGTAATGGCAAGTCCTTTGCTCTTTCAAGTAGCTTTTCCGCAATGAATGCTGAAGATATGCCTGCAACCACTGCTGTTGCTGGCGTAGTCGCTATAACAGCGGCTATCGCTGCGCCGATCACCAAATTAGCAATCCTGCCCAGGTGGACATACTTTGTGCCATCCTGTGCGGTTTCGATACACGGCAGGGCAACCGCCCCTTTCTGTTCTACCAGGCTCTTTATGAGCCCGCCTACCGCGCCTGCCGCCGCGATTATGATTATCAGTTCCATATTACTGCTCCTCCTTTACGATATCTCTAAACTTTATCAATTCAAGTTCCGTGTCTATCTTCACATCCGGATGCGGGCAATTTGGACACATCGATTGTATCAGAAGCACTTTTGATATGACCAGATCCACCTTGGAAAGATTTACTCCGAAAGCATCGAGTTTAGCTGTCAGGTTCCTGAACTCATCCCTCAGTGATTTGAGAAGGAGTAGTATTATTGATCCGATTGTCGTCACGACTGTAACAACCACTCCTGCCACTATTTCGGTTGGTATATCCATTGCCACTGCTCTCGAGAAAAAAGAGAACGGAGCTACCTTATGAGGTAGTTCCGACCTCTATCTCCACGAAACCTTCGTTCTTATATATCCTCGGCACTGCCCAGCCCTTCAGTTCTACAGGGAAGTTGCCTCCTGCAGCTTTCGGAAGCCTGTCTGGATACGGGTTCTCGCTGACCACGAACTCGGCTACGACCGGGTTCTTGACTGCAAGATATACCTTGCCTTCTGCAAAGCCATCGTTTATCTTGAGCCATGTCCCGTATGGATCTGCATCCGGGCTTGCCCTGAATAGCGGCGCGATCGTTTTGTAAAAGGGCTGTCTCATGCTGTCCAGATTGAACAGGAACTCCATGTCCAGTGAATTTCCAATGAGAAACAGAGGATTGCTCTTATAGTTACCATCAAGGAGCCTCTTTGCCTTTACGATATCTGCATGTGGATCCTGAGTTGCGCTTCCCCAGACACCGGCATTATCAGTCGCAGCTATCTTGCCATTTGCATTTGCCTGTGCTGCAGCTACGATACCGGTGATACCCAATGAGTCATCGCCGTTTATGGTCAGGCTGTCCTCAAGTCTGTGGACATTGTCAAGACAGATATCAACATACCTGTTGAACATCGCCGGATTTGATTTAAGGTCCTTCTCATGGACGCTGAACCAGTCCATGAACTGCAAGATATCCTGTTTGGTCGTGGTCTGTTTTATTCCGGTCTTTCCTGTAGGGGTAGAACCTTTCGCCACTACTTTGGCACCAGGTCCGGTTCTGTCATAATCTACCACGACATCGATCTGTACGGCTTCGTCAACCTTTCTTACGGGCATCACGTTCCTTGCGAACATGTTGTCCAGATTTACGTTCACCCATCTTGCAATTTCTCTGCTCCACTCTTCCAGATAATTATCCGGGATCGAGAGCCCATCATTCTGTATCATTTTTACACCATCCTTGCTGGCACGGTTCCGTTTTCAGTAGCCTGGTCTTCGACGGCCACAGCCCTGCTATTTATGGTCTTCATTCCATCCTGCCCAGCGATGCCGTTTGTGCTTACAGCTAACTTTCCGTCGCCCACTGGTTCAAGGTACTGGCCAGATAGGACTGTTCCTGCAAGACCGATCTCAGCTTTGCCCTGGTCTATGATGTGCACAGGGTCGTATAGCGCGTATGCATCCTTATCCTGCATTTCGTCTGCTATACCCAGGTATTCGTTACCCGCCCTGATGTCATCGATGAACAGGGTCGCTGCGCCCGGGTCGCTTGCGGCAATTATCCCGACTGAGATTATTGCATCCCTGGTCGTACCTGCCCCGGTCACTGCAACTCTTATATATCTCCATAAACCCGCAGCGAGTATGGGGATGTTCAATGTCTCATCCGGGCTTGCACATGCAGCGGTCTCATCCAATACGAGCTGCAAAACATTTGCTGCCACCGGGATATCGGACTTTAACCAGAATCCAATATATTTGGATCCTGAGAGATCAATCGCTGCGAAGTCGCGTGTGGCGACAAGACCGGTTGTGAAAGCTGCAGCGATTACAAGCTTTGCGCCTTTGGCATTGACCTTCCTGGCTGCTGCATCGGATGTTGCTGTGACGTTTACTGATGCCGTCCATGCAACCTGGCAATCGTCAATTATTTTCTCCATGTGTTTTCCTACAGTCTTTACGCCCCTGCGCTCAACTGCATCGCGGAACGCAATTGCTGAGGCTGCTCTTTTTGTGCCTATACCGCTTCCGAGTTCCTCTACGTTCACTGGATTGTTTGACATTATTTTTCACCCACCTTTGCATATGCATCATCTATGATGCTCTTTGAGGGCTTTTCTCCCGCTTTCATCTTCAGTTTCTCTGCATCAAGAACGCTTGCGGCTGTGTCCGTGAGA
>JAPMTR010000078.1 GCA_026552975.1 Candidatus Methanoperedens sp.
TCTTTTTCAGTCATTGTAGTTATTATATATAACTACTAATACTTAAATGTTATTCACTTTAATCTGTTGAAAAAATGGGCTTTGTCCGAAAGTCATGTAATATGTATTTCTCTGTCTTTCACAGGTTTAACTATGTACGCATAAGGTTCTGTGATCTTTGCCCTTTCCAGAGTTTTCTCATCGGAATATGCGGTCATGAATATTACTGGAACATCAGAAAAAGAATGTATCCTTGAGGCAACTTCTATCCCATCGATTTCATCATTCAGGTTAATATCCATTAATATCAGATCGGGATGGTTCTCTTTTGCTTTTTTAATGGCATCTTCAGCATATGATGCTATTGCCGGAACATTATATCCCAGGTTCTTCAATATTTTCTGTATGGCCATTCCTGTAATGATTTCATCTTCTACGACAAGTATCTGTTTTCCTTCGTTCATTTCTTCGTCCTGAAATTGATCTGGAATCCTGTTCCGTTTTCCCTGGTTAAAATGATCTCACCATGAAGCTGACTTTCTGCAAGGCTTGTAACCAGTTTTAAACCCAGAGATTCTATGTTTTTAATGTCAAGGTCTTTGGGAATGCCTATTCCATCATCACTAATTGAAAGCTGTATCATTCTATTATCTTGTGATCTAAAAGATATTTTAATTATTCCATTTCTCTCATCAGGAAATGCATATTTGAATGCATTTGTTACAAGCTCATTAATTATTAATCCACATGGAACTGCATAATCAATATTAACTGGAAAATCTTCAGTATCAATGTTTCATGATTTTTATAATCGAATGTCCCATTATTTTCCATTTCATTATCATGTAATTTGAAAAGTTCTTCAATAATAGATTCCATCTTATCGGTATTTGATTTTGATACATTTAATAAAGCAATAGCATCCGGATCTTTAATATTTTGTTCAAGGGATCTCAATTCTTTACGAAGAGAGGTTATTCTTTCAAAAGCCTTCTTCCTATCGCTTTTATTATGCAATGTTATATAGAGGAATGCATGTCCTTCTGCCCTTTTGGCAAAACTGCTCACTTCATTTGAGGAACTAATTATAGGTCCGAAACGTTCTTCGCCCGTTTTGAAAGATTCTATAACGATGTTATTGGAATATAGGCCTATAAATCCAATAAAAATTACCAAGATTGAAACAAAAAGAAAACTCAGAATGATCTTCTGCTTAATTTTCATATAATTAATTCGGTTGTTATAATGATAATAATAATTGTGAAAACCGTGTGAACAATATCTATGATCTTTTCAATCTTAGCCTGATTTTTATAAATGGGACAATCCTGTTTTCAAAAAATGAGATCAGTCTTTCCTCCAGGAACCGGATGTACAAATAGGGAATAATGAAGAGAAGAGATAAAATAAGAACACCTATAATGATGTCCACTGATGATGTGTTTGAGAACATCTCAGGATATAACTTTTTGAACTCCTCAACATTATACATCGAAATATCATCTGATATTTTTGGTATAAATAATTAATCCTCAGATAGTTTTAATAACAATCGGATGAATTATAAGCGACCCATAAGGGGCTGTGGCCTAGTCCGGCATGGCGACGGGCTCCAGCGGAAAACCCGGTGGCTCTGGAAGTAATTCCTGGGTTGTCCGGGGTGTGATGATGAGTAAACGGTCTGCCAAGCGAACTGGACGCAGCAAGCAATGAGGAACCGTTGGAGCACTGAACGTGCTGCTCAAAGATTAAATTGCCAAAATCCTGGCATTTTCGGAGAGACCCGTCGATCGTGAGTTCAAATCTCACCAGCCCCACTACCTGTACAAAAGTATTTTATACCATTCTTCAGATTGTTAGCTTTATGAAGGCATTTGAATTCGAATTCCCTGATAACCTGTATTATATGAAGAATCACATATGGTTGAAGCCTGAAAATGAGTCTGTAAGTATAGGTATTACAGAACTTGGCCAGTCTTTGTCTAAAGGGATCGTCCATATCGATCTTCCTGAGGTTGGAGAATCTATCAACAAGGGGGATATGATCGTGGCTTATGAAACCATAAAAGCCGTTTCACAGATATCCCTTCCATTTGATGCTAAAGTAATCTTAGTTAATGAAAAACTCTGGGAAGACCCAGATCTAATTAATGGTGATCCTTATGGGGAATGGATAGTTAAAGTACAGGGAAAATTTATCCCTGGCCTTGCTATGGAAGTAAAAGAAGCGACAGAATATTACACTGAATTGATCACAAAAGAGCGGGGACGATATGCAGATAATTAAGTTTATATATACCAATGTAATAACCAACAAAAGAGGCATAAAAAAATGGTCGAAATAGAGGGCTACAAACTTCCGGATGAATTGTATTATACTAAAGATCATATATGGGCCAGGATCGAAGAAAATGGCTCTGTGACAGTAGGACTTGATGCATACGGAGCAAAAGCGGCTGGAAATATCGAGTTCATTGACCTTCCCATGGAAGATGATGAATTCGAAGCAGGGGAAGCGTTCGGCTCACTTGAATCTGCAAAATGGGTCGGCGGTCTCAAGATGCCGGTCACAGGAACCGTCACAGGAGTAAACGAAAATATAGAGGATGATCTTGAAATATTAACAGTAGATCCATATGGGGAAGGATGGCTCATTAAAATAAAACCCAACAACCTGAATGATGAGTTAAAAGGACTTATCCATGGAATGGATGTAGGTCCATGGATAAAAAAGGAGATTGAGACGCGAAAAAAGAAATAAGTATTTTATTTTTCCTCCAAATCCATAATCCTACTTTTTTTATAACTCTTACTTAAAGAATATAGTTCACAATAGCCTCGTACAGAATTGTATACGACATCCAGACCAGCCATGAACAGATAGCTATGAAAATTAATGTGAACACAATTTTTCCAAAACCCGTGATCAATATATTGTTCTCCTTGTGTTCCAGATGTTCCATATTTCCGGTCGGGCGGTTTTTCATCGCTTCTTCATATTCAAGAGGATGTTCATGTTTCATTTCTTCTTCAGGAATATTTCCTGTCCACCAGGACATGTTCAGGAATTTATCGAAATGCTCATCATAGAAGTGCCCTATAAATACTGCTATTGATGCAAGGACAGCCTCCCACGTATGGAACAGGCCTGCGATCTGGATCAATCCTATCGGAAAATATTTCATTGCTTCAAAAGGCTGCCACATCAGCAGTCCTGAAAAACCCATAACTACTGCCCCAAATCCCGCGCCGAAATACTCAACCTTCTGTTTAAACGTATATCTTCCATATTTTGGATGTTCATCAGAATACCTCAAAAAATACTTCATCTGCTGTTTGAAGTCATCTATGTCTTTAAGGTTGAATAATACATCATAGCGCGGTTTTTCAAGAATATGGTATACAACATGATACACGCTCACGCCTATCATGACAAGTCCTGAAAGGTGATGAATTAAAGTCCTGTTGTCAAACCCGCCCACTGATGCGATCATCCAGCTTGACCACCATGATTCAGGGAACTTCAAAGGAAAACCCGTATATGCCAGCAGGATAAATGATGTAAAGAACAGGATATGCTGGATCCTCTGGTTTAATGTGAACCTTTTGAATATTAATTCTACCATTTTCAGTGCCTCCTTTTTATATCAAATTTTGATGTAATTCCAAGGAATATGAGCCCGAATGTGAATGTGAGTTCAAAAAGGATCATAATTATGTAAAAAATAGTTACAATTCTTTTTGCATCAAATGATAGCAGGTATACTGACTGTTCCTCATGGATCTTGCCACCTGAGAGAAAGACATTTCCTGCACCTTCATGACAGCCCTTCTTTCCACATGTTGTGATCAAATTTGCTGGATTTATTGCTGATTTCGGATCGCTTGCTATTCTTGTATCATGATTTTCATGACAATCCGAACAGGTTGCGATCACACCCCCGCCGCTTTTGTAAGATTTATAATGGTAGGATTTCTTGTAGGTGTCAAACCTGTCCGTCTTTATGCCGTAATACAAAGCCTGCATCCTCGTCTGGTTTTCATGGCATTTTGCGCATGTTTCAGCAATATTTTGGGGAAACGTGGAGGAATTGGGGTCCTTTGATGAAAGGATATTATGGATCCCGTGGCAATCGGTACAGGAAGCTGCCGGTCTATCTTCCTTTAGTTTCTGCCAGTGAATGCTTTCTTCATAAACTCCACTCGATCCCGGATGGCATTTCGCACAAAAATCAGCGATATTGACGGCAGTTGGTTTACCAGTAAAATTCGCATGCATTACATTGATAGATACCAGGCTGCCGCTGATGTTCAAATCCCCACCATGACAATCTGCGCATGTGTTTTTATCAAAGTGTACACTTTTTTGAAAATCACTGACCAATCTGGAATGGCAATGATAACATGAAATATCCCCGGTACCGGATTGCTCAGCTGCAATGCTATTGTTTATCGAAAGTAATAATAAAAAAATAAAAATCAGGGTTAATTTTCTAATATTAAATATTTGATACCATTTGTTATCTCTATCCGTAATAATGCCTCCCAATATCTGTTTTTAGTGATTATGTTGATTTTACTGATTAACGATTTATTCCTTTCTTTCTTTATTTTTGGAAACTTTCGTACATGATCTTCTCTTTCTCCCGATGGAGTTCTTTTTCGCGTCTGGCTATTGCTTTCATTGCTTCTGTTGGTTTAATGCTTACAGAGATCCTGTGCTTTCGCTCCTTCATATAGACATATAATCCAAGTATCAATAAACCTATAACAGCTGCAGGGATCAGGAATACCCAGATCACGGCAAAAGTAATAAATAACCCTGCTATGATCGATGGCACGCCAAACCTCTTCCATTTGCTGGACTCAATATGTTCCCACCTGTCACGGTTAAATTCTTTTAGATCTAGTTCACTCATATTTTCAGCTCCTTTTTAGGATAATTTTATCACTACCTCACAAAATTTATCTTTATGCGATATTAATTTCTTTATTTCCAATTCTGCTCTATTCCCAAATGCATAACTTAGCGCCCCTTTGAATGATTCTCTTCCCGTATGGCAAAGATATTTATCGAATGTATCCCCCTCTGATGCAATATTGCATTTTCTTATTATATATACAAGATTTTTTCCTTCAACCTTCCATTCACTTTCCCTGTGGATCTTTGAATCTATTATTTCAAAAGCTTTTTTGAAGTTTTCCTTATCCCAGTTCTTTATATTATTTTCAGTCTCATATACCACCATCAAGGACTTTCCAATCCTCCTTCCAAGAGATGTGAGGGACATGGAAATATCAGGAACACTTTTAACTTCTTTTAGATATTCCATAAATGTTATCAATTCCTTATCCAGCCTTGTGTTGCTTGTTTTCAGAGCATCAACTATTTCATTGATCTTTATTCCAATGTCAGGTCGGTGGGTTAGAACTATCATGTTTGCCGTTGACCTTGCCTGATATAAATGACCATTCGCTTCCAAAAGCATAACAAGAATCTTTTTTAATTTCTCTATGGCCTCCCCATTTCGATAAGTGTGGAATAATATGATACTGTCTTTATCAATTTCTACTGTATCCACAACTCTGGAGTTTTCATAAACAACTTTAATAAGATTGAGCATTTCCTTAAGAGCAATTTCCTGAATTGGTCTCCTGGCAAGGTTTTCAATTGTAATTTCTCCCAATGGTACTTTCCCTGAAAGCAGATCTTCAAAATAATTCTTATGGACAGTCACCATGTTGTAATTGCTGTGAAGATGCCTGCTGACAATTGCTTTCCAGAATTCCGGGCGGTTCTTTATGGTTTTTATCAAGTCATCATTATGACCAAAAAATCTAGCAAGACTATCCATTGAATCTTTTTTATTAGATTTTGAAAACTCAATTTTTATAAAATTATCAGCGTAAATAACTGACTTAATCTCAAGAGATGAATCATTAAGAGAATTTTTCACCATGAACTGAGATATTATGCAGGCCAATAATTTTATTCTTTGGGAACTACCTCTTAATTCCAGTAAAACCTCAGATGGAGACGTATTGCTATCATATTTTAGAGCTATCTCGACCCCCCATGAAAGTTCGTTAAACCTGTAGTTTAAATATTCTTCGAGCTTTAACATCGAATCCATTAGCCCTGGGTCAATAAGTTCATCAATAACATTATCCGGAACAAGGATATCTTCGATTTCGGTCAACATCCATTTAAATAAGGAATTGTCAATTGTTGTAGAATTATTGGGAATGCCTGATTTTCCCGCCTTTTCTATTATCTCCCTTATTGCAGCACTAAAATTTCCACTATGTCTTTCCTCATATGGCTGCATTTTTTTTATACAGTCATCATCAAGGGAAACATGCTTTGTAACTATCATCTACCTTTACCCCAAGTATCCAATCCGTTTTTCCAGCAGTCCCGTTTTAAAAATTTTTAAGCAAGATCAATTTTCATTCAATCTTTCTTATATGATAATTTCATTTTCTAGCGTATATATTTTCCTATTTTGTATTTTTCGGATCCTTTATGAGTATAATTGTTCCGGATTTATTATCCAAGAAAGGAAATTTTGATGTTATTTCAATTAATTCACACAATGGTTTATATATTTGTGAAATCCCATCAATATTTTCAAAGCCAGACCTTTATGAATCATTAATCAATACTTTAAAATAGAATCCCTTCATATTTTATATTAGAGTGAGGAACGATGAAGGAATACAAATTATTCATAGACGGCGAATGGATACGATCAAGCGATGGCCAGACTTTCGATGATGTTGATCCGACAACTCTTGAATTGATCGGAAAGCTCCAGAAAGCATCTCTTGAAGATGTAAATAGCGCCGTCGATAGCGCAGATCATGCCTTTGAAAAATGGAGCAGTACACCGGCCCCTCAGCGCGCAAAGATACTATTTCGCGCTGCAAGGATGCTTGAAGAACGAAAAGAAGAGCTTGCCCGATTGCTGACAGTTGAAATGGGGAAAGTCTTGAAGGAAGCGCGCGGTGACGTACAGGAAGCTATTGACATTACTTATTATGCGGCAGGTGAAGGGCGGCGTCTTTTTGGAGAAACCACACCTTCAGAATTGCCTGATAAATTTTGTATGACAATCCGTCGCCCATTGGGCGTTGTTGGTCTGATCACACCATGGAATTTTCCGATAGCTATCCCGGCATGGAAGATCATGCCTGCATTGATCTCCGGGAACACGCTCGTTCTTAAGCCTGCAAGCGATACTCCAATACTTTCAATAGAACTTGTTAAGATACTTGAAAAAGCTGGGCTTCCGGGGGGCGTTTTGAACCTTGTCATGGGAGAAGGCAACATAGTTGGCAGCGCGATAGTACATCATCCAAAGATCCGTGCAGTTTCATTTACTGGTTCACTTGACACGGGAAAATGGATTTTGGGAGAAGCTGCAAAGGAGATGAAAAAAGTATCGCTGGAATTGGGTGGAAAGAACCCAATAATAGTGATGGATGATGCTGACCTTGATCTTGCAGTTGATGGGATCATCTGGGGTGGTTTTGGGACTACCGGACAGCGCTGCACCGCAGCAAGCCGGGTCATAGCTCATGAAAAAATAATTATGGAACTCCAGGCAAAACTAATCAAAAGAACAAAAGCGCTAAGGCTTGGCAATGGCCTTCTTGAAAATGTTGATGTAGGGCCTGTGATCAATAATTCGCAGCTTCAGAAGATTAATAAATATGTTGATATCGGCAAAAACGAAGGTGCAAACCTCGTCCTTGGTGGGAAGATCACAAAACCGCTTCCAGGATACTTTTTTGAACCCACGATATTCACCGATGTCACGCCTGATATGAGAATAGCCCGCGAAGAGATATTCGGCCCTGTTGTTTCAATAATAAGCGCATCTGGTCTTGATGAAGCGATAGGGATCGCAAATTCAGTTGAATATGGTTTGTCATCATCGATATATACGGCTAACATAAGAAATGCTTTCAAGGCCATAGAAAATATTGAAGCAGGCATCACTTATATCAATGCATCAACTATCGGCGCGGAGACCCACCTGCCATTTGGAGGAGTAAAATCCACAGGGAACGGAACGCGAGAAGCAGGTACTACAGCGATCGAAGAGTTCACAGAGATAAAGACGGTTTATATAGATTACAGCGGAAAACTCCAGAAAGCACAGATAGATGTATAGAAAAACAATATCTAATAAAAATAAACCCCGCATAACAATTAGACTAAGAGGAAAAAACCATGAAAAATACAGGCAAAAGATCTATTGAGATAATTGAACGGGATAAGAAAGTCGTTTCACCTTCGCTCACACGCTCTTATGACCTTGTGATCGACAGGGCCGAGGGCTCAACGATATATGATGTCGAAGGTCGGGGTTATATTGACTTTGCAGCAAGCGTTGCTGTTATGAATATTGGGTATAACTGCCACAGAGTGAAGCAGGCAGTATGTGCCCAGATGGACAAAATGGTTCATTGTGGCTTTTCGGATTTTTATTCAGAGCAGCCCGTAAAACTTTCTGAAAAACTCTGTGAAATGACCGGATATGAGAAGGTGTTTCTCTCAAACTCTGGAACAGAAGCAGTTGAGGCTGCCATGAAGCTTGCATTCTGGTATACTGGACGACAGGGGATGATCTCATTCTACAAAGCTTTTCATGGCAGGACGCTTGGATCACTTTCCCTGACGAATTCAAAGATAAGGCATAAAGAGCATTTCCCGGCTTTCCATGTATTACACTCTGATTATGCCAATTGCTATCGATGTCCTCTCAATCTTGAATATCCGGACTGCGGCATAGCCTGTGTAAAAAAGATCGAGAATCTTATATTCAAAAGGGAACTTTCACCTAAGGACACTGCAGCTATCGTTGTTGAACCTATTCAGGGTGAAGGAGGATTCATAGTACCGCCTGTAGAGTTCCACAAAGAGTTGCGAAGGATATGCGATGAAAATGATGTCCTGTTGATCGCGGATGAGATCCAGAGTGGTGGCTTTCGGACAGGGAAATTCATGGCCATGGAGAATTTTGGTGTAAGAGCTGATATTGTCTGTATGTCAAAATCAATCGGAGGCGGCATCCCTCTGGGCGCAACGCTCTCAACTGACAAAATAATGAGCTGGCCGCCTGGGACACATGCAAATACCTTTGGGGGAAACCTCCTTGCTGCAGCCGGAGGCCTGGCAACACTTGAATTCATGGAAAGCAGCAAGCTCGGGGAAAAGGCAGTTGAAAAAGGTAACTATATTATGAAGAGGTTAAATGAACTTAAGGATATATATGCGGTGATAGGTGATGTGCGGGGCATAGGTCTTATGATCGGAGCCGAACTTGTGGAAAAGGATGGATCTCCAGCATCTTCCAGGCGGGATACGATAATTAACAAAGCACTTGATGGTGGGCTTATTTTGCTTCCTGCAGGAGATTCAGTCATAAGGTTCGTTCCCCCGTTGATCATTAAGAAGACAGAGATCGATAAAGGTCTTGAGATATTTGAGACTGCCTTAAGATCAAGTCAAGTTAATAAATGATCGAAAGATATTTTTTACGTGAAACGTAAATTATATATACTATAATTCGTATATGTGCGAACTATAGTGGGCAGAGAAACTTATTTTATATACCACCACTCCTATCTGCCCACTATACTCCTAGTTTAGGAGGATTTTGATATTATGAATAACAGAAAATGAATCTGGAAAGCGTCGTTAATGAATCTATATACTTAGGAAATTGCTTTGTTTATCTGATTTTATTAGCTGCTTCCTGTACTGCCCTGTGTTTTCCTATAATAGTCACATAATCTTCTTCCATAATAATGGTTTCAGGGTGTGCAATAAGTGATTTATCCTTTCTTCTGATCATGACTATAAGGCTATCTTCCGGAAGTGAAAAGTCCTTTATTGCCTTTCCGATTATTTTTTTATTGTGTGCCTTTACCTCAACAATGTCTCCTTCCCCGCTTACTTCACACATTCCAAATAATACCGGATGTCCGACCATACCATCAAGCATAACAGCTGTTGCTATATTAGGACTGATAGAACTGATCCCAAGGTCTCTGAAGGTTTGGAGGTTTTCAGGCTTATTGACACGTGCTACCAGTTTCTCCTGCGTAAATCCAAATTTTGTCTTTGCGATCTGGCAAACTAAAAGATTTGTGTTGTCCTGGTCAGTCGTTGCCACAAGATATTTGGCATGTTCTATCCCACCTTTTTTCAGAATACTAATTTCTTCTGCATTTCCATGAATTGCTTTAATTCCCAGCTTGGTCGCTTTTCTACAATTCTCTTCATTATTATCGATTATGACAACATTTTCACCCCGCTGCATGAACCGCTCTCCCAGTATCCTTCCAACACCTCCGCCTCCAATGATCAATATTTCCATAGGTATAACTCCTGTTTTATTAGCTATATATCTTACACTTAATCCGATCAAAATTACTGTAGTAATAATTGTAATGAACATCAATCCAAGAAGATTTTCGGATTCCACGATCATACCTGAATCCCGCAGCCTCAACGAAAAATAAACGGCCATAGATGCTGGTACCACACCTCTTGGCCCCATAGCGGCAATGAATAATTTTTCACCAGTCTTAAGATCAGATGAAAATGTTGACAGGAACACTGAGGCCGGCCTGATTATAAACATCAATATTCCCACAAAGACCAAACCCTTAAAACCGATCGCCTGTATGTAATTAAAATCTATAAGGGTTGATAACAGGATAAAAATGATCGATAACAATATTATTGATATATCTTCCTTAAAATCTTTTATGACTTTTTTGTGTGGAACATCAGATGAGCCTATAAAGATCCCAAATATCGCCATTGCCATTATTCCAGACTGGTTTCCGATATTCTCAGCGCTTACAAATGCTGCAAGAATGACCGCCACAGTAAATAACCTGGCATATTGTGGTGTGATCGATGGGAGTTTTCGCAAAACGAGGAGAAGGACAACACCGCTCAGGATTCCAAAAAAAGCACCATCCAATAACCGCAACAGTATAAATTCAATAGCTTTACTGCCTGTAAGGGACGTGGATATCCATTCAAAAACAAGGGCGGCAAAGATCACACTCACACCGTCATTTAGAACCGCTTCTGCCTGGAGAATACCTGATACTTTATTATTTGCCCTTATTTGCCTGATAATAGGGGTAATTACTGAAGGCCCGGTTGCGGAAATAAGTGCTCCAAATAGCAGAGCAATATTAAAAGGTAACTGGAATAAAAAGTATGTGACTATCGCACAAAGTAATGCTGTTATGACCACTCCGCCTGTAACGAGGTTAATTATATTGTGCTGGATTTTACGAAGCTGCCTGATATCAATATCCAGACCACCATCAAAAACGATTATGGCAACGGAAAGACCCACCATCAGTTCGATGCCATTCCCAAATTCTCCCGGGTCAAGAAGTCCTGTTATTTCTGGCCCCAAAATGATACCTGCAAAAAGCAAAAAAACAATACTGGGTATTTTAAGTACCTGTCCCAGTATGTTCGCTAAAATACCAATTATAATTACTCCGGCAAGGGATGTCAGTAGATATGTAGAGCTCATTCAACCTTTCTGGATTATGGAATTATTCCTTAATAACCCTACCTTCTTTTTTCAACATGATCAAATATGGACTAGACTAACATGTTCAGTATATTGATTTTAGTGTTACAGAAATAATTTTAATAACATTTTATAGATAAAACTTAATATAACTTAATTACCAGAAAGATTTATTATAGATAATATTTAATGACTGCTAAATACTAAGAAGAATTATTATCGATTTTCGGTCAAAAATGAAGAAAAAAACATGAAACTAAACCAAAAGCATAACAATATTCAGGCAAAATATGGCGATCACGGAACTATTTAATTACGATCTATTTGGAGTGAAAATAGATAAACTCATATTATTTTTTATAATAATATTTTTAACTTTTTTAATTAAATTTATAATAATATATATTATAGATTCCAAGATATCTGTTCTGGTAAAAAAATCAAAGACAGAGTTTGATGATCTGTTAATAAATGCGATAAAGATCCCGCTTGGTTACATGATATTGCTTCAGGGTTTCTATGCGGCAACACTGGCACTTCAATTACCCGAAAAGATAGGGCTATTTGAGATATCATTAATTGTGCATGCCATCTACATTCTCTCTGTTTCGTTGATCATGCTATATTTTACGTTCAAAATTATAGACATTATAGCATATTATCTTTATCTTCAAGCAAAAAAAAGTGAAAGCACCCTGGATGATCAGCTTGTTCCATTGATCGTGAAAAGTTTACGCATAGTTGTTGCTACTGTGGGTATACTGTTCATTCTCCAGAATTTTGGCTATAATGTAACATCCTTGCTTGCAGGATTGGGCATAGGAGGTCTTGCATTTGCACTGGCTGCGCAAAATACCGTAAGTAACCTTTTTGGTTCGATCACCATTTTTTCCGATAAACCATTCCAGCTTGGGGATTGGATACAGGTCGGGGATATTGAAGGTACAGTTGAAGAAGTAGGATTCAGGACAACACGCGTTCGCAGGTTTGACCAGGCCCTTGTTACTGTCCCGAACAGCCAGTTCATAAACACCGGGGTCGTAAATTATTCAGCTATGAAAAAACGCAGGATCACATTCAATCTTGGATTAATATATGGGACTTCTGCAAGCAAGATGAATGAAGTTGTTGCTGGAATAAAAAAGATCATTAAAGAAGATGAGGAGTTTGACCATTCTTTCTATATGGTAAGATTCACAGAGTTTGGAGCATATTCATTGAACATATTTATATATTGTTTTACAAGGACAACGGATTGGGCTGAATTTTTGAGAGTAAAAGAGAAATTCAATATAAAGATCATGCAATTGGTTGAAGAGCTATGCGTCCAGATAGCTTTCCCATCGCAGACAATATATATGAATAATCCATATTTAAATAATGGAAATGATAAGACCCGGGAAATGATTCCCGGGAATAGTTAAAATGGGGGAAATTAAATGGTAATTTATAATGAAAAACAACAGAGAATAGCTGAGAAAATAAATCCGGCTGCTCGGATCTCTAATTGGAAGGATTGGAAGTGGCAACTGAGAAATTCCATTAAGGAAATATCAACGTTTGAGAAATTAACAGGTATTACATTTGAAGAAAATGAAAGGAAACTTCTTGAAAAAACGGTCGAAAAATTTCCCCTCTCAATAACACCTTATTATCTATCTTTGATCGATACAAAGGATTATAAGAACGATCCGGTCTTCTTACAGTCAGTCCCTTCTCCCGGAGAATTGGTCGTAGAAAAATATGATATGGTAGACCCATTATCAGAAGATAAAGATAGTCCAGTTCCTGGAATTACCCATCGTTATCCAGACCGGGTATTATTCCATATAAGCAATATCTGCTCCATGTATTGCAGGCATTGCACAAGGAAACGAAAAGTAGGTGACCGCGATTCAATCCCGAACAAAGAAGAAATTATTAAAGGAATCGAATATATTAAGAACACTCCGGTTATCCGTGATGTATTGTTATCAGGCGGTGACCCATTCATGTTATCCGATGAGTATCTTGACTGGATACTCACGGAATTAAGAAAGATACCGCATATTGAAGTGATACGCATAGGAACAAGAATGCCGGTCGTTCTCCCCTATCGTATAACTGATGAGCTGATCGCCACGCTTAAGAAACACCACCCGATATGGATAAATACGCATTTTAATCATCCAAGGGAAATAACCGGTTCATCAAGAGAAGCGCTAAAGAAACTGGCTGATGCAGGATTTCCTCTTGGCAACCAGACAGTCCTTCTTGCGGGTGTGAATGATTGCCCGCGAATAATGAAAAGACTCGTGCATAAACTCGTCCAGAATCGTGTCAGGCCCTATTATCTTTATCAATGTGATCTTTCAGAAGGATTATCACACTTCCGAACCCCCGTTGGTAAAGGGATCGAGATCATCGAAAGCCTGATAGGGCATACAAGCGGGTTTGCTGTCCCGACATATGTGATCGATGCCCCGGGGGGAGGGGGGAAAATACCTGTTATGCCAAATTATTTGATCTCATGGTCAACGAACAAAGTGGTTCTTAGAAATTACGAAGGAGTAATTACAACATACAAAGAACCTGACCGCTACGAACCTATTTTTTGTGATAGGAATTGCGAAGTGTGCAAATTGCAGCTAAACCTTGATGGGGCTGAAGCAATACAGAATATTGGTATTGAGAAATTGCTATCTGACTATGATGATGCTATTTCTCTGACCCCTGAAAATAATGACAGGATGGATAGACGAAGTGATAACAAGATTAGTGAATGATTGTGTAATAACTATCGGAAAATCCATATTACAGCATGGGAAATATAATGACCGCATATACTTGATGAAATTATCAAAGGATGATTTTCCAGATATCATAGATCAACTGGATCATTTAGCTAAAGAGAAAGGATATTCTAAGATATTCGCTAAAGTACCTGAATATGCAAACGATGATTTTATCAAGAATGGTTATCAGGTTGAAGCAAAAATACCAGGGTTTTTCAATGGGAAGGAAGACGTCTATTTTTTGGGGAAATATTTTTCTGGATCTAGAAAGCTTGACACCAGGATAGCGGAAATAAATACAATATTAAATGTTGCGGGATCAAAAAAAAGTAAAAAAAATTTTAATGTAATTGATCCAGCCCTTTCCCATGGATTCAATTATAAGATATGTGATAGATCCTGTGTTTTCCAGATGGCAGACCTCTACAGGAAAGTCTTTGATACATATCCATTCCCAATATTTGATCCGCAATATCTCCTGAAAACAATGGATGAAAACTTTATTTATTCAAGTATGTGGAAAAATGATACAATAGTTGCTTTATCCTCATGCGAAATGGATGTAAAAGCACAAAATGTGGAAATGACCGATTTTGCAACATTACAGGAATACCAGGGAAAAGGTTTAGCCATATATCTTTTGAATAATATGGAAAAAGAAATGAGGAAAAGAAAAATCAAAACAGCATATACTATATCAAGAGCTGTTTCTTATGGCATAAATATAATCTTTGTGAAAATGGGTTACGAATATTGCGGTACTCTGGTTAATAATACGAATATTTCCGGGAACTTTGAAAGTATGAATGTATGGTATAAATTATTATAGGATTATAGATAATGAACTATTGAACTATTGTTGAAATTTATAAAAAATCTGGGATTGGAGGATATTATGATGAAAGAATTATTAGAGTATGATAAAACAAGATTGATAGAGGAATTATGGAAGTCTGACCCTGAGATATACAGGATACTCAGATCAAGCAATAGACTATATGATGCAAGGAAAGGGATCTTAGATCATCTAAACGAGTTAGAACGGCATATTTTCAATATATATTCAGACAAACATTTTAAAAATATCAATATCCTGGAGAGAAATAATGCAAAGGAATGCATAAGAGGTTTAAAAAATATCATTCGATCTGAAAATGAGGATATTACCAATTATTCAGCATTGAATTCATTATACAGGGTTGCAAAGAAAAAGGCAAAATTTGATAGCTTGAAAGAAGGATTTTACCTGGAATTTATTAATCTTTTCAAAGGTATTAACTGCAAATCAGGAATATATGCCGAAAAGGAAATCCCTTCATACATTAACCTGACCGGGCATCTGGCAGCAATTGAACGAATGAAAATACTTGATGAATATTCATCAAATATGGAAACATATTTCCTTCGTTATAAGACTGGAATGGATAAAGACCTGATAGAGAAAAGAAATAATAATAAAAGATCAATTATGGATTTTTTCAATGCCAGTGAAGAAGATTGGCAGGACTATAAATGGCATATTAAAAACATAATCTCAGATATTGAGACAATGAAGGAATTAGTAGTTTTAAGTGATGATGAGCTAAAAGGCCTTGAATGTGCACGTAAAAATTGCATACCATTTCAGATCACACCTCACTATCTTTCCCTATTTGACCGGGAAAACTCGAAGAAATATGACCAGGCAATAAGAGCACAGGTCCTTCCCAGTGAACACTACTGCTGGAACTATACGCTCAGTAAGGAATCCGGAACAAGCCTTGATTTTATGGGTGAAGGATCAACAAGTCCCATACAGGGAATAACAAGAAGATATCCACAGATACTTATTCTCAAACCTTTCGATTCATGTCCGCAGATATGTGTCTATTGCCAGAGGAACTGGGAGATCACCGATATAAAAGATGCAGTTTTTTCGCGGGAAACCATAAAGAATGCCCTTGATTGGATAAGCAATAACAAGAACATAAAAGAAGTCCTGGTCACCGGCGGGGACCCATTAACTCTTAATGATGTCTCTATTGATTGGTTATTGTCTGAAATCTCTAAAATAGGTCATGTTGAAAGAATAAGAATTGGAACCAGGATCATAGTAACAATGCCGCAGCGCATAACAGAAGAACTCATTGAAATATTTGAAAAATATCATGAACTTGGGACAAGGGAACTATGCATTGTTACACATTTTGAGCACCCGACAGAGTTAACCCCTGATTGCCTGGAAGCCATAAAGAAGATCAAAAAAATCGGAATGAACCTGTACAACCAGCAGGTTTTCACATATTATAATAGTAAAAAATATGAATCCTCCTTATTAAGAACTTTGTTGAAGAAATCGGGGATAGATCCCTATTATACATTCAACACAAAAGGAAAAGATGAGACAATAGATTACCGCGTACCAATTGCCAGGATCGAACAGGAAAGAAAAGAAGAGGCAAGATTCCTGCCAGGCATGGCGCGAACAGATGAGCCTGTTTTCAATGTCCCAAGACTTGGAAAATCACATCTTCGCTCATGGCAGGACCATGAGGTAATAATGATATTGGAAGATGGAAGAAGAGTATATCGTTTCTATCCATGGGAATCCAAATATGCCCTGGTTGAACCGTATAATTATACCGATGTTTCGATATATGATTATCTCAAAAGATTGAAAGATGATAATGAAAATGCGGATGATTATTCATCGATATGGTATTATTTTTAATTAGTGATTCCAGTTTCGAAAACGCAATTGTATAAAATTGTAAAATTGCTAAAAGTTTAAATATCATAAAAAAAATATCCAAGCAAGCAACTAATCAATCACAAGAGGAGGAGATTGAATGGAATTTATCAGCCAGGAACAACTATCATTAATAGCTTTTGATATCTTAATATTTATTTTTATTATTCTTTTAACTGCAATAATAGCCAGTCTATCGAAAACATTGATCGAAAAAACATTAAGATCAAGTTCCCCCTATTTTATAGCACATATAAAAAATTATATATTTGTCCTGATCTGGGGAATTGGTATCATTCTCGGACTTAAGCAAATAGGTATTTCAACAGACGTCTTACTTTTATTGATGGCGCTTACAGGCATTGGTTTTATTTATTCGGCCAAATATATCCTGCAAAATTATATTTCACGGACTTATCTCAATTTACAGATGCAATATAAAGTCGGTGATATGATAACGATCAATAATTTTTATGGGAAAGTTATAGAGATCACTGACCTTAATACAGTTTTACTCGATAAGGAAGGAAGCTTGATCGCAGTTCCAAATGTCCACTTATTAAAAGAGGTCTGGATAAAACACAGGTCTATAGAGGGTTATACGATGACGATCCCTGTTGTGATCAGCAAGGAGATCGATTCGGTGATCTTTGAAAAAGAATTTTTAAATTCAATAAGTGAATTGAAGAAATATTTTAAAAATGAACCAAAGATCATAACTTCAAAAACAAATGAAAAAACCATCGAACTTTCTTTGACTTTGAGTTTGAAAGACCCTGAGAAAAAAAGTGTTGTAACAGTTGAGATCAAAGAGATTATCGAAAAATTGGTTTCTGATTTAACGGAAAAAGTGCAAAAAGAGAAGAAAGAAACTGAAATCCAGGATATTAAGGATATTTCCAAATGAGCAACGAAGTCGAACTCAGTCGTGAGATGGGGGTAACAAGCGCCACGATGATAGGCGTAGGGGCTATGATCGGGGCAGGCATATTCGTTCTGACCGGAATTGCTGCAGGGACAGCGGGTCCAGGTCTTATGATGGTCTTTCTCTTGAATGGAATAGTTACTACCTTCACAGCTATGGCTTATGCAGAACTGGGTTCGGCTATCCCCGAAGCTGGGGGAGGATATCTCTGGATCAAACATTCTCTTCCAAGTATAAACGGATTCTTAAGCGGCTGGATGAGCTGGTTTGCCCATGCAGTAGCAGGAAGCCTTTATGCCCTGGGATTTGGTGCATATTTTGGTCTTTTGATGGAAACATATCATTTTTCCATTTTTGGCCTATCAGGATTATTACTTAATAAATTCCTGGCTGTTGTCATAGCAATAGTTTTTATTTATATTAATTTCAGGGGCGCTTCTGAAACGGGTTCTATCGCCAATGTTATAGGGTTTATTAAGATCGCCATCCTGGCCGTATTCATATTTTCAGGCCTGTATTCAATGTATTACAAGCCTGACTGGTTCTCAAATTTTAATCCCTTCCTTCCAAATGGGTTTGGCGGCGTTTTCATGGCAATGGGCCTGACTTTTATCGCGTTTGAAGGATATGAGGTCATAGCGCAAACAGCAGAAGAAGTGAAAGATCCTAAAAAAAATATCCCCAGGGCAATATTTTATTCATTGATCATTGTTATCCCCATTTATTTATTAGTGGCTCTTGTTTCCATTGGCGCTTTAACTACAGATATCCCGGCATGGCAGTTTCTGGGACAGCATAAAGAACTTGGACTTATTGAAGCAGCAAAGCAATTCATGCCTTTTGGGACTTTCTTATTGTTAATCGCAGGACTTGTATCAACAATGTCGGCACTCAACGCAACAACTTTTTCTTCCACTCGCGTCTCTTTTGCGATGGGGCGCGATTTTAACCTGCCAAGCATTTTTAGTAAAATACATCCTGTTAACAGGACACCCTATTCAGCATTATTTATTTCAGGCGCTTTGATTATCCTGATGGCAGTAAGTATTCCCATAGAAGATGTTGCAGCCGCAGCAGATATTATGTTCTTGCTCCTGTTCGTACAGGTAAATATTGCAGTAATAGTTATCCGAAAAAAGTTTGGAAAAGAGATAGAATATGGTTACAAAACACCCTTTTTCCCTATAATTCCAATCCTTGGGATAATTTCTCAACTTTTCCTTGCCTTATATATGTTCAATTATAGCAGGATCGGCTGGTATGTCACTGTTCTTTGGATCGCGATCGGATTCATTATATATTTTGGTTATTCTGTAAAAAAAGAGAAGATCGAGAAAGGAAAAATTGCTCGATACATTTCACCTGGAGATTACCGGACAGTAGTTTCACTTTCCCATCTCTCCAGTGTAAAGCCTTTGATCACGTTGGGCGCAGGTCTTGCAAGAGGACAGGGGAACGAGGTCGTTGCATTGCATGTTATAGCTATACCACAGCAAGCTTTTCTTGAAACTGGGGATCAATTCATAAAAGAATCACAGCCAATTTTTGATACTGCCATGTCCACGGGAAAAGAACTGGGTGTTACTGTACACAATAAAAATGTGGCTTCACATGATGTCTCTGAAGCAATCCTGGATGTTGCAAGATCGGGCAAATGCAATATGATCCTTTTGGGTGGATCTGAGAAGGTATTTCGAGGTAAAATCAAACAAAGTGTTCCGCAAATATTGATGAGATCTGCTGATTGCGATGTCGGGGTATTTTTCCCACAAGATTTTAAGGATGTCAAAAGTATCCTGGTACCATTGGGTCTTGGTGAGCATTCCCACCGAATAAAGATCGCATCAAACCTGGCGGATTTTTTTAAAGCAAAAATGACAATATTTACTGTTGTTCGTGATGAAGGATCTGTCCCGCTTGCGAAAAACATGCATGATGAAGCCATGAAAATATTAGATAAAGTGGTCGATAGCGAGATAAAAGTTGCAGCTGCCATCGATGAAGTAATATTACAAAAATCAAATGATTATGATCTTTGTATAATTGGACCTTCGACAGAATGGATATTACACGATATGCTTTTTGGTTCGCTTCCTGATAAGATAATCAAAGAATCAAATTGCAGCGTGCTAATAATCAAACATCCGGAACAACATACAGAATCATGGGTCGGGATGATCGTGGATAAGATAAAAAAGTCATTATAGGAAAAAATCAATTGTATCTCTGTCCCGTATTACTGCAAATGGTGTTCCGTCTTCAAAACCTTCTCGGAGTTTTTTAGGAATCACTATTTGACCTTTTGTAGACATTCTTGTGAACTCGACTTCTGTTGCCATGGTACTACTTTCTTACTTTCTTACCTGATAAGGTTTTGCCACTTCTAATTGACACATTATATGACACTACCTATTAGAACTCAATTTTGCATGAGCTTTAATAATATCAAATTTAGTAACAAGTCCGACGAGATTTGTGGGATCGTCGGCATCAACCACAGGTAATCGCCCGATCTTCCTGTCAAGGAGTTTTAAAAGTGCGTCTTCAAGTGAATCTTCCGGTCCTGTTACAATAAGGTTTGTCGTCATCATTTCTTTTACAAGGGTTGTTTTTCTTATTTCAACCTGGACTTTTTCAGCATCTTCAAACGTGATTATCCCCACAAGTTTTTTATCATCAACAACGGGAAAACCTGTATAACCATATTTATGGATCAGGTCAAGCACCTGTTGAATGCTCAAAGATGAGTTTATCGTGACAATATTTGTTGTCATCGCATCTTTCACAAGTGCTCGTTCAAGGATATCAACCGTCATCTCTCGCCTGTGTGCGGGGGAAGATGCCCGATTCTCTACCTGTTTTTCATAAATGGTCCATCTGCCTGAAAGAACATATGCAAGGGTCGAAGCCACCATCAAGGGAGCAAGCAGGTTATAATTTCCTGCCATCTCAGAAACCATGATGATCGCAGCTATGGGGACTTTTGCCACACCGGCAAGTATTGCGCCCATTCCCACAAGTACATAAGCTCCTGGCTGAGAGATTATTTGTGGAAATACAAGATGCATGATCTGTCCGAAAGCGCCCCCTATCATTGCTCCTATAACAAGAGTTGGGGCAAACACACCTCCACTTCCCCCCGATGTGATGGTAAAGGACGTTGCAAGCATTTTAATAAGCACAAAAGCCATCATGAAAACTATTGACATAGTTACAGGGTCACCGTTCATTGCAATTTGCACCCATCCGTACCCTGTCCCCAGGACCTGTGGGAAAAATAAGGCAAGTACACCTACGAGGAGTCCTCCAATTGCGGGTTTGTAATGTGGTCTGATCTTCATGGGCCGAAATACCCTGTCCCGCAACCCATAGAAAATAATTACAAATAATATTGCTGTTGCAGCGCATAAGACTCCGAGAATCCCATAAAAAATAAGCTCAGTGGGTGTTGTGAATTTAAAACTGGGGGTTGCAAATATATGTCCCCACCCAAAGAAGGATGAAAATATTGAATAAGCTATCGTGGATGAAATGAATGCAGGTACAAGACCCTCTGTTTCCATATCGCCCTTATAAAGAACTTCTATTGCGAATATAGCTCCACCAAGCGGGGCCTTGAAAATACTGCCTATGCCTGCTGCAGTACCGCATATCACCATAACTCTCCTGTCACGGTCGCTTAATTTCAAGTATGTGGCAAGCGTTGACCCAAAACCAGCTCCTATCTGGGCGATCGGCCCTTCTCGTCCCGCGCTTCCCCCGGTGCCAATGGTTATCATTGATGTTATGGCTTTAATTAAAGGGACCCTTTTGCGAATAAAACCCCTTTTATTATTATAAGCATCAATAACGGCATCAGTGCCGTGCCCTTCCGCTTCCGGGGCGTAGGTAAAAATGATATATCCAGCAATTAACCCGCCGATTGCAGGCAATAAGAAAAGAAGCCAGCGTATATTTGTTTCAGGGTGACTGAATGGCGAAAGTTCTCCGCCGGGAGATGGGGGATAATATCCTCCAATACCCCCAAGAATATAATTTGAAACTGCGTTCAATCCGAGATAGAACAGTACTGCTCCAAAACCTGAAACAATACCGATCACGATACTGAACAAAGTCCATCTTTGAACTTGTTTCAGATCAAGCTCTTTTAAAATTTCATTGATCTTCAAGTTTGATTCATCTGCCGGGGGATACTAATAAAACTCATTATACATTAAGTTTCATGATACCCACTTTGCAATAATCTTAACACCCGTGATAGTATCTTCGCATGTTCGCATAATGAAATCCTCAGGAAGTTCCTGGTGGATCGGATATGTTTCACTTGTTGCCAGGGCATTTGCCCCATTAAAGTTCACATAAGAAAGCCGTGCTGTGAGTTCCTCTGGAGGACGTTCAAAGACCGCCCCGGGAAGAACGGCAACACCTGTTTCCTGGAGAAGGCGTTCGCACAGGGTGACGCTGTCCTTTATACCTCTTTGTGCAAGCTTTTCTGCCAGTGGAGTAAAATCAAGTAACAGGTAGAAACCTCCTTCGGGAGGATGGACTCTTAGTCCCGCATCCACCAGTATCTTCTGACATATATTGCCAAGCGTTGAGAGAATTCGTCTTGCATGCCACAGGTATCTCTCTATTGCCACACCCCCGCGAAAAGCATGTACTGCTGCATATTGTATAGGGGCACTGACCGAAGTATATGTTTCACTGGCTACAGAGGCCATAGCCTCAAGAAGCCAGTCCAGGTTCTTCGGGAATGAAAAAGTACCAAGGCGCCAGCCACCAGCGCCGCACCACTTGGACAGGCCTGAACTTAAAATTGTGCCCTCAGGATAGAACCTGGCAACAGAAACATGTTCTCCTTTGTGGTTAAGCTGCCCGTATATCTCATCAGATAGCAGGATGATCTCGTACTTCCGGGCAACATCAGCAATATCTTTTAATTCATCCTTTGTATAGGTAAGGCCGTCCGGATTTCCCGGATAATTAAGCACAAGTATTCGTGGTCGGTAGATATCATGCTCCTCTTCAAGTAACTCAGTCAGCCGTGAAGCGGTCATGTGCCATTTTTCTTCATACGTCGTATGGATCAGTCGAACCTTCTTTCCCAGGATCCTTGCCTGGGGGACATATGAGACCCAACAGGGAGCAGGAACTATGATCTCGCCATAATAAACAAGCTGAAGCAGGAACATGAGCTCTTTTGATCCCGGGCCAACAAGGACACCTTCAGGACTCACATCCACCTTGTCCTTCTCCTTATGAAAACCTGCCACTGCTTCTCTTAATGCAGGAAGTCCTTTTGAAGGGAGATAATCCTTTTCATGAGCATAGAGTTTCAGCGCATTCACAACAGGGGTAGGAACAGGAAAAGGTGATTGCCCAAGCCCAAAATTGTATATCTTTTTACCATCACACTGAAGACCTTTGCACCTATCGTTTATCGCAAGAGTAGCTGATTGACCACTGCCGCGGACATTGATATTAAGACTGACATGTTTAGTAAGATTCATAATAGTTTAATTCCTCCTTTTTTTATTTAAATAATATAAAGTGTTAATGCATAATTATATTTATAATTGGCGGCTCTGACATACTATGATTCAGGGTAAAGTGCATAGACAAACGAAATATCCGCGTTTTTCTGCGTTCATCTGCGGTTTATATATTTCGAAAGTAACCACAATCAGGAGGTAGTAATCATGAATGGTGAATTGTTATGGGAACCGTTTGAAGAAAGGATCAAAGAAACAAATATGTATAGATTTATGCAGACGGTTAACCAGAAACATGGGATGAAATTTGAAAATTATTCACAACTTTATCAATGGTCGATCAATAACATCCCCGATTTTTGGGCAGATATGTGGGAAGAGGCTGACATAATTGCCTCAAGTGACTTTGATGAGGTAATCGATGATATAACAAAAATGCCCGGAGCAAAGTGGTTTTCTGGAGCAAGGCTAAATTTTGCGCAGAATCTCCTCAGATACCGCGATGACCATATTGCTCTTGTTTTCAAAGGGGAGGCAATGGATGAATGCCAGAGGATAACATATGCCCAGCTTTATGATAATGTAGCAAGGCTTGCAAGAAGAATGCGTAACGAAGGTATCACAAAAGGTGATCGAGTGGCCGGGTTTATGCCAAATATGCCAGAAACGGTGATGGCAATGCTGGCCTGTGCAAGTATCGGAGCTATCTGGTCTTCATGTTCTCCTGATTTTGGCACAAAAGGCGCACTTGACCGTTTCGGGCAGATAAGACCAAAATTATTGTTTACTGCCAGCCGCTATTCCTATAATGGGAAGTGGTTCGATTCTTTGGTGAAAGTTACAGAAATACATGATCAATTGCCAATAAAGCCCAGGATCATTGTAGTGCCGTATGGAGATGAAAAACCAGACATTAGCTCAGTACCAAATTCTTTTCTCTTGAGTGATTTCATTTCTGATAAAAGCGGTCTAGAAATTGAATTTGAACAACTGCCATTTGATCATCCTCTTTATATCATGTATTCCTCAGGCACTACAGGGCTTCCAAAAAGTATTGTGCATAGTTCCGGTGGAATTTTGATAAACCACATCAAGGAGCTTAAACTTCATACGGATGTCAAACGTGATGACATATTGTTCTATTATACCACTTGCGGCTGGATGATGTGGAACTGGATGGCATCTGCATTGTCTCTGGGGTGTACGATCGTTCTATTTGACGGATCACCATTCTATCCAGATGCTCGGGCACTTTTGCGTCTTGTAGGAGATGAAAAAATTACAATATTCGGGACAAGTGCAAAATATATCGATTCCATACAAAAAGAAGGGCTAAAGCCAGAAGATAAATACGATACCGAAAGTCTAAAAACGATACTCTCAACCGGTTCACCTCTATCTGATGATAATTTCAGGTTCGTTTACCGCGATATAAGACAGGATGTGTGTTTATCATCCATTTCAGGAGGTACGGACCTGAATGGTTGTTTTTTCCTTGGGAATCCTATGGGGGCGGTCTATGCAGGTGAATTGCAGTGTGCTGGCCTGGGGATGAATGTGAAAGCATATGATGAAGAAGGAATATCACGCTTGAATTATCAGGGTGAACTTGTGTGTGAGTCCCCTTTTCCATCCATGCCGCTATACTTCTGGAATGACCCGAAAGGAGAAAAATATCACAATGCGTATTTTGATGTTTATCCTGGTATCTGGCGTCATGGCGATTTTATCAAGATCAACGACCATGGTGGAGTTGTGATCTTTGGCAGATCTGATGCTACCTTGAACCCGGGGGGTGTTCGCATCGGGACAGCTGAAATTTATCGCGTTGTTGAAGCGTTCGATGAGATAGAAGATAGTCTTGTCATAGGCCAGGAATGGAAAGGGGATGTTCGCGTCGTATTGTTCGTAAAATTGTGTCCCGGATCAAAACTCAATGATGACCTTGTCAAAAAGATAAGGACAGCTATTAAAACTAATTGTTCACCGCGTCATGTGCCTGCAAAGGTCATACAGATCAGTGATATTCCTTATACGATCAATATGAAAAAAGTAGAGATGGCTGTAAAAAACATCATTCATGGAAAATCAGTCATGAACCGTGAATCACTCAGGAACCCGGAATCTCTTGATGTGTATAAAGATATTCAGGAACTTAAGAACTGATTCCAGTCATATCTCAAAATTTGAGATTGGTCGGAAGAATGACAAAAAAAAACTGATCTTTATTGCCAGGTCTTTAGTCGTATAAACTACAACCTTATCTTGTCGTTGAAAATGCCCATCATTGCTCCAAATTGAGCAACTCAAAGCCATAGCAAGAGCTAAGAACGGTGAATCCGTTATATCTATATTCCTTAAAATATCCTCAGCAATAGCCATCTTTTCATTGTATTTATCTTTTGATAAAAGATGAATATGTTTCTGCAATAACAAAAGAAGAGCATCAAAAACCAATTTCATTATTCAGCTGCATTATCCAGCTTAGGTCATCAGGGAGTTTCAAAATAACATTTACCATTTTTCACCGCATGCAGTTTTATCTTTTATACTATATTTGTTTAGAAGTCTTTAAATCTTTTCATTTTTGACTGAAACCTCGGAGCGCATTGAACGGTTTGATTCCCGGCGCGTCACAGCGGACGTAACCCTGGGGCAGCTATGGGGGCAGGAAGTATTATAGGACGAATTCTTTATTTAGAATCAAGATCATTTATGAACACATTCAAACAATTTTAGATGAGGAGAGTTATGCCAAGCAAATTATATAATAAAATTCTGATCGCTACCGATGGTTCTGAAAATACAAAAAAGGCACTGGATTATGGGATAGATCTGGCAATAAACACAGGAGCAAAACTGCAGGCCATATATGTTGTCGATACAGGAAAATATAGTTCGATCCCCATGTCTGCCCCGATGGAATATGCATTTTCAATCTTGAGGCAGGAAGGGGATATAGCTTTGAAATTTGTAGCAGAAATGGCAGAGGCTGCAGGCCTGGAAAAGGAAGAAGGGGTCATTGTTGAAGGCAATCCTGCAGATGAAATAATAAAATATGCTGAAAATAACTCCATCGACCTTATTGTAATGGGAACAATGGGAAAAAGCGGTATTGATAGATTCCTTATGGGCAGCGTTGCAGATAAAGTGATCCGAAATTCAAGAATTCCTGTTATCGCAGTTCCTCTCAAGGAATAGTTACATTCATTATATCTCAATATAATCTTCAATAATGATAAAGTACAAAGTTTTATGCCTGACCTCAGGATCTACAGAACCACCCCAGCCTGATATTGTTGAACGAGAAATTGATACGATGATAGAAAAGGGCTGGGAATTCGTGCAGTTTACATCAGGTGGTGGAGGCACAGGCAGTGGGAATATAACATCCTGGATATACCTTATTTTCAAACGTGATATTTAATTTTTTATAATATCCTGTATCCCACATTTCGCACATCCCTATTAGCATAAATACATTTTTTCATAATCCCCTCCCATAAGTGAAAGTATTTTCTTTTGTATTTCGGTAAGATTTAAAACACCAACTATTTTTTCGACCTCGTTTTCCAGAAGTATCAGCAAAGAAATCCCATCGAACATCTGAAAAACCCGTCTCATTGTCGGTTTCGTTGTTTGTTTACC
This sequence comes from Candidatus Methanoperedens sp., assembly GCA_026552975.1. Classification (GTDB taxonomy): domain Archaea; phylum Halobacteriota; class Methanosarcinia; order Methanosarcinales; family Methanoperedenaceae; genus Methanoperedens. Next base: position 27,126 of record JAPMTR010000078.1, read on the forward strand.
CAACTGGTCTGGAATACTTTCTTTTTTTTCTTCCAGGGCCTTTCTCAATTTAAATTGTGCAACCGAATAAACCAGTAAGCTAAGAACCATTATCATTCCTAAACTTACAATTCTTTCAGGTTTTTTTAGAAAAATAGATGATGCGAAAAATAATGGATCCTTCAAGAATCTAAATCCCCGCTCAACACTTTGTTGACCTTTGTATTCTTTTAAAGCTTCATTGCTATCTAGATTTACATCATTGGAAGCTATTATGAACTTGCCCTTCTTGTTTTTTTCACATTCTATTTTCTTTTCATCTTTATCAAAATTTGCCTTGACTTTATATACTTTTTTTACCTCAATAACGGTCTTGTATATGTTTAGCTTATCATTCTCAGTCTTCACAATGAATTTATCCGTTTTACCATTATCGATTTTTATATCTAATTCAGTGTTTTCATTGCTAAGATTCAGCGAAATATATTTTTCTCCAGCATTTATTATAATCGTCTTATCGTCATCTGTTTTGGCAATTTTAGCAGTTTTTACCCAATCTACATCATAATTAGATTTTAGAAAATCTTTAAGTAGTTCACTTTCATTTCCTGGGATTTCTTTCCAACTAAACAAATATGCATTCTTTTTTGGTCGTCCCCGTTTACCAGTTTTATTAATTTCTTCAATATCTGTTTTAATAATTTTATAATATTTTAATTTTTCGCCTTTTTTATTTATTTCAGACAATCCATCTTCGGGGCAATTGAATTCTTCATTTCCGAGATGCCACAATTCAGTCTTTATTTTATCCATCTCTTTGTCTATATTTTTATTCAAAGTCTTTATTTCCCTATCATACCCCTTCTCTGAAAAAACAACCAGCCATTTTTGATCAAATCCACCATATGAACTTGAAAAATCCTTGAAAGAATATCCCTCGATATCGCTTTTTATCATATCTTCAACGCTTATCCCTTCAATCAATGTTTTTGCTTCATTTATGGTTTCAGGGACCCTGCTAATCCATTTTACAAGAGGAGACATTGCTTTTATATTTGGATCAGTATACATGGCTGAATCCATTACAAAATAAGTAAGAGTATCACTATCAGAAAGTTCTTTTGAGAATTGTTGGATAACTTCACGAAAATGTTTTTTATCGGATGAATTGCCACTTAAAACGCTCATCCATAAAGGAAAATCTGCATGAGAGCTGGATATAAGAGATATGACGAACTGATTCAGATCAAATCTTTTATTTTTGGCGTGACCGTTAGTAATTTGTATCGGAACCATGTCTTCTTCTTCGAATTTATATTCTCCTTGAACGCTCATTGAGGTTGTATCCAGATGAAGAAATTTTCTTTCAATTCCAAACTTTTTAGCGGTTTTGAGTGCAATATGCATGAAAATGCTGGTTGGATTGTGTTCATACAATCGGTCAAGAGCCCGATCAAGTGTATCATCATTGAAATCTTCAGGTTTTAAATCATCACGGAAAAAGAGTTCTAGAGGCTTATTTTTCATAAATTCAGGAGTGAGATATAGGGGTCTATTTACAAATCCTAAACCATTTATCACCATTGCCATTACTGCTTCGCCAGTGGTGACTATTTGTTTATCTCCTACACCCACTATTTTGTCTACCTCTTCTACCAATCCAATTTCTTTGCATACAGCAGCTACTATGCCAAGATGATCTATATTTTTGCTAACATATCCCATAAGTTTATGATTATGGTTTAAATAAATAAAAAGTTATTGTTTTGATCTGCGAAATGTGGGCTGTATTATTCATTTATAAATAAAGTTACTGTTGTAATTCTTTCTACTTCTTTTCTTTCTTATTTAATTCAATGAATTAAAATGGAAATGATTAATACCCTTTAAATTAATACGTTCATAAAGTAAAATGAGTATTTAATATGGATGAGTCCGAAGAAATTCATAAGCAGGTTATAGGCTTTCAGGCAGAGATCGCTAATGTCCAGACAGCTATTGCGGATTTTGAATGTGGACACAATTTAAATATTGCCATCATTGGTGAGCCTTATTCAGGAAAGACAAGCCTGATAAATGAGATTGAAAGAATGAATCCAGATAAGGTTTCAAGGATCTCATTATCATCAATAATTTTAGATAGAAACGAAATACAGATAGCTGAAGAATCAAAAAGAGTTTTTTTGATGGATGATTGTAATTTTCTTTATATGAGACGAATTGGAGGTTTTGAATATCTTGAGGAGTTCCTGAAATCAGCAATATCTAATGGCAAAATTTTCATTACTTCATGGAATCTGTATTCATGGAATTATCTTGATGAAGTTATAAATGTTGGAAGGTATTTTCCTGTGCAGATAAAACTGCCAAAATTCACAACAGATCAGATCAAAGAATGCATATTATCAAATTATAAAGAAAAAGAAATAAGATTTGAAGAGGACGTAGAATTTGAAAAAGAAAAAGTGATCGAACCAAAAAAATATGCCTTCCTTATAAAACCGCTTGAAAAAACCATCAACATACCATATTTTACAATAAATTACAGTCTCCTTAAGATCAGATTGTTAAAAAGAAAAGAACGTGTGGAAATTGAAGATATTATTTTTGAAAAGATCCATCATGTCTCAAATGGAAATCCTGGTGTTGCAAAGATCATATGGCAAAAAAGCCTCGAATATCCTGTCATCAAACCAAGCAAAATAAAGGATGAATCATTCAACATTGATCTTGATTACAATGAATCATTTGTTTTAAACATCATCCTGTCAATGAAATCTATTAAAAATGATGAACTTTCAGAAATCATGGGACCTGATTATCAGGTCGACAGGATAATTTACCGACTTTCAAAACAGGGATTAGTTGGAAGCAAAGAAGGCTTTTACTTCATCAAGCCAGAAGCATTAAAAAGTATTGTAGAATTCCAGAAGAAATTAAGGCTGGTGTGGTAATGGCTGATACCACTCTCCAATTGCCTGTCATTGATACGGGAACAATAATATCAGCACTACTTGTAATTTTTATCGCCTATCTGTTCATTCGATTGGTCACGTTCATTCTCATATTCATCTCAGAACGCGCAGGACAATACCGTATAACAGTTAAAATGGTCCTTCCATTATTGAAATTTACAATATATGGGTATACATTTTATTATATATTAGCTAATATCTTAAAATGGGAATCCAGCCAGCTCATCCTTTTCGGGGGCCTTCTTGGCGCAGGGATCGGTTTTGGACTTAAGGACCTGTTCGCTGACGTGATCGGAGGTATAGTGATCACGTTTGAAAAACCGTATCAGGTGGGGGATAAGATCAAAATGGGGGATTATTATGGAGAGGTCGTTGACATCGGAATAAGGGCAACAAAACTTGTTACACCTGATGATAATCTCGTATCTGCCCCAAATTACCTGATCTTTGCCCAGGCAGTAGCAAGCGCTAACGCCGGAGTGCCTGAGATGATGGTTGTAATTGATGTTTTCATAGACTCAGATTCAGATGTGGCTCAGGCCATGAAAATATTGAAAGAATCGGTCATGACTTCAAAATATGTGTATGTTTCCAGAAAGCGCCCCTTTACAGTTCTCTTAAAGGATTTTCCCTATTACAGACGTCTGAGGGCTAAAGCTTATGTGAATGATCTGCGATATGAGTTTGAGTTCGAATCTGAAGTTACAAGAAGAGCATGGAGTGAATTTTCCAAATATGGTATCGAGGCTTCTCATCTGAATATTTTTGAAGGTGAAGGACAGGGAAAGAAATCAGTTTGAATTATCTTATCACTCAGAATGCTTTCTATCAAGATAACTCTTCATTCGTTCGCTCATGACCTCATCATGAAATACGAGCTCCATATGTGGATATGCTATTTCCACTTTATCTTTATTTTCAGGCTTATTGACCTCTATAAGCAATCGTCTGTATATCTCACTCCGGATAGCAGGCACCTGTTTGGGATAGCATAAGACCCTCACCATAATAATTACACTTGATGCGCCAAATTCTACTCTAAGGACAGGCTCTTCCTTTGCGAACTCGACCTGGACACTTTCAGGTGTCTTTTGTTTTATATTATAAGCAGCCTTTCTCATTTCCTCTCCCGCAACTTCCTTTGCCACCTCGAAAATTATCTTTTCAGCAAGTGCCATTTCGCTCTCATAGGTGATATCTATAGGAACTGATAACCAGATATAGGGCACATCATATGTATAATTTATAATTGGTTCAAGAAACACTGTGCTGTTGGGTATGATCACATTTTTTCCCGTTACCGTGTCGTTAGGAGTGACCTCTTTTAGTAAAGTGAACAGCATTGTTATGTCTTCAACATCCCCAAGAATATCCTTCCCCTTGATATAGATCCTGTCTCCGACCTTATAGGGACGCTTTATAATTATCAGGAACCATGCGGCAAAACTTAAGATCACCTGCTGGAGAGCAAAAGCCAGGCCTGCGCCTATCAAACTCAGGGAAATACCAAGCGATGAGAAATTCCCGAAAACACCATTCAGGATAATAAGGAGTGCCAGGATCCAGACTGAATAGATGTAGACCATTTGAATGAGTTTCCAGTCATCTTTAAAATGAGTGGAAACGGTCATTTTGAGAATGGGCTTTGTAATCCTCAGGAATATATTTACGAATAATAATATTATAATAACCAGAACAAGCTTGGGGAGAAGAAATTCAAATCCTGGGATAATAGTTGAGATATCGAAGAATTTCCACCACAAAAAAAAAAAGAATGGATAAGATTACTATAAGACCCAGGTACCATAGTTTTTCTTTTATCGAACCATTTTCGTTTTCTTCAGTGATCTTCCTTCACCTCTCAAGTTTCACTGGTGGAAAACCAACTATTTCAAAGGTTGCAGACGCTATCTTCATATCTTTCCTTGGTAACATTTCTTCAAGTATCTTCTCACTCAAGAGATGCCGGACTAGGCGCCTTTTTCGCGGGTCAACAACGTATCTCACATGAAGGTCTATCCAGTTATCTGTTATTTTGGTATAGATGTTTTCTTCAACATCAGCCTGGTTTATGAAATATTTTTCCCCCAGGTCTTCAAGTTCTTTCTTTGCTTTTTCCTCATACGAAACTGTGATCTCATGGGTTATCCTTTTGATTATTTCCTGAGCCTTCTTATAATTGCTCTCGTAGGTGAGCATTATAGTGATCTCATCCCAGATGAATGAAAAATCTCTCGTATAGTTCTTTACGGTCTTATTTAAAATAAAAGAATTCGGTATCTGGAATATTCGGCCCGAATACTGATCCCCATCCACCCATTCCCTTATCTCCATAATTGTCGTATAAAATATTTTTAGATCTATAACATCCCCAAGATCATTGTCAACCTGAATCCTGTCCCCGGCACTGAATGGTTTGGTAATAAATATAATAAGCCCCCCTGCTACGTTCCTCAATAGATCCTGTAACGCTATGGCTATTCCGGCGCTCAATAGTCCAAAAGCAACAACAAGCGTAGTTGTCTCCTGTAACCATACACCCAGGATCGCTCCAAAAACAACGATTGAAATGACAGTGGAAACCGCTTTTCTGATCGAATATCGTTCTCTTGTTTCCTTTATCTGTTTTTTTATAATATTATCGATAAATATACTTATGACATATGCTATCAGCAGGATCACGACCGAATACATTGCTTTGATCAGTGTGGGATTGTAAGATACAAAATAATTTATGTAGGCAATAGATCCTGTTAACAGGATCAAAAAAAATACCTTTAATCCGCTGATAAATTCCATGAAGCACTATTGTTTTCTTCATAATATAGACTTTTCTCCTATTAAATAGGTTTATATGATCAAAAACAAATATTAACATGGAGAGCAAAATTGTGAAACAACAAATTACAAAACGGTTACAAAAATTGGAGACTCTATAATGAAATACCTATACGGGGATTCAACAGAATTCCAGATGCACATTGATTTCCTGAGATTGCTGAATAATTATGTAGAAACAAGTGTTAAGACCATAAATCTTGAAAATGCTGTTTTTGATCTCAAAGAAACAATAATGGACAGGAGAAGACTTAAGAATTCCGTTACCGATGAGATGGATAACTTTATCCTTACAGTTGAGAACGCTATTGGTGGAGCAGTTTCCCGGAGCAAAGAACAGGAAACGATCGTTAAATATGCCCAGAAAAGCAGGGAATTTTTAAAAACATTCATAGAAGAAGGCAAGACGAAGTTCACCGATGAAATATTCCAGGAAATAGCTCAGTTTGAGAAAAAGATCGACGAAGCCGATGAATCAAACAGAAAAACATTGGAAACTTTTTTAATTTATGACCCCATACCAATAATCGGAAAAATATATTCGATCAAAGCTGCCGAAAAAGGCTATTCTTCAAAAGTACAGATCGACAACGACGAAGGTATATCCTGTTTTTTTGATATTGCATCTTCTGAATCATCTTTTTGGAAAGGTAATGTCAGAGCCCGCGATTTTGTGAAAGGGATGGAGATCCCTGCAAGGATGAAGAAACCATTTCTTAAAAAGGAGCTTGTCCCTGATATAGTAAGCATAGATGATTTCCAGCTTGGGGAGCTTGTTCTTTCAAATAAGGAACTTGAAGTGGTTTTCAGAAAGAGATCAGATCCGAATTCCGAACGATTCAGGTTAAAAATGAATCTTAAGGGTGATTTTTCCGTGGATGTACACCATGCAGAGGAAAACGGAGTGGAGATAAGCATTAATGCCGTTCCTGAACTCAACAATGAATTGAATATCTTAAGACTTCAAGAGTTTGGAGAAAAGATAGTCGAGCAGACGAATAATCTCTATCCAAAGAAACAAAGACTAAAGACAATAACCCTCAAAGAAAGAGATGTTTTTGAGGAAAACCTTGTTTATGACCTTATGCAAAAAGTCGCAGAGATCTTTGCTCCTACAGTGGCAGATATAAAAAAAAGAAGTCCTTCTAATGTGGAGTTGTCTCTTAAGTCAGAGGATGAAAGCGGCAAAAGAAGTGAGATATACCTCAGGAAATCAGAGGTAAAGGATAAGCTCAATGCGATAAATGAAAAAGGCGCAAAGTTATTAGAGATCCTTGACATAATGTGATAAATCAGAAAGACAAAACACTGATAAAAAGTGTTTTGTCCTATCTTTCGTTTTTTAAATGAATGAAATAGCATCCACCATAGAATTCCAGATGAGTTTGCTTTTGTTCGTAGCTTTAGCAGGCTATCTTATTTCATCCAATATTAATCAATCTGCAGTTGTTGGTATTATCCTTGCAGGAATAGCAGTTGGACCAAGCTGGCTGGGACTTGTGACATATACCGATTTTGTATCAAGCCTTGCTCATCTTGGCGCCGTTGTCCTGCTTTTTACCGTTGGTCTGCATTTCAAACTCAAAGATATAACCAATATCAAGAACTTCTTTATTGCGTTAGTAGGAATAATGTTGCCGTGGATCGCTGGTTATTATCTGGCGATATATTCCGGGTTCGATTTTGGTGGAGCGATCTTCATAGGGACAGCCCTTACAGCGACCAGCATAGCGATAACGGCAAATGTCTTAAAAGAGATGGATAAATTGGGGACTGACGCAGCAAAAGCAATAATAGGCGCAGCCATTATAGATGACGTCCTGAGTCTGCTCGCCCTTTCGATCTCACAGGAGATAGTATCCGGTGAGGTATCAATATCATTAATTTTTATTACAATCTTAAAAGCGGCAGGTTTTCTTGTAATTGGAAATTATTTTGGAAAATTCCTTGCCACCAATGTCATTACAAGATTAGATAGAACCAGGACTGTCCATAAATATCCAGAGTTCATTTTTATTTTTGCAATGATGGTCGCTTTTTTTTTCAGCATGGCAGCTGAGCTTATTGGACTTTCAGCGATTGTTGGATCATTTCTTGCTGGTGTTTCCCTCGAAGGCACGAAATTGGAAAGAGGATTGAGTTTCAGGGAAGGAGCTGAATATCTCCAGATAATCTTTGCTTCTCTTTTCTTTGTCTCTCTTGGGGTTCTGGTTGACCTTCATGCATTAACAACCGAACTTTTGTGGTTTTTACTTCTCCTTACTGTTGTAGCAATCTTAACAAAGGTCATAGGTTGCGGAATTCCTGCAAGATTATATGGCATGGATATAAAAGATTCCCTGATCGTTGGTTTTGGGATGTCACCAAGGGGGGAAGTTGCTATGATCATTGCTTTGATCGGGTTGAATCAAAACCTGATAAAACAGGATACTTATATTGTATTGATCTTGATGAGTCTTTTAACAACGATTTTTACTCCTATCGTATTGAGGAACTGGTTATATCGAAAAAATCCCGGTAATATTGAACCTATAAAAAAGCTTATTATCTGAAAAAAACAATTCAACTCATGTTCCGTTCACTTATTGTCTTAACTTTATTTATTATATTATTTGTTCCAATGTCAGCTGTTGCTGAACCTGTTGACGTGGGAACAGGAATATACATTATCAGTCTGGGGAATTATGACGTCAATAAAGGAACATATACCATGGATTTCTACATGTGGTTCAGGTGGGATGCGGCATTAACAAACTTTACCCCCACAAAATTTGAGTTCATGAATGGCAGGGCAAATTCCAGGGATCTTATTTCAGATGAAACTGACCCTGTGACCAGGAAACGCGAAGTGTGGTACAGGATCCAGGCGACTTTATATTCAGAATCCAATTTTAAGGAGTATCCTTTTGATAAACAGATTTTAAAATTAGATTTTGAGGATACATCCAATACTGTAGATAAACTGAATTATGTGCCATTGATCAATGAAAGCGGTCTTGATAAAGAAGTGAAAGCTTCAGGCTGGATCATCAAGAACTGGGATTTTTATTCAAAAGATAGGAAATATAAATGGGGAGAAATTTACTCACGAGGGAATTTCGATATTGAGATAGAGCGTGAAAAAACATCCACAGCCTTAAAGACATTTCTTCCCCCGATCATTTTCTGCATAGTTTCAGGACTTTCATTCTTTTTCCGCTCTGATAAGATCGCGCAAAGACTTGGTTTAGGAACAAGCATGCTTATTTCGGCAGTGATGTTCCACATAAGCCAGACAACTTCACTTCCACCCCTGGGCTCTCTTATCTTAATAGACAAGATCATGATATCCACATACACCTTCCTTGCCTCTTCTCTTATTGTGACCACTTTGATACATATTGATGTGGAATGGTGGCAGGACATTGATTATACAAAGGAAATGAACAGGTATGGAGCCATGGCTACGATCATACTTCCATTTATTGTTTATATTGTGCTTTCTGGATTATAATATTTCCATTTACCTGTGGACGAAACCGCAGGTATCTTATTTCAATTATGAAGAATCGCCTGCCACTTCATCTTCCATTGTAGCTGGCCTGATCGGATAGATTTTTCTTTTCATATATTCTATCTGGCTCTGTTTATCATTTAATTTCATATTTCCCGAAATATCTGGTATATATGGAGACAAAGGGATTCTCTTGCTCATAGTGATATGGCCTTCAAGTATCGCATAGTTTAGATCATCCAGATCCTGAAGATATGAAATTCTTTCCCAATCAATTTCATTTAAGGTATTATCTTTAACTCCCATTTTTATACCTCCATTAAATAATCGTCTTATTATGATTTAAGCTTATGCATTATGCGAAAGAATGTGCCAAAATTATATCCAGTAACATCTCACAGACATTGCTTCCCTCAATAACTGGTCAACATTTCCTTTTGAAATTGCATCCATGCTTTTTATAATAACAGGGTAATTATAACCCTCTGTTATCATTTTTATTAATTTCCCATCGCCTCCAGCAATGATAAACTGGACATCTGTATTTTTTTGGATCATCTGTTCAAGCTGTGTTCTTACCTTATCAGCGTGATGTTTTATATCCTCTTCTACAAGTGCCTGGAATCGTTTCTGGCTCCACCCCCCCTGTTTATGTTTACCCATTACGCTGCTTCTTACGACTTCATGTTCAATAAAAGAATCATTATAAGCTATTCCTATTAAAGTCTCACCGGCATGGCTATTCAATATAAGTATCTTTTCATATTCGAGATTCTTTCTTAATCGTTCAAGTTCAAATTGTGTTTTTAAGAAGATCTCTGAACGAAGTAATGGAAAAATAGGTATTATTACAAGATTTATGATCCTGCTCGTATCATAAAATACTATTTTTCCTGTAGTTGATCCAATCTTTTCGATCTGGTGAAGTGAAGAGCTGTCGATCAATTTTACAATATCATTTGCATTATCCAGGGTAGTTTCATCCTTTGCCTGATATATGGTTATCAAGGTAGATAGTTTTGAATGTATTCCCCCGAGCAGAAATATCATCTCTTCAAACCGGTTCTGTGATATAGTCTCAGATAACCTGAATTTCAATTCTGTAGAAGTCTCTTCTTTCAATATTTGTATTTCGTTTTGAAGTGTTGATATTTTATTCAAAGCTTCATTTAATTCACGGTCAACATCCTGCTTTGTTGCGACAGTTCTTTTTGCTTTTTCTTCTCTTTTTCCAAGCTGCACGCAAAGTTTTGCGTTTTCCTCTTCAAGCTGCGCTATTTTTGCTTTCAGTGATTTGATCCCTTCTTTATTAAATAGATCCAGCACTTTCCTCGCCCCTTACTTCCAGCACTGTTAGTTTAATATAAAGTTGACCTTCGCTGACAAATTCAATATTTTCCCCGATCTTTATGACCCTTTCAGATCCTTCACCCATTTTAAAATTAGTAATTTTACCAATACTAAGAGCCAGAGTATTAGTTCCCTGGATCACCGGTTCCTTTCCAGTTCCGATTTCTATATCAAGTGATACATTGGCCCGGATGGAAAGTACATATTTTCCGCGTAAAAAAAAACTGAAGCTACCAGGATTTCCCCTGTTTTCCCCTACCAGTAAAAAAGGTTCAACTGCAAGATCCTGAAGGCTTGATTTCCCGCGGGTAACATATTTCCAGCCTGTGAACCTTCCCAGGTGCTTGCAGAATATTCGTGTCTTTGGAGATGGTTTTCGTGCAGTGGTTATGATCATTCAGCCTTGACCATCTTTACAAGCACAGGTCTTTCCTTGACAAGGATCCGATGTCCACAATATGGACACCGAACACCGCTATACTCGTAATCTATCTCCACCGCCCGCTTACAGCGTGTGCATTTATATACCATACTTTTCCTTAATTTACCGTCATTGCCAAAGCAGCCTTTTTGCTAATTTCGACTTTTACTGCGGCAACAGCTCTCAGAACAGTTATATGTGCGGGAGATTGCGGAACATAAGTACCACCTGCAAATGTATGATTGCATTTGTAACATTGCCAGATGCCGGTACTAATTCTTGTTATTTTCGGTTCTCCACATTTTGCGCAAATATATTTTGCACGCATTTTCTCTTCACTATCAGCTACAAGTTTTCGGCTCTTGGTGCCATATCTTACACCAAATCGTCCGGCAGATCTTGTTTTTCGTCCTTTTGCAGTTGTTTTGGCCATAATTATATCTCCAGGAATTTTTCTCTAATTTCTTTTGCCTTCTCAATTGCAGCATCCACTATATAATTTATTTGTTCAGTTGTGAGTGGATTAACACCGCTTTTTTGCATACCTGAAATGCCGCCGTCCTGGTTTGAAATGACAGTCAATTTTGTCCCTGCGATGCGTTGTTCGTTCATTGAAGGATCAAGCATAATGGTTCCCCCGATCTCAACTGCGGTCACAGCCACAGGAACATCTCTCATGGGAACCGGAGTATCATCTCCCAGGTCAAAGCGGCTTGCCGGTAATTTTGCAGTCATGAGGGCTGCTATGGCGCCAAGGGATGCGGCATCCATGATATTTCCGCCATCGTCAAGAACATGAACGTCAATAAATACCATCCATACTTTTTCTCCAGGAGTTATGCATAATTTCGAAAGATCAATAGATTCGGATTCGCGGATACCGCGATCTACCACTCTTGCAAGTTCTACTGCATCTTCTCTTGGAGGGCCTGATTCGAACATTGGCGATGCAAGGGGAAGAAGCTCAAGATTTGTCATGATGACTCCCTTGTCTGGTGTGTCCGGGAACGGAGTGCCTGTCTGGATCTTTACGCCAACGACAAGATGCGTATCTCCGAGTTGAACGCGCGCTGAACCTTCAGCTTTTTCAATGACATTGGTTTCGATCTTTATATCCCTGTATTCATCAAATCTGCGCCCATCTTCTCTTTCTCCTTTGATCATGAGATTATAGATGAGATCTTTCTTGAGTTCTGACATTACCTCATTACTCATTTGACTCACCATCCATTCTGGTGGCATATTTTTCAAGAAGTGCAGCTCTCTGGAGCTGGGCTATTTCAAGACACCCTTTTTTTGCCATCTCAAGACCTTCCTTGAATTCATCGCCTGAGAGATGGCCATCCATCTGCAAAAGCGTGATCTTCCCATCCGGGGTCATGGCTACTGGCATATCGGCCTGTCCATAGTTATCTTCATCCTTGTTCAGGTCAAGAACAAGCGTATCATCAACTTTACCAACAGCGCATGCGGAAACAAGACTTTTCATAGGGATACCTGCATCTGCAAGAGCCAGGGATGCGGCATTGATTCCGGCCGTCCGTGTGCCTGCATCGGCCTGGAGAACTTCTACAAATATATCTATTGCAGAACGTGGGAAATATTCCTGGAATATCACAGGTTCTAACGCTTCCCTGCTTACTTTAGACACTTCTATGCTTCTCCTGTCAGGTCCCGGACGTTTTCGATCTTCTACCGAGAACGACGCCATATTATATTTATAACGAACAACCGCACTGTTTGATTTTTGCATGTGGCGCGGATGCACTTCTCGCGGCCCATATACCGCAGCTATTACCTTGTTCAGTCCGAATTCAAAATAACATGAACCGTCAGCTCTGTTCAAAACACCCACTTTTATTTTTATGGGTCTTAATTCATCTGGTCTTCTGCCATCAAGGCGAATGCCGTTTTCTATCAACTTTTCTGGTTTTGCCATAAATTTCCTCTTCTCTTTCTTCCTCGTTCTTTATAATTTCATACACACAAATCATTTATCAAGGAGTTCGTCCAGGATCCCCCCGGAATTATCCTCTTCTTTCTTCTTAACCTGCTTTTTTGCAGGTATCCCTTTTTCTTGTTTCAAGAACTTTACTATCCTTTCAGTCAATCCCGATATATGTGACTCGTTCTCGATCTTCTGGATTGTCCTTATTGCCAGGTCAATATTCTTATCTTTTCCTGTTAGCCATACCCTTCCGTTCTGGGCTATATAGATATTGCAGGCGGTCTCGTTTTTCAGCATACCGATCATCGAACCATTCTTTCCTATTAGCCTTGGCACCTTGGATGGTGTGACTTCAATGACCCGCCCGTCTGTTATTTGTCTGAGTCTCTGGTCATTCAGGGTAAGTTCAACTTTCATGGTTTCGTCAACATCACTTACAAGGGTCATAATAGAATCGCCAACTTTCAGGTATTTTGACATATCAACATTATCTATACGTCTTGGGAATTCTGATATATGTAATAATCCATCATACGGAGAACGAATATCCACGATCCAGTTCGAAAAAGAAACTTCGGTCACTATACCTATAACAATGTCGTCGCGTTTTGGTATATATTTTCCTGAAAGCGACACTACTCTTATCAATTTATTTATTGAAACAATACCAAACACAGATGAAAATACTTTACCATCTTCAACATATGTACCCTCATCAGCAAGTTTTACATCATCTGATAAGAAATCACCAGGGATAACTAGTTTTTTTTCCATTTTCATCACTTTAATAATTTTGTCTCTGCACTCCCTTTTGTCAACCGGTTCAGGAGGTTGTACAGGTCCTCCTGCCTTCCTGCAGGTATAGTTAAGACACCGACCCAGGATCCGTCATTTTGCCATTCCTGTTTTGTCAATTCCCCAAATGCTGCAACCCCACCATATGCTTTTGCGGCGAATTCAGCAGGCAGTTTTATAGCGACCCTGACCTCTTCAAACCTAATAGGTATGATAGGTCTTATTGCCTTCATTACCACTTCAACAAGCTCATCTACATTTTTCATAGGGTCAAGGTGCACGCCCGCTTCATTCATTGCAGCTTCTATGCGCGCTGGTGGGTGCGGGCCTTTCGTCTGGGGATTTATCGCATTAGTCGCAATAATACTTATTACGCGTGCCCTTTTTTCATCCTGTATCCTCTTTTTTTGCTCGGTTGTTAGATGAAGCTCACCATCAAGAATTATCTTCTTTGCAATTTGCAATGCATCTTTAGTACCAAAGGCATTCAAGACATCCTGTTCAGCTGGCCTGTCACCATTTTTAGCATCTGAAAATACATCTTCTACAGCGACAATATTCTCTATTTTCACAGCTTCGCCCCTTTTAAGGGCAAGCGCTCCCTCAGGATCTACAAAAACCTCAAAAGTTTTACCATGGGTCTTAAGCCTGGCGATAATAGATTCATCAAGCGTGACCATACCTATTCACTCTTCTGTTTTCTTTTTTTTGTCCTTACCTTTACTTTCTGAGGCATGCATCTTTATTACCTGTTCCACATATTTTTCAACTTCAGAAGGAGCAAGTTTCCTGAATTTCCTGGTTGAAAGCTCAATAACTCCGATCTCGATGGTCGAAGCATTAAAAACGCCTTCAGTCGTGCTGTGGAGCGCATCAAGACCAAGCAAGATCGCTTCATTCAATTTAATATCATCGGTATATTTTTTCTCAAAAACCTCCATGGTCTCTGATCTTCCTGAGCCTATACTTGTTGCTTTATACTCGAGAAGTGCGCCACTTGGGTCAGTTTCAAATAATCGTGCCCTGTGATCATCCACACCTGCTATAAGAAGAGCTGTACCGAAAGGCCTGACTCCGCCATATTGGGTATATGATTGCTTAAAGTCGCATATTTTCTTTGAGAGGACTTCAACGCCTATTGGTTCATCATATGTGACCTTATTTATCTGCGCTTCAACGCGCGCACGATCTATGAGCGCCCGTGCATCAGCCACAAGACCTGATGTGGCTGCGCCAATATGATCATCTATCTGGAATATTTTTTCAATTGAAGCAGCTTCAAGTAATTTACTTGTGACTCTTTTATCTACGAGCAGCACTACCCCGTCCACAGCTTTTACCCCGACTGCCGTTGTTCCGCGCTTTACTGCCTCACGCGCATATTCTACCTGAAATAACCGTCCATCAGGGCTGAAAACTGTTATTGCCCTGTCGTATCCCATTTGTGGTGCCATTTGCATTGTATTGTCTCCTGAAATGAAAAACCGTAAGTTTATTCCTTGCTTCGTTCTTAAACGAGCTTCAATTCCTTCAATCCCGAGGAATTCATTGGTCGCAATTATTTTTTCGTTCCGGTTCTGGCTTATTTACGAGTGTTTGTTGTATAAACTTTTCCGTTGCTCCTTTGATAGTCCCGGAAATACCAAGGACAATGATCGAAACATCTATTCCATGTATATTGTGGATGCAGGCAAGTCCTGCTCTTGTTTCCACTCTTTTTTCCCGCTCGCAGCGAAGTATCCCGTATTTTCCATCAAAAGACATGAGAGAAGGATTGATCTGGCTTGCTCCTGAATCCCCATATATTGATATAATTGAATTCAAGATCTCCCTGACCAATTCCTGCCTGCTTATGGTCTTTTCAGACATGATCTCAAATGCCAGGTATCTTTTTTTTTCACGAAGAGTGGAAATTGTCTTCATAGTATCTCAATACCTTCCTGTATGTAATCCGGACTCTTCCTTCTAAGAATATTTAGTGGCGTTTCACTCATTGCATCGACCGCTTCCTTTTCGGTCATTCCAAAAAGGCTTGAGATCGCAACCATCTCCCTCGGGGCACGCAGGTCATATATCGATTGGGCAGAGCAGGTAAGCATAAGCTGCAGTTTGTATTTTCGCGCATGTTTGAGATTGATCCACATGGTTTTCAATTCCCTCACCCGCGCCTCCCCCCGTAACCTGATAAGTAGACCAAGGTTAAATCCAATGGATACAGAGTTGTCACTTGCCGCTTTTGCCAGGACATTATTAAATTCCAATGGATGTATTAGTATGTCAAGACCTTCAGTTTCCACAGCAGCCCGATTTATATCTTCTTCCCCGCCATTTACGATCAAAATATGATCCGATCCCCTGTATTTTCGTATTTCTTCACGGATCCTGGAGGGTTTTGCCCTGATCTCAACACCTCTATATATCGAAAAATCTTCCGGACAAATAATCTTCTCTTTTGGATCACGACCAATTACGTTTATTCCAGAAAATCCATATCTTTTTCCCACCGCTGCCATTAAGGTGGCATTAACGGGATAAGTATAGAAATCATAAAACCTGGCGCCAAATCGAGTCATCATCTGGCTTAATAATACTGGCAAATGATATAGTTATGCGATTTTATAGTTATTTGGTAATTAACGACATATTTAATATATAAGAAGCTATCATGAGGGCAGGAGAATAACAATGAAGGAACAAGTTGAAGTACGCACATTAAAGGAAGGGAAATACGTCCTCATAGACGATGAACCCTGTGTCATTAAAAGCATATCTCATGCAAAAACCGGAAAGCACGGCTCTGCAAAAGCACGCATAGATGCGATCGGTATATTTGACGGCACTAAACGTTCGACAGTCCAGCCAGTTACTGATAAGACTTATGTACCTATCGTTGACAGGAAGAATGGGCAGGTCCTTGCAGTAAAAGGCGATGTATGCCAGGTAATGGATTTGGCCGAGTATACAACAATTGAGCTTAAAATACCAGACGAATTGAAAGATAAGATCGAGGCCGGAAAAGAAATATCATATCTTGTGTCAATGGGAAAAATGAAAATAGATATGCGTATTTAGATGCATAATAAAATTTTCGCTGATGCAAATTCCAATTACGAAAAAGCACGATATGTAATATGCGGGGCGCCGTTTGACGCCACTTCAAGTTTCAGGCCCGGAAGCAAGCTCGCCCCCGATGCTATGAGGGATGCTTCATATAATTTTGAGACCTACAGCAGTTTTTTTGATTTTGATCTTGACGAAATAGATATTCACGATGCTGGTGACCTTGAAGTAGCGGAAACTGTAGATGAAACACTTTCTATGCTTTCTATCCATGCCAATAAATTCGTCCAGGATGGAAAGATCCCGATAATGCTTGGCGGGGAACATTCGCTCTCATATCCTTTTGTAGAAGCATGCAAAAATAAATATCCGGGACTTGGGTTCGTTGTGCTTGATGCTCACATGGATCTTCGAGAGGAATTTCATGGCGAGAAGAACAGCCATGCATGTATTTCAAGACATGTCCTTGACCTTACAAACAAATATGTCTCTATCGGGATAAGGAGCGGAACACGCGATGAATACGACTATGTCCGGGAAAATAACATAAGGATGTTCTCATCAGAAGATGTATTTTCATTGGGCATCGAGAAAGTGATCTCGCAATTCCGGGATTATATCAAAGGACCTGTTTATTTATCAATAGATATGGACGCGATCGACCCGGCCTATGCCCCAGCCCTGGGAACTCCTGAGCCATACGGATTAACACCCAGAGATGTAAGGGCAGTAATATCTTGCCTTGCGCCTTATATTGTTGGTTTTGACCTTGTTGAGATAGCTCCGGCATACGATTCCGGAGGAACAGCAGTACTTGGCGCAAAGCTTGTGCGTGATTTCATAGCGGCAAACGCGAAGGCGAGCAAATAATCGATTTTAATCAATATTTCTTACACAACCAAAAAATTTATACACCTGATACGATAGATATAAATAATTATGAACATAGAAAACCTGCTCCATAAAAAACGCAATTTAATTTACAGCCTCGCTAAAAAACATGGGGCATATAATGTGCGTATTTTCGGTTCAGTGGCACGAAAAGAAGCTGACGCAGACAGTGATATTGATTTCTTGGTCGACCTAGAACCGGGTCGCAGCCTTCTTGATCTTGGCGGACTTTTAATGGATCTGCGGGAATTGCTGCCCTGTAAAGTGGATGTTATTACTGAGAAAGGTCTTCGGGAACGTATCCGGAATAACGTATTAAGAGAGGCTAAACCACTTTGAGGGATGATCGGGAGCGCATAATCGATATTCTGGAAGCGATTGAACGGATTGAGAAATATACAACTTCTGGCAAAGATGGTTTTTCACATGAAGAACTAATTCAAGTCTGGATGGTACATCATCTCCAGATGATAGGAGAAGCAGCGAGATCCTTCTCAGCAAGTTTCAGGGAAAAACACAATGAAATTCCATGGTCAAAGATTATTGGAATGCGTAATATACTAACCCATCGTTATTTCGGAATTGATGCGGATGTTGTCTGGGCAGTTATTGAAAATGATCTGCCAGAACTAAAAAATAAAATCGCCGTAATTTTAAGTGAAGATTATATATAACGGAAAAAACTATGCCCCATTACCTCGGTGAACTCTTATTATACTGGTGTCCTACCTGTAACCTCCCTGTGCTTGGAAAAACATGTGCGTGCACAACCCCCACAAAAAAGATAGAAATTACTCCCCCGGGAGACATCAGGCCTGCATTCAAGTATGATATTGATCTCATAAACAGGACAACTGAAAAACAATTCGCAGTGAAATTAATTCCCGAAGGAAGGCTTGTTGTCCTTAACAAAGCACCTTATGAAGACAGGATGGATGAAGTAGTATTTGACGGCGCAATAATGGGTTCCATTCGTTTTGAGATCGAAAAGATGGATTGGTTTTTCATTCCGCGGCTTGAGGGAGCACGCCACCTTGCTGGCGGTAATAAATGTATAATAATTGATAAAGGCGCGATAAGTTTTATTGAAAAAGGCGCTTCAGTTCTTGCTCCGGGAGTTAATGAAGCCGATCCAGGCATAAAAGAGGAAGACGAAGTCATCATCCTGACGCCGGATAAAGAAGTGATCGCCACAGGAAGAGCAAGGATGAACGCAGCAAGGATGCTTACCCATGAAAAAGGAATGGCCGTAAAAACACGCTGGAACGGAAAGCCACATGCACATGAGCCATTATCTGCGCAGATGAGAACCTGGGATGGTGCTGTACAGGCAAACATACATATTCTCAGTAAAATGGAGCTAAAGTCGCACAGTTTCATAAAAAACGTGATCGAAACCTCCAAAAGACCTGTGACTGTCTCGTATTCCGGAGGAAAGGACAGCCTTGTAACCCTTCTTCTTGTTCGCGATGTTACGGCAGATTTTGAGATATTGTTCGCAGATACTGGTCTTGAATTCACTGAAACCATCGAAAATGTAAAAGAAACAGCAAAAAAACTTTCACTTCCATTACATATCCATTCATCCGGAGATTCTTTCTGGCAATCCATTGATAATTTCGGTCCTCCCACAGTTGAAGCAAGATGGTGCTGCAAAGTCTGCAAACTGGGAGCGATAACACAGGTCATAGAAAAGAATTATAATAACGGCTGCCTTACATTCATAGGACAGCGAAAGTATGAAAGTCAGGTAAGAGCTGACAGTGAACACATCTGGAAGAACCCATGGGTGGGAAACCAGATAGGAGCTACGCCCATCCAGAACTGGACCGCGCTTCATGTCTGGCTATACCTGTTCTGGAAGAAGGCAAAATATAATCCTCTGTATGAAGAAGGTTTTGACAGGATTGGATGCTGGTTATGCCCTTCGGCAAGCATGGCTGATTTCTCACGGCTTAGCGAGATCCACCCCGAACTTGGTGAAAAACTTGAGAAATACCTTTTGGCCTATGCCTCACGCAATGGACTTCCAGAAGAATGGGTAAAAATGGGTTTCTGGCGCTGGCAGGTGCTTCCAAAATCCATCAGTATTATCGCCAAAAGGCTGGGAATCAATGTAGTCCCGATAAGTGAGAAAAAACCTGTGCAATTCACGATAACAGTGGGTTATCGTCCCTGCAAAGCAGGAGGGATGACCGCTGAAGGAAGTTTTGGGACTCCGATAAATCTTGCCAATATCGAAGATTCAGGTTTTCTTAACATCATCGGGAACATAAGATCGATCGAGGGCGTGATACTCGCCGAATGCGGCGAGAACAATGTTCACGTCTATGCAAGCGGAACTCTGGTCGCGCGGGGCGGAAACGAGGGTGAAGCGCGGGAATTGATCGGACTTGCAGAAAAGACAATCCGGCGAGCCATATTATGCACAGGATGCGGTGTGTGTGTTGGTCAGTGTGCTGTTCATGCAATAAGTATGAGAGGGACTGCAAAAATAAGCGCAAAATGCACCCAATGCGGGAAATGCACTTGGGCATGCCCTGTTGTAAAATTTTCGAATCCTTTATGATAGCATTCCAATATCCAATAGTATTTATTTTAGAATAGATAATAAAAGGTATTCATGTCAATCCTAGATAAAATCTCCAGTTTCCTTGGAATAAAAAACCAGGAAAAAGAATCCAGTGATCTAATTGCTGATTCCTATATAGGTAAATTTGTAAAGCAGGACTATCTGGAGATCGGGGAAAGCATAGGGGTTGAAGGCCGAAGGATCATAATAAAAAATCCTGAAAGTGTCATGTCTATCCCTGTCGAAGCTGTTTATAAGAATGAGGAAACCATTTCTGTAGGAGATTTTAACAGGGATGAAGCGTTGCAACTTGGAAAAGCATGGGCAGAACAAAAAGACGTAATGAAATTTGATGAGAAAGGAATGCTGATCAAGTGATCGCGGTGTAATTAATGGCCGAGTATAAGCAAGTTATTATTGTGCGCGATGACCTGAAATTGTCAAAAGGCAAACTCGCAGTCCAGGTAGCGCATGCAGCTATTTCAGCTTATGAATTCGCAGCACCAAAAGCACGAGAAGCCTGGAAAGAAGGGGGACAGAAGAAAGTGGTATTAAGAGTCGCGGGGTTAAAGGAACTTTTCGAATTCAGGGAACTTGCCAGAAGACATAGTCTTCCGGCAGTTCTTATTACTGATGCGGGATTGACCGAAGTTCCCCCAGGAACAACAACTGTTCTGGGGATAGGACCTTCGGAAGTCGGTGAACTCGATAAGATCACGGGAAATTTGAAGCTGCTGTGAACTTAGCTCTTCTTTTCTCTTGCCCCTTTTAGCAGCAACTGCAATTCTGTTCTTGCAACCATATCCCTGACAGTCTCCACAGCATCAATATTCGCTGAAATGCTAGTTATACCAAGTTCTACAAGCCTTTTTGCGACCTTCGGATTGCTCCCTGCCTGGCCACAGATGCTTGTTTTCACACCAACTTTATTGCACTCGATGATGACATGCTCTATGAGTTTCATGATCGCAGGATGCAATTCATTATAAAGATGCGACACATGCTCGTTATTCCTATCAACAGCAAGTGTATACTGTGTAAGATCGTTCGTACCAAAGCTAACAAAATCAAGTCCCTCGGCTAAGAACTGATCTATTATCAAAGCCGCTGCAGGGATCTCAACCATTATTCCGATCTCGGTCTTGCCAAAATCGATTCCTCTTTCGCGCATGAATTCTTTAGCCCGTCTCAACTCCGAAGGATGCTGCACAAGAGGTATCATAATTCCCATATTATTGTATCCGCGCTTGATCAACTCCTTAAAAGCCCTTACTTCAAGCTCGAAATGCTCAGTATCTATAAGGTCACGCCGAATACCCCGAAATCCCAGCATTGGATTTGGCTCTATGGGTTCACCCTCGCCGCCTTCCATTGCCCTGAACTCATCAGTGGGCGCATCAAGTGTTCTTACCCAGACTGGTTTCGGATAGAATGCATCAACAACTGTCTGGATGCGCGACACAAGCTCTGCAACATACTCATCAGCCTTCCCCTCCTTTATATACTGCTTGGGGTGCTTGGGAAGTCCGAGGATCATGTGTTCGACCCTTAAAAGACCAACACCATCAGCCTGGGTTTCAAGAGCGCGCACCGTTGCTTCTGGAATTGAGACATTTACCTTAACTTCAGTTGCAGTTACGGGTTTTGATCTTGCAAATTTCACGGATTTAGTTTCATTTTGAGTTACAACAGGCGTAACAGACTCCTTTTTACCTTCAAAAACAAGGCCTTTTTCACCGTCTATCGTAATTTTCATACCATCTGTTAGCATCTGTGTCGCTTTTCGTGTTCCAACAACTGCAGGACAGCCAAGTTCGCGCGAAACTATAGCAGCATGGCATGTAAGACCCCCTTCATCAGTAACGATACCAGCAGCTCGTTTCATAGCCGGTACCATGTCAGGTGTGGTCATGACCGCAACAAGAATATCGCCATCTTTAACTTTGCCAAGTTCGCTGGCATCCGAAACAAGCTTTGCCTCACCATATGCCATGCCTGGAGACGCCCCAAGACCTTCAAGAATTGCCGTTGTTGCAACTTTATCATTAGGGTCTTTTTTCTTCTTTATGGTAGTTATAGGCCTTGACTGTAGAATAAATATCTCCCTGTTCTTGATTGCCCACTCAATATCCTGAGGTATTCCATAAAGGTCTTCCAGGATATTCCCGAATTCAACAAGTTTTAAGAGCTCATCATCATCAAGGACTTTTGCATTCTTCTTATCAGCAGGCACAGGAACATCCATTGTCTTGCCTGTTTTCGGATCTTTTGTATGCATTATGTTCTTTGTTGAGATCTTCCGTTCTTTAATGGTCTTTGTATTTTTCTCAACCAGATAATAATCCGGAGAAACAGAACCTGATACTACTGTCTCACCAAGCCCCCATGATCCTTCAATGATCGTGAGAGGTTCTCCTGTAGAAGGATGGGAGGAGAACATTACACCTGCTTTTTCGGCATCAACCATCAACTGGACAACTGCACAAAGATTCACTTTGCTATGATCAAAACCCTGTTTTACACGATAATATATTGCACGCGCTCCATATAGTGATGCCCAGCATTTCTTCACCGCGTCAATTACCATTTGTTCCCCTTTCATGTTAAGGAAAGTATCCTGCTGTCCTGCAAAGCTTGCATCGGGTAGATCTTCAGCTGTCGCACTTGATCGAACTGCCACAAAAACCTCATGCCCCTCTTTTTTGCACATGTCTTTATATTTTGATCTTATGCTCTTTTCGATGTCCTGGGGCATCTTTGCATCCATTATTATCTTTTTTGCTTTCTTCTCTGCCCCCCTTAAAATGTCCGCATTATCAACATCAACTTCAAGTGAACTGAAAAGTTCCTCACTTATACCGTTCTCATCAATAAACCTTCTAAAAGCCTGTGCTGTCACTGCAAAACCTGTTGGAACGGGAAGTTCTGCCCTCAGCATCTCTCCAAGGCTGGCCCCTTTTCCGCCAACGATCGCTATATCTTCTTTTCCAACTTCTTCAAGCCATACAACCGAATCTTCTGTCATGTTTAATTCTCCTTTAATGATCTTTGAATCTTTTTGAGTTTTTTATCATAACTTTCCACAGCTATTTTGAGCATGAATGTGAGTTTTTCCCGGTCAAATCCCAGCTCTTTGGCAAGATTTTCAAGGAAATGGACATCTATTTCCTTATGCTTTGATCTCTCCACACGGATAGCTTCTATCAGGGCCGCAGCATTAATGAATTTTCGTGCAAAATCAAATGTGGGCGTAACACTGCCATTTTCGATACGGGATATTGACTCTCTTCGAAGTCCCATCAATTCGCCAAATTCTTGTTGTGACATACCATATCTCTTTCTATAATTACATATTACATTCCCGGTGTCTGAAGATAATAAAATTGCTCCAGCTATTTCTTTTTGAAACGCTACGAGCCATTCCGGGACATATAAATTAGGTTTTGATGTCAAATTCAATTTCCTCTATAAATATGTAGTAACTTAAATGTCACAATTTTTTTATTATATTGTTATCACCCTTATATTAAAGCTTTTCTACCAGTCACCATGAAAATAACATGATTTATCATGTCACATGTCAATATTTTTTTATCCCTTTTTTTCAGATGCTGGATTACATGATAATAATTATGCTAACAATAAATAGATTTAAATACTAATTAATCCACTCTAATTATTCACTGCTTTTAAATAAATAAAGGATACCATGATCGACTGGAATGATAATCTCGTTAAACTGATAATATCAATAATTTACGGAGTTATCTTTATTGAAATGTTCCTCTTTTTAACCATGTGGAGAAAGAGAATAACCCATATTGAATTTATGAATGATTTTGGGTCTCTTGCGATATTTGCCCTCCTTCGAGGAATATCCGAATTTCTGGAAATACCACGAATTCTTAACTGGGAACCATTGTGGATATTTGACATAATGAAATTAATATTGGTTTCAAGTGCTTTTGCGGCTCTTCTTTCATTCGGCTTGAATGTCGCTACCGCGGGAATTGAAGAGAACAGGTGGCTTCGCGGCATACCTCATGGAGCATTATTAATGTATTTCTGGTTTCTTACTTTCATAGGAGTAGATATTGTAACAGGGGGTGGTACAGGGATCAATTACAAAGTAGCAGAAATCGCCCAGAAACAAACGCTTGGGTTCCTGGGCTCTGTCGTTACCTCTTATGCTTTTTTTGAATTATCGGGAAAAATAAATACTATTGCAGGCGAATCTGCAGGAAAAAAATTCAGGTATACAGGTGTTTGGTTTGCATTATATGCAATTTTTGAAGGGTTGAATGTGAATTTGATCACTGGTTTTCCGGATGTTATTTATAGTTGTGCCATTGCAATATTCATAACGATCTCTGTTATCAACATCTTCCAGTTATTTGAAGTAAAAAAACCCGTTTGAGACACTATAGGAATGAGTTTCGCAATTTCTGGCTTACTAAAGGCCTTTTAAAATATCCTCTGAGTATCCTATTTTTTTTCATCATAGAAATTACTTTAGCATCAGTAAGAATATAATTATAATCGTTCTTGATCTTAGGGTCAAATAATTGAGAATATTTAGAGATGAAGTCTTCATCTTCACTTTCTTTGCGTTCCAAAAAGTTGAATTTCCTGAATAGCCTTTCTTTTTCGAAAATTTTATTCAGGTCCATATCACTGATCACAATCTTTTTGCTTTTTAATTCGGTCCTGAAATGTTCAATATCTATTTCAGAATAAAATGGTTTTTTATCATGAAATGATCTTACTTCATCAGTAACGTATTTCTCTATTAGATCCCGCAATATCTTTTTTCTTATGATTCTTTTTATCATAAAGACGATTTTTTCCTCTTCGAATTCACATCCTTTTGAGATCATGGATAATGCTATTTCATTTACCTCATTTTCCCTTATAAGACCTTTATTTTCAAGAGATTTTTCAAGATCATCATCAAACCTGTAACTAAAAAATTTATCAAATGTTGGATCATATTTTACAAGGTCATTTCTCAAATTATTGAAGATCAAACTTGCTTTCCTGGTACCAAAGAGCTTTTCTACCGATTTTTCAAGTGATGAAATCAATGTTTCAAATTCCTCTTTGGATGGATTTGCACTTATTTCCATTCTAAAAGCCGATTGATTAAAGATCGTAATACCCAGATCACCCACATTTGATTCAAGATGTTTCTTCAGGATTTCCATTGTATTTATGGACATTTACTCACCAGTCATCTCATCGAACATTTTCTTAATATATATCGCTGAAACCAATGCAAATATGGCCGCGAAACTGATCGACATATCCTGTGCTGCTTTGATCGCGGATTCAAATACTAGACCAAATAATTTCTCTACAAAGTCAAAGAAGATATATGCTCCAAGGCTGAAAATAAAAGCTGAAAGAAACAACCAGAAATCAGCGGCCCCTTTTGTCGAATCATATAATTTTTTCGCATAATACACACATAATACTGCGGCTACAAGATTGATAATGGAAAACAGGTTATAGATCGTATTCATATCCATTTCACATTGCTCCAGTCATATTTTTAAAAATTCTATATATTGCAAAAGTAAGAACTATTAATGCGAAAGGAAGGACAATATTTTTAAACCCTTCAAAAATATTATGATCAAATACAAGTTCTCCTATCCTTCCCAATCCAAATAAAAACATCAATAGCACCCCTATGGAGAAATAATTCCAATCTTTAATATTATATTTTATAAATGTAGCATTGACATAATATCCAAGCAGGAATACTCCCATTGTGAAAGCTATAGAAGCATAAAATTGACCGAAAAGTCCGCGGTCATATTGACCATCATTACCAGCCCATATCACATTATTTGAAACGACGTCGTCTAAACTTGCCGGATAAATATAACCCCCCATAAAGAATGCAAATATGAATAATAAGGATATAATGGTGATGTGATTTCTTTTTGAAACGAAGGATATTGAACTTCCGGATATTACCATGGGAAAAATTGTATCATTGTTACTTTGTGAATCCTGGGCAGGAACAAATTTCTCTATGATATCCATTGGTTTATCTTCCTGATAGAGTATTTTCTCAACATTTTTACGATTTACCTGTTCTACCCTTTTTACCCTTTTTTTTTTCTCCGTCTTGATTATCTGATTTCCGGGTTTTTTTTTCGGGCCTACACTTTTTTTAGCCTTTTTCTTTGTAACATTACTCACACTAATGCTTTTCTTTTTAGGATTCTTCTGTGCTAACTTTTTTCGGGTTTTATTTTTTTTAACAGGCAATTTATTTCACCTTGACATATTAACAAATGATCATTATTTTCTTCTTTTATTCGAAATAAGATGAGTAAGACCAAGACCTTCAAGAGTATCTATTGTATCCTCTTTTGTCGGGGTCATGGTCTTAACAAAATCTGATAATGAATTATCTGAGATCTCTGATTCATCCTTTATAAGATAACTGAGTTCCTGGTTCTGGAGATTCTTTTTAATTACGTCTTTATCATTCGTGTTTTTAAGCAAATTTACAAGTTCATTAATATCAGACGTTTTTACAGCTTCCTGATGACCATGGAATTTCCTGAAAAGCCTTTCTTTTTCAATCTCATCGCGCAGTTCATCAGTCCTGAAAACCAGTTTTGATAGACGTATAAAATTAATAAAATCATCGATATCGGCTTTCGTAGGCTGCTGGTATCTTTTCAGGAATTCATTAATTTCCGCTTTAATTTTGTTTCGGCTAATTGTTTCTTTTATATGTGATTTTATTTTTTCTATGATTTCGTTTTCAACTGTTTTGGCCTTCCCCCCATATTTAAGTGTCAAATATTTCGTATAATCGCTAACATCTATTTCAGAAGGCAATGAATTTTTTTCTAAGAATGTTTCGATCTCACTCGCCATATCACTATTTATAAGGGGTTCAATTTTTTTCTGTGTTCCCATAATATCCAGTGCCCTATTCCTTAATCGATTGCAAATATCACTGGATTTATTCTTCCCTGCCAACACGCTGATATTGATCTCTATCAAGTCAATAAATTCTTTTATATCATTGATATTTGACATATCGTCTAAATTTTTCTTTGCTTTTACTTTATTTACAATCCCGGATGCTAATTTGCCGAAATGCATTTCCAATACTTCGATGCAATGTTTTTCAAAATCATCGACTATGGAAACCATATTTCTACCCTTATGTATAATGATAATAATACTTATGAGTATGATACTATAAAAAGATAATGCCGTGATTTATTAATATAATATCAGAAAATTGGTAGAGTTAGATTTATTAACTATTATGAGTATTATTATGATATACTATATGGGAATTAATAAATTTATTTAAAAGGGATGAATATGACAGCACGCGTTTATACGATCGCCTCAGGAAAAGGCGGGACCGGAAAGACAACCACAACACTAAATCTGGGTACTGCTCTTGCAGAAATCGGGAAAAAGACAGCGATCCTGGATGCAGATATTGGAATGGCGAACCTTGCCCTTTTGATCGGGCTTGAAAGAAGCAAGGTCACGCTTCATGAAGTACTCAGTGGTAATGCAAATATTGAAGAAGCAATATATGAAGGCCCTGCCGGTGTGAAAGTGATCCCGAGCGGACTTTCTTTAAAAGGATTCCAGAAATCAGACCCTGATAAGTTAAAGGACGTAATGTCAACACTTGTAGAAGGGCTGGATTTTCTTTTGATCGATGCTCCTGCAGGGATAAGCAAGGATGGTGTAATACCACTTGCGATTGCAGATAGAGTAATTCTGGTTGTGAACCCTGAGCTTTCATCGATGGCCGACGCCCTGAAAACAAAAGCTTTAACAGAAATGCTCGGTGGGACAATAGAAGGCGCCATTCTAAACCGTGCTTCCCTTGAAAAAACGGAGATCAATAAGAATAAGGTATCGGAACTTCTTGGGGTTAAAGTCCTTGAAATGATCCCTGAAGATCCAAATGTAAGACTCTCTGCGGCTTTTAAGATCCCGATAGTCATTAAGGCGCCAAATTCCCCTGCATCTATCGCTTTTAAAAGACTTGCCGCTCAGCTTGCAGGCCAGCCTTTCATTGAACCTGATACGAAGAAAAAGAAGGAAAGTTTTGTTGACCGCCTTGCAAGAACTGTTTTTGGAGGTAAATAAATGGTGATAGAACTTATTCCCTCGATATTATCGGTTGTCCTGATCATCGCCTTTCTCTTTATTTATCTCATGAATGTCAGGATAAAACAACTGAAATATGAACTCGATGATATAAAAAGTCGTGTTATGATCACAGATGACGAACTGAATCGCCTGTCAAAAGATATTGAAGATTTTAAGAAAATAAACATTTGATTTATATGGCCATGAATAAATTCAAAAAGAAAGGTGCCAGGAAAACAAAGCGCCCTGCTCGAGCAAAAAAACCTGTGGACATAGACTCAGAAATAGTACCCACAAACATGCTCCCCGAGGGTATCACCGATATTCCAGAAGGAGAAGAATCATTATTAAAAGAAACAACTGAAGAAACTTCAGGAAATATATTTGAGGAATCTGCAGACTCATTAGAAGAAACACCAACAGAATCGTTAAACGAAGAAACTACAGAAGCTATATTTGAGGAATCTGCAGACTCATT
>JAPMTR010000103.1 GCA_026552975.1 Candidatus Methanoperedens sp.
AGATGCTTAAATCCTCTGCGGATTTAAACATGCAGACATCTGTTAAAAATTTATTTGCAGCGGGAGACGGGGCGGGATTAAGCAGAGATATAATTAATGCATCGGCAACAGGGGTGCTCGCGGGAAGAGGGATATTAAATTTTTTAAGAAGATAATGTGGAGAAAATTTTGTAAGTAGAATAAAACATTTAAATTATGTAAATTTTAATTTAATAAACCACATAATCATTTAATTAAATAATCCTGAAAATGGGAAAAATACATGAAGAAATACCAAAGAGGCACTGGGATGACGCAAAATGGTCACGAAAGCATGCGACAGAGTTGTGGGAAAAATATCCTGAAATGTGGATAGCAATTGTTAATAAAAAGGTTGTAGCTTTTGGTAAAAATTTAAGTAAAGTAGAAGACCTTGCACAAAAAAAAACAAGAGCAAAATATCCCGTTATAGAATTTGTAGATGGTGGTAGTTGCATATACTAAAATGAATGGTATGTGTATATCTATATAAAATCGTTATATTGTAGTCATATTATAGATTTATCTAATTATCAAATTGATTTTCGTCCAAAAACAAA
Organism: Candidatus Methanoperedens sp.; assembly: GCA_026552975.1. Lineage (GTDB taxonomy): Archaea > Halobacteriota > Methanosarcinia > Methanosarcinales > Methanoperedenaceae > Methanoperedens. Next base: position 579 of record JAPMTR010000103.1, read on the forward strand.
AATCAGCAGATATTGACAGGATTTGCCAAAATCTGCACCCGCTGATGCATAGTTGTTATTATACTCAATATCGCTGCAGCATAGCGAATCCCTGATATAAACAAATACCTAGAATGATTAAGTTGTATTTTAAGACAATAAAGGACAGGAAACTAAACGAAAAATTTAAAGATATTGAGATTTTGAGAATCGTGTGTAGCGTCTTATTTAAAACAGCAGATGGCAGAAGTAAGAAATACGATGATGCCATAATTGATACGGGTGCCTTTATCTCGTTAATTCCGCATTCAATATAGAAAAATGTCGAACATAAAGAATTTGTAAAACATACTGTGAAGGGAATCATATCAAAAAAAGAATGCTCACTTGATGTTATAATCGGGAAAATCAAAATCAGATTAATAGACGAGAAAAATGAGACGCGCGAAATAGAAATACATTCCTATCTTGCAATGACTGATGAAGTTCCATTAATCATCGGACTGAAAGATATATTAACAAGATTTAAGGTTTGCTTTGATTATGGTGAGGATGAAGCATGGATTGAAGAGAAAAAATAAATACAAATCATTCCGGGCGTGGCAAGTGATTCAACATTGCTTTATGCTCCTGAGATTAAATTTTATGCAATGCGGGTTGAGATTGACAAATTTATCACCTCACTTCGTTCGGAGATGCTTAAATCCTCTGCGGATTTAAACATGCAGACATCTGTTAAAAATTTATTT
>JAPMTR010000104.1 GCA_026552975.1 Candidatus Methanoperedens sp.
ATCATATGAACGAGTACACTTTTCTCCAGTTCTTTTATGATTCGGTAACCATATGTAGGCTGGGAATTAATTATAGTCATCTACAAAAACCAGTATAATCATAATAGGGCCGCAGAAATCTGTCAAACCAGGTAGCAGCAAAGCTAAGTTTTCTAGTAAGACGATAAAAAGCCTCCTTTATAGTGTTTCGCATGTCATCCATGTGCCTTACAAAGGTTGTTGAGATAACCCTCTTTATGCTCTTCCATATGTATTCTATCGGATTCAGGTCGGGGGAGTAAGGTGGAAGAAAAACAAGCTCTATCCCAAGCCTTTTAGCTTCCGCCTTTACCTCCTCCACTTTATGGCTCTTGAGATTATCAAGAATGATAATAATTCCCTTGTTAGGGTTATTCTTCTTCACCTTCCTTATGAAATTTATGATGCTTTCCCACCTTGAATTTTCGGGGAAGGATATCACACTTTTCCCATTCAGACTGTAGTACCCCACGGCGTTAACTTTCATCTTGGCCGTATTTTTTAAAAATTCTGGGCTTGCCAAAAGATAGAACCCTTACCGTATTTGCCTGGTTCTGAGGTGATGCCTCGTCAAGAAAACCAATGACTATGTCCTCATCCTTGTAGCCTCTATCTTTTAAGTTCTTTATTGCTCCTTCCACTCTCTCAGCAAGAATAACTTCAGCATCTTTAGGTCTGCGATAATCCCGAACAAATGGCTTAGCATAATTCATCCCCAACTTCTCCACTAATATCCTTCTTATCTGTTCATCTGAATAATTTACCCTGAATAGTTCCTTTATAAGCCTCATAACCTCTTTCACACTCCAATAAGGCTTCGCTTTCAGTACCCTCCTTAACTCCTCTAGCTCTTCTGTAGACAATTTCGGAGGCCTTCCGGGAATCTTTTTCCTCCTTAATCCTTCTACACCTTCAGAGTTCCAGCGGCGAACCCATTTATAGCCCGTGGCGATACCTATCCCAAAGTGAGCTATTGCCCCTTCAAGCTTCATACCTCCTGCCACCAGACTGATGAAGGAAAGCTTCCACATGACTTCTGGGTCCTTTTCCTCATTCAAAGCCTCCCTCAACTTTTCCACATTTGCGACCATTATTCTCCCTCCCCAGTAAACCCCTAAGCCTCATCACTTTATTATACGCCTTTTTGTGGAAAACTATAATAGTCTCATAGGCAAAGGTCGAAAGCTTAAGTTAATAGCAGAGGCAGATACTATAAGTGAGTTAGACGCCAAAATAAGAGGGAGGTAAAGTAATGTCAGAATTACCGTGTTTCCACTCAAGG
>JAPMTR010000079.1 GCA_026552975.1 Candidatus Methanoperedens sp.
TTTTTCTGATCCTTGCAGGTATGATAACCTGTCCTTTTGCGCTAATTGTTATTGTTTCGTCGTCCATAGTTTACACAGTTTACTAGTAAGACGTATGAGAAGATATAATTTTTTGTATGGCCATATGATTCATGATTATGTTGACATATTTTTGTGTACATGAGAATTATTAAAATAATCCTATCAGCTTTTATAATAGCAATGTTAATCGGCAATTCATCTGCCATTTCTGTGAGCATTCATCCATCGAATCTGGAAGTCACCCCGGGTGAGAGTTTCGAGTTTTAACTGAATATCTAATAATACGTTTCCAAATACAAAAAAAAGAATCAATAATCCGATTATCAATTTAATAAACTATTATAAACTATATAAAATCAAAAAAATCTTAAAAATTCTAGAAAAATCTATCTATGTTGTAGTATATCTAATTTTTGGCATGAGTTTGAATTATCATAATAATACGCATAAACAATATAAGAACAGCATAGAGAATAATAATGACTATAAATTTAATTCATTAAAATTAATACTATTAATTACAGCATTATTCTTGATACCACACTCTCTTGCAGCAGACGTCATTGTTTCACCATCAAATAAAATTATCAATCAGGGTCAGGCATTTGAGCTGGATATAAACCTGGATCCCACAGGCACTCCTGTTGCGGGTGCACAATTAAATATCGCCTATAATAAATCTCTTCTTAAGATCAACAGCATCAAAGAAGGAAATGTCTTCAAAATAAAAGGCTCAAATACATTCTTCAATGCTGGCACAATTAATAATTCAAATGGCATGGTCGTAAATATCTTTGATGCCATACTTGGCCCTTCAAATGTATCGACAGTTGAAACATTCATAATAATTAATGCAACATCTATTGGTGCTTCTGGTTCATCAGGTATTTATCTCTCTAACGTAAAAATAAGCGATCCGGACGGTAAAGAAGTTCCTGTTAATATTAAAAACGGCAGCGTTATTATTAATACTCTTCCAATTCCTGCTCCCTCCCCCATCCCAAGCCCAACTCCGAGCCCATCTCCAACATCTGTACCCAAACCAACTATATCCCCAATTCTTCCCCCCAATCCAGCAACGACTCAAGGAATTATTTTCTTTGATGATATGGAAACAGGAAAAAATCTATGGATTTCATCAGGATTGTGGCATATCACAACAAACCGTTCTAACAGCCCCCATAGAAGTTTCTGGTATGGGCAGGAAATGTCTGGAAATTATGATACAGGTATTTTGAATTCAGGATATCTTATATCTCCACCTATCAATCTTTCAGGTGTAACAGATCCCTTGTTGTCATTTATAAGCTGGTACAATACAGAAAATGGTATGACCTACGATAAAAAGATAATCCAGATATCAATAGATGATGGCCTGATTTGGGTAACGATGAAACAAATATCAGATACTCAATCCCAATGGAATATCGAACAAATAGACATATCATCTTATGCAGGTAAAACAATAAAGATCAGGTTCTACTTTGATTCAATAGATTCATATTATAACAACTTTGAAGGCTGGTATGTCGACAATGTAAAAATTGAGTCAAAATCTCCAAACCCGACCCCAACTCCTGCTCCCGACCAAGGCGCTATTTTCTTTGATGACATGGAAACAGGAAAAAATCCATGGGTTTCGTCTGGATTATGGCATATCACCACAAAACTATCAAATAGTCCCAATAAGAGTTTCTGGTATGGGCAGGAAATGTCTGGAAATTATGATACAGGTATTTTAAATTCAGGAGCGCTCATTTCTCCATCCATCAGTCTAACCGGAATAACTAATCCAATGTTATCATTTATGAGCTGGTATAATACAGAAAACGGTATAACCTACGATAAAAAGATAATCCAGTTATCAATAGATAATGGTCTGAACTGGGTAACATTGAAACAAATATCGGATACAAAATCCCAATGGAATATCGAACAAATAGACATCTCATCTTATGTGGGTAATAAAATAAAGATCAGGTTTTATTTTGATACAATAGATTCTTATTATAATACCTATGAAGGCTGGTATGTCGACAATATAAAAATTGAGTCTAAAGCTCCAACGGTTTAGAATTTAGATTTTTTAGCCCATACTTTTTTAATTAATTTACATTAAATCTGTTTTTTATGGCCATATGATTCTTACTAATGTTCATATATTCCTGTAAACATGAAAAATATTATAATTTTAGTATCTATATTCATATTTGTTTGCTTGATCGGGACTTCTAATGCTGCCCATGTAACTGTTCTACCTGCAGATCAAAATGTTGCAACTGGTGAGAGCTTTAATCTGAATGTGACCATCGATCCAGAGGGGGTTTCGATAGCAGGCGCCCAGTTAAATGTGGCGTATAACCAATCCGTTCTAAATGTTAATAGCGTTGCAGAGGGTAATCTTTTTACCCAAAATGGGGCAAGTACATTTTTCAATAACGGCACGATCAATAATTCAATAGGTACGGTCATAAATATTTTTGATGCTATCATTGGCAGGAAGAATATCTCAACTTCCGGAGTATTTTTAACGATCAACTTCACAGTTGTAGGTTCATCTGGAGGCTCAAATATTACGCTCTCAAATGTCAAGATCAGCGATCCTGATGGATTACCTGTCTTATTAAATACAAGCAATGGAAGTGTGACCATCAATAGTCCACCTGTATTGAATGCTATCGGAGATCAAAATATAGATGAAGCACAGACTCTCACCATTACCCTTTCTTCAACAGATGCAGATGGGGATATTCTTGATTATTCTGCTTCTAACCTTCCTTCGGGTGCACAATTTAATACATCAACAAGAATTTTCCAGTGGACCCCCGGTTACACACAATCAGGCACTTATCCCTCCGTACATTTTGAAGTATCAGATGGGAATTTGACCGATAGTGAAAATATCTCAATAACTGTGAACAATGTTAACAGGCCACCAACATTTACGGCAATACCTTCAAATGAATCCATATTTAACGAAACAGATACAATAACTATCAGCATTTCAGCAAGTGATCCAGATAGTGATCCATTAACATATTCAATAAAGATCGATGGGATAGAGATGTCAACATCCACAACTTATGATTGGGTTACCAATAACAGCAGTTCAGGAAATCATGTTATAAATATATCTGTAAATGACGGTACAGAAATCGTCTCAGAAACAATAATGGTCTATATCAACAATTATTATCCGCGATATGACATCAATCAAGATGGGGTCGTAGACATAGGTGACCTTACAGTTATCGGACAATATTTCAACGAGGATGTTACTCACCCTTATCCAAGATATGATGTGAACATGGATGGGAAAGTGAATATAATGGATATTGTCTTAGCTGCAGGGCATTATGGAGAATATACATGAAAACAGATAAACTGTTAATATATTCATATATCTCACTCTTATTAATGGGGGCAGGGATCTTAAATGCCAGCGCTGTCACTGTTTCCATTAATCCTCAGGATGTAATTGAGGGCCAGACGTTCGATGCTAGAGTAATTATCGACCCACAAGGGCAAACGATAGCAGGTGCTCAAACAGACCTGGAATATGATTTTTCAAATATCAGGATAAACAACATCTCTGAAGGGGATCTCTTCAATAAGGATGGATCAAGTACATTTTTCAGTAGTGGTATAATAGATAATTCCCTGGGAAAAGCAATAAATATCTATGGGGCATTACTCGGTTCAGCTAATGTAAAAACAGTGGGAACATTTATAATTATCAATGCAACGGCACTCGTTTCAACAAATTCAGCGAATATAACATTTACGAATATCCTTGTTGTTGGCCCGCAGGGTGACCAGGTTTATCCAGTTCCAATAACAACGAATCCCAACCAGATCGAAGATGGATTTATCACTGGTGGGGCAGTTCCTGTAATAGGGGGTGGAGGTAGCGGAGGCGGCGGAGGTGGTGGTGGGAACTCAGGGGAGAACGTATCCAATATCGAAGTGATCGAAAAATATGATCTCCCTATATCCAGAGATGCCCTTACATCCTACAGATTCGCTCATGAGACCAATCCAATAATGTTCGTAAATATTACGGGCAACACAAGCCTTGGCATAATAACGACATCGGTGGAAGTATTGAAGGATAGCTCAACCCTTATGAGCACCCGTCCAGAAGGGATCGTTTATAAGAATGCCAATATCTGGGTGGGAACATCGGGATATGCAACGCCAAAGAATATCAAAGAAGCGCGGATCACATTCAGGGTTTTGAACTCATGGATCGAAGCAAATGGTCTGTCAGGTAGCGATGTGAAAATGACCAAATGGGATAAAAACCAGTGGATCCAGCTTGAAACATCTGAAAAACAGAAGAATGATATATATACATTTTATGAAGCAAAGACAAATAGATTCTCACCTTTTGCGATCGTAGCAGCAAAGGTACCTAAAAACATTCCTGTCCTGGCGTTTGAGATCATGGATAAACCTGCTATGACTCAAACTCCATCAGCGGTATCGATAACTGAGTTGCCAGCAGAGCCTACCCCAATTCGAGCAGGATTATATTTTCAGATAGCAGTTGCAATAATATTTATTCTGATAATAGTGGCAGGGGTGAATATTATGAAAACGAGAAAAGAGTGATATGAGTGATATTTTTTTTAATTTAAATCCCTTTAATAGTTGTTTTGAGGTCTCTTAGCATATATATTACTGCAAGTGTGCTAAAAAGGATTTCAATAGATTTAATGTACATCCTGTCTTCATAAAAGGTAATTCCATTCGGGGAGGCTATGGCCAGTGAAATTAGTATTATGGCCGAAATACCGAATGATATAGAAATGATCCTGAGAATTTTTTCACGTATCACAATATATACATCATTCTGGCAGTATTTAATTATATCTGTTATATTCTACAAAAAAAATAATAATAATACTTATTATAATGAGTTAGTTCAATATGATAACAAATAAATAATTCAATAACACTAAAATTTATTATGGTGGCGACCAATTAAACCTTCAGAAGATTATGAATAAACTTAATGAAATAATCAAGAAAAAAGGACCAATAAGAAAAGTTGGCGTAATTGGAATGGGTTATGTGGGTATTCCATCTGCTGTATTATTTGCAGAAAAATTTGATTTTGTTTGGGGGTTCCAGAGGGATTCTGCGAGTTCAGGGTATAAAATAGATATGCTCAATAAAGGGATCTGCCCACTCAAAGGAGAAGAACCAGGACTTGAAGACCTGATAAAAAAAGTCCGTAAGCAGGGAAGATTTGAAAGTACATCCGATTTCTCAAAGATAAAAGACGTTGATGCTGTCACTCTTGCCATACAGACCCCATTTAAAGATAAGGGAGAGCTTGAACCTGATTTTGGGGCACTCGAAGAAGGAATAAGACAGATAGGTAAATATCTTAATGAAGGTGTTCTGGTCGTTCTTGAATCAACGATCACACCCGGAACAACAAAGGATCTTGCTGCAGATATCCTGAAAGAAGAATCTGGATTGATCCCCGGGGAAGACTTTGCGCTTGCGCATGCCCCGGAAAGAGTGATGGTGGGAAGACTAATCCAGAATATCCAGGAACATGACAGGATCGTGGGCGGGATAAATAAAGACAGTACAGACCGCGCGGTTGAACTTTACAGTCCAGTTCTTACAAAAGGCAAGATCATAGCTATGGATTCAACAGCTGCGGAAGTAACAAAGACGGCTGAGAATACCTTCAGGGACTTACAGATCGCAGCTATGAACGAACTGGCGCTATATTGCGAAGCCATGAGAATAAATGTCTATGATGTAAGAACAGGTATTGATAGCTTAAAAGGCGAAGGAATAACAAGAGCTGTCCTCTATCCGGGCGCAGGTGTAGGGGGACATTGTTTGACTAAAGATACCTATCACCTCGAAAGGGGGGTCAAAATATCTGGCTCAAGACTGGATTATCCAGCAGATTCTGAATCTCTTTATGTCCTTGCGCGAAAAATAAATGATTTCATGCCAGAGCACATGTATAATCTTACCCTGGAAGCATTGACGCGAGCAGGCGGGAAATTCAAAGGATCAAAAATAGCCCTGCTTGGATGGGCTTTCCTGAACAATTCGGACGATATGAGAAATACGCCATCGCAACCTTATTTTGACATGGTGAGAAAAGCCGGGGCGAAGGTCTATGTCCATGACCCTTATGTTCTTGAGGACGGAGACCTAAAAATTTCCCAGGATCTGAACGAATGTATAAAGGGGGCTGCAGCGGTAGTTATTTTTACCGGGCATAAGCATTATTCAGGTCTTAAGGCAAATGATATTAAAAAATCAGCGGGATGCCCTCATCCAATAATCATTGATGGAAGGAATGTTGTTGACCCTGATGCTTTCATCAAGGAAGGATTTATTTATAAAGGCATTGGGCGTGGAGACAAAAACAACCACGAAATATGTATATAGGGATTTAATCATAGTGGAAAAAAAATTTTCGCAAAAATTTTTTAATTAATACCTATAGCTTTTCCTTTTTGATAAGATTCAATAGCAGCCATTGCAACTTCAAGAGCATGCTTGCTTGTCTTTCCATCTGAAATTACTTGAGTATCATTGCGTATGGATCTGATGAAATGTTCCAGTTCATTTTTCAATGGTTCTTTTTGTTCCACCTTGGCTGTCCTGATCCAGCCCTCATCATGCAATTCAACGGTCTGTTTTATATAATCAAGATACGCAACGCCTTTTAATCCTATTGCGGTAAGATTTCGGATCTTATGTGGCGTCAGCCAGTTCGTTTCCACCATTCCAGAGAGATTGGTATCACATCTTAGAAGGATGGATGCATGGTCTTCAAAGGAATGAATATCTTTCCCTGCGATCGTATATACCTCATTGATCTTCTTGTTGTAGAGATATGAAATAACATCAATATCATGCACACCAAGATCCATTATTATACCAACGTCGCGTATACGGGGATTGAATGGTCCGACCCTTCTTGAAGATATGGATACTATCTTGCCAAGAAGACCTGCATCAACGATCTCTTTTAGTTTTGAGACCGCAGGATTAAATCTTTCAATGTGCCCGACCATCAGTTTCAATTTCGCATCATGCGCCGCATTTATCATCATTTCTGCATTTTCAAGGGTATCAGCGATAGGTTTTTCGACAAGCAAATGTGTGCCTGTCTTGATCACGTCCATAGCAACATTATAATGAAATGTCGTCGGAACGACTATGCTCACAGCATCAAGTTCCTGTGCCAGTAGTTCGTTATGGTCAAAATATGGGGTAGTATTGTGTGATCTTGCCAGCGAGATAGCCCGGTTCCTGTCAGTATCACATATCCCTATTAGTTCAACATCTTTCATTTCACTATAAATTCTTATGTGGTGCTGCCCCATCGCACCGCCACCAATTACGCCAATTCTCAATATAATCACCTATGAAATTATAATTAAATATTATTAAATAATATATTTATTATTAATAAATAAAGCCAATATGATGTATTTTAGGGACAAATTATTTAAATATATCGAAAAATAAAAAATGAGCATAAGAACGCAGAAGTATTGATTTTGAAAGTAGCATCACAACGAATCGATAACTTTAAATTCTTAGAATGCTTGTTTTTATGTGAGACTGTCATCCTGACGGGATGCCATTGATATAAATGAATAAAAAAATATCAGATAACCAGCCAAAACGACCTGAATTAATGAAAACTGCAGGTAAAAAAGGAATTCAAGCAATTGAAACGTGGATGATCGAGGAATATTATGTTCCATTCCAGGCGTCTTAATTTTTAATATTTTGGATTGATTGCAGGGCGTGTATGGAAGTTATTGGTGTATGCAGCATCTGTGGATGTCCAGGTAAACAGCAAACATGTATGTTGTGCGGGAATTTAATTTGTTCAAAATGTATTAATGCCAAAGGTGTCTGCGTTCATTGTTCTCATGGGAAAGTATTTTCAGCTGGAAAAAGCAACAAATTTCTTTAAAAGTTCCAATGCATTTTAATACAATGTACTTAATATAGAATTATACAGGAGGCTTTCATATAGAGGAGAACTTAGATGAATTTAAACCAATAAAAGCTATGTATGCTATTCTTGGTAGTGGAGGTATTGGACTTGCTCTTTCTAAAGAGCTTGAAACAAGGAGAAAAAACATCATACTTGTTGACAATGACTCCAAAAAAGTCGATACCCTTATAGAACAGAACCTGAATGCAATTAAGGGGAATATCGACGATATTCAAGTTCTTGAGAGCCTTGACATCCAGAATCTTGAATCTGTCTTCATCGTGAGTTCGGATATTGAGGCAAATAAGAGAGCACTGATCTTCCTGCGTAAAGAAGCTCCCGACGCCCAGATCGTTACGAGAGTCTCCAATTACCAGCAAAAAGAAGAAATGGAAGCTGCCGGATCTGACCTTGCTGTTCTTCCCTCAAATCTTCCTGTTAAGGCGATCGCTTCAGCAATAGTGCAATATATTGAAAAAATGAAATCAGTAAAGCTTGCCCAGGAATTAAAAAAATTGATCAACACTGTTGGGGATGGCAAACTGGCGATCATTGTTCATGATAATCCTGATCCTGATGCCATATCAAGCGCTATGGGATTAAAGGAGATCGCAAACAGCGTGGGTGTAAAAGCAGAGATCCTTTATAAAGGTGTTATCGGACATCACGAGAACAAGGCTTTTGTGAATCTTCTTGATATTGAAATGAACAACTCTAATGAGTTTAAGGCATCAGATTATAAAAAGATCGCCTTGATAGAAAGTTCAGTCCCGGGTGTTAATAACCTGCTTCCACCGGGAACAAAGGTCAACATCGTAATAGATCACCACCAGGCAAATATCGAAGAAGTGGAAGCAGAATATAAAGACATCAGGCCCAACATGGGGGCAACCGCAACTATAATGACAAAATATCTGCAGGAACTTGAGATACCTGTAAAAACAGAACTTGCAACAGCTCTATTATATGGTATCAAAGTTGACACCGATGATTTCAAGCGAAATACAGACCCAACTGATCTGACGGCTGCTGCTTTTCTTTATCCTCTGGCAAACCACGATATACTCAACAGGCTTGAAACACCATCTAAATCCACTGAATCGATCGATATCCTTGGTGAAGCAATAAAGAACAGGCAGATAAAAGGCAGCTATCTTATTTCAAATGTGGGAACGATCCGCGACAGGGATACACTTGCCCAGGCGGCTGATTACCTTCTTACCCTTGAAGGAATTACAACGACACTTATTTTCGGTCTCGGGGAAGATACGATATATGTTTCAGGCAGAAGCTGTGACGACAGGATCAATATTGGGAAGATCCTGGCCGATGCATTCGGTCATGATAAGGCTGGAGGCCATGCCATGCTGGCAGGAGCACAGATCCCTCTGGGTGTTTTCAGCGGGATGAAGGACAAGCAGACCCTCCTGAAACTTGCAGATGAAGCAATAGTCAAACGATTCCTGACCGTTATCGGTATGGTAAAGGAATTAAGTTGATATTTTTACGATTTGATTTGAATAAGTGAATTCAGATCAAAAGGCTCAACATTTATCTATGATAGCAGATATTGAAGAGCCATACTTCATACCCTGGAGCTTAAACCAAAATGGTCGAATCAGACGCACATAAAAAATACGAATTCAAACGGACACTTGAGACGCTTCGCGACAAGCGAGGTCGAGGTACAGAACTCATATCTCTTTATATACCTCACGACAAGCAGGTGTCCGATATCACAAGCCAGCTCAGGGAAGAATTCGGCCAGGCTTCGAACATAAAATCCAGGGTCACCAGGCAGAATGTGCAGGGGGCTATTGAATCGCTCCTTTCAAGACTTAAACTCATACCAAAAGCCCCTGTTAACGGCGTGGTCATTTTCTGCGGGGCTGTTGACATCGGAGCCAACAAGACCGATATGACCACAATAATAATTGAACCGCCTGAACCCATCGTTTCTTATAAATATCATTGCGATTCGGCCTTCCTCCTTACTCCTCTTGAGGAGATGCTGCACGAGCAAAAGACCTATGGCCTTCTTGTACTTGACAGGCGCGAAGCTACAGTTGGTTTATTGAAAGGAAAACACATTGAAGAGATGGCGCATCTTACTTCCAATGTCCCGGGCAAGCAGAGAAAAGGTGGACAGAGCGCCCACCGGTTCCAGCAGCTTCGTCTGATAGCCATTAATGATTTTTATACCCGCATAGCTGATGCTGCAAGTGCTGTATTTATTGCGATCGACCATAAGGATTTCCAGGGTGTTTTCATAGGCGGGCCTTCGCCCACTAAAGAAGAGTTCGAAGCTGGAGAATTTCTTCATCATGAGATCCAGAAAAAGATACTGGGACTTTTTGATGTAGCAAATACTGATGAGTCAGGGCTGACCGAGCTTTTCGATCAGCTCGGGGACGTGCTTTCAGATGTTGATGTTGTAAAAGAAAAAAAACACATGGAGATGTTCCTTCGAGATCTGGTGAACGACACCGGTCGTTCTTCATATGGTGAGGAACAGGTCAGGAAAAACCTGCAGATGGGGTCAGTTGAAGTGCTTTTGCTTTCGGATGAACTTCGAAAAGTCCGACTCACTATTAAATGCGGGAATTGCACTTTTGAAGAGAAAAAGACCATGACAAAAAAACCTGGTGACGATGATTACCAGCCCGGGAATTGCACAAAATGCGGATCAAGCCTCAGGGTCGTTGATTCAACTGATATAGTGGAAGAACTTTCAAGCATCGCAGACCAGATGGGGACGAACGTGGCTTTTATTTCAAGCGATTTTGAAGAAGGAAGTCAGCTTTTGAATGCTTTTGGCGGTATAGCTGCGATATTGAGGTTCAAGACCGGGATATAAAACTATTATGGATCTTGAACAAATCGCAAAGGAAATAAGGGAATTTGAGGGTGTAACCCGCAAAAAACCCCTTGCAGAACTCATAAATATCTTTGATACCGTCCGTTCGCAATATTCCAGTTCGATCGTGGATTTTGGAGATGATGCAGCTGTTATCGATATTGGCGGGGATGATTATGTTCTTTTTGCGGCTGATGGCATCTGGGGGAGACTTGTGGATGCAAGCCCCTGGTGGGCAGGATACACTTCGGTTCTGGTTAATGTTAATGATATAGCGGCAATGGGGGGAAAACCCGTTGCCATGGTCAATATCCTCTCTTCCAATAACAGGAATGCCTGCAAAGAATTGCTCCGGGGTATCAGGGATGGTATTGTAAAATTCGGTGTTCCCATGGTGGGCGGGCACATGCACCCCGACACCCCTTATACTTCGCTGTCTGTGGCCATAATCGGTACTGTCAAACGCGGATGTGAGATAAAAAGCGGCACTTCGAAGGTGGGGGATATCATAATAGCTGCATACGACATGGATGGGAAAATAGGGCAGAATTCACCATACAGTTTTGAGTCAACAACCTCTAAAGAGCCTGTCCAGGTTCGCGCAAAATATGCGGTAATGCAGGAAATTGGAGAAAAGAAACTCGTCACTGCTGGAAAGGATATCAGCAATCCTGGACTTATCGGGACACTGGGGATGCTTCTTGAGACGAGTGAAAAGGGGGGGCGCGTTGATCTTGCAAAAGTTCCTGTGCCGCAGGGCATTGATTTTACGCAATGGTTAAAGGTTCATCCCGCAATAGGTTTTATAGTTACAGCTTTACCTGAGAATGAATCTGAAGTGATCGGTCTTTTTCAGAAAGCAGGATATACAGCAGCAAATATCGGAGTTGTGGATGACAGTTCAAAACTTCATATTTGTTATGAAAATAAGTGCGCCATGGTGTTTGATTTTAGCCTGGACGTTGTCACAGGCATAAGGCAAGGATAGAAATCTTATTATCATACTCGAACAAACCTGGTTTTGATTATCCTCAGGTTCAGAATTATGCTTTTTTCCATATAGTTCTTGTGCTTTTTTTATTTTTCCTGAGCCTTCCCAGTTTATACAAGTCATTCAGGATTTTCAGGAGTTCTTTTCTTGAGATCGATATATTGAAACTACCCATAAGATCCGTTTGTAATTCTTCTTCAGTCATAGGTTTATCCAGCAATTTATCCACAAATCCGGCCATGTCTTCATAAAAAGCCCATGGATAAATGATCCAGTTCCATTCATCGAGTTTTTCACCATAATAATCCGGTATGGTTGTCGAACAGGTTTTATAGTGAAGGACCGCAGTCCTGATCTCCAGGGGATTTTCCTCTTTCAGGTAATCCAGAAGTATCGAAATACTGTCTCCTGTATCTGCTACATCATCCACGACAAGAATTCTTTTCCCTGAAATATCAGCCTCATGTGGTAGTGAGTATTTTATCAGTGCCTTTCCAAGGTTTGTGGCAATGCCCCAATGCTGTGTGGTTATTGACAACAATTCATTTTTTAAAAGAAGATCACAGACCATGCGCGCCGGGACAAGCCCGCCCCTTGCTATTCCCAGAATAATATCTGGTTCATACCCTGATCTAATGACTTTATGGGCAAGTGTTCTGGCAAGCCGATTAGCTGTGCTCCAGGTTAAATTATAGCACTTTATTGATGGATCCATTAAAATAAATTAAAAGAGACGGGATTAAAGAAGTCCCGATCTTTGCAGTAACATCAAATCTTCAGTGGTCAGTTTTTCACCAAGCTTGAACTGGGCATAAACCTCTTCAGCTTCTTTCTTGGACTGCTCTCTTATAGATTCGTCTTTAGTTTCCTTTGTCTTTCTCTTTAATCCGATCAAGACTTTATTGATCTCCCGGATCTCTTTCTGGGTCTGGATGAATTGCCTGTGCTGTTCATCTGCCGCTTCCTGGGCTTTAACAAATTCCTTGTGAGCTGTATCGGATTCTGCCCTTATGGCGTCCGCATCCTTAAATATCGCGATCATCTTGTCATGATATTGCTGTGCAGCGTCTGCAAATTCCTTGACTTTATTGTGATGTACCAGCGCTTCATCGCGAAGAGCCTGCGCCTGTTCAAGAAAAGTTTTTAATTCAACATTGCCTTCAAGCTGTGATTTCTTGCGCTTCAGTTCATCAGTCATTCTGGTTATACTATCGACAAGTTCCCTTTCCTTTGCGGGTGTCATGACTTCTGTCTGCTGCCTGAATTCAAGCGCATCTATCTGCTTTTTTAAATCTTTAAGTGATGGACCATCGCCAAGATTGAGACCTTTTCGGATCTTATCAATTTCAGCGTAGATCTTATTAGCCTGATCATTTAATTCGTCGCGCTTGAGTTTGGATAGAGCCACCTGCTCATTGTTCTCATCACGCAACTTCTTGAGCTGTTGTGCTTCATCAATAAGTTCTTTTGTGCGTTTGTTCAGATCATTTCTTTTGGTAGCACATTTACTTGCATCAAGATTGAATTCATTTCTTTTATCTTTATACTCTTCCGACTTATTTTTCAAGTCACCTTTTCTTCCCTGTAATTCATTTAGCAACCTATAGTCCTCCTTTTCCAACAATGGTTGGGGTTATGCATTTCATAATGCACTATACATGTCCCGGATAATCCGAAACAGCCTTGCGGCGCATCACTGTTCATACATTGATTTTGGATTTTATTTCTGGATTTTTTTCCCTTAAAACAATATTATAAAATTCCAGAGATATTCCGCAGATCAATACACAATAAGTGAATGTTTTCTCCTCAATCAATCACATTTCTTATAACCTTTTCGTAAAAAAAAAATTATATAGTCAAAAAAAAAATTAATATGCGGATATCCCCTGAAGAGAGGAGAGCCGCTGGATTCGTTTGAGCATATTCGGATGAGTGCTTAGCATTTCCATCAGTTTATCACTCGTTTTGACCTTTACCGGCCTTGTCCTAAGAGCCATGAGTTCATTGATGTCTATTGTTCCGCTTCCATCCAGGTCGATCTGTGATAATTCTGTTATATCGCTGCTTGCGCGGGATGGATCATTAGCAAAGAATGCTTTCATGCCCTCCACAGGTTTCAGGGCTTCTTTTGAAACCCTTGCGCTTCCATAGACCAGTTTATAAAGGGCTGTTGCTAGATGGTGCGGTGAGTTACCAAGTTTCACTGCGCCTTCATCTGCATAATATTCCCTGATCCTTGATACATACAGCACGAGAAGATTCGTTATCAAATAAACAATAAATGCGACGATGCCAATAAGAACGCCATTACCGCGTTCCCTGCCACCTGAGAATAACTGGTTCCACGCCAGGTACCAGCAGATCATGGGAATTACGCTTATCATCGTAATAACTGCAACATCTTTATTTTTAAGATGAGACATTTCATGGCCAAGGACTGCCCTCAATTCGTTTTCGTTCAGAAGGCTCATGATCCCTTCGGTCACACAAACCCGGCCATCCTTTGCCCAGCGCCCGAAAGCAAATGCGTTGGGTATGGGCATCCTTGCGATACCGATCTTTGGCTTTGGAATTCCTGCGTCGCGCGAAAGTTCATTGACCATCCTGTGCAATACAGGATATTCCTGTTCGCTCACGTAACGAATACCCATCTGCCATTCAACCATCTTTGGTCCGATCATGTACTGGAAGAGCATCATGGCCGTGGCAAGAACGCCATAAAACCAGAAACTGGGTATTCCTGCATAATTTGCAACGACAACCACAAGCCCGTAGACTATGGCAAACATGAACGACATTACTAAAAACAATTTCAATTTAAGCCACATATGTTATATTCCTTATATTTTATCAAATAAATACTTTGTCAACATTAAATAAATACCCTATCAATCTTATTTCTTGCAGATAAAAGCGCTTCACTCCCGCTAACTTCCGCTGCAAAACGATCTGCCATGCATTCCAGTTCAGGATCAGCGGATGAAGAAAATGCCATCAGTGCCAGTTGTTTCATGAAAGGCATTGCGGAATTATATTTTATATGCCATGCTTCATGCGCCAATACTGCTTTTAGCTCGTCATCATCCAGCATTTCAAGAAGCCCTATTGATATAAAGATCGACCTTCCTGATGCAAATGCTCTAGGGATCGCTGAATCTAAGTAATATAATTTTGCTGATGTTAGATTAGATACAAATTCCTGCGTCCAATTCAAAATACTAACGGCCGGTTTAGCACCGAGTTTTCGTATCAGTATACGATCATAATAACGCAGCGTTGCGAATATTATGAAAGTTGAAGCAAATAAGTAAGATGAATAAATATATAATGAAAGCATCTCGCTGCATTCCATCAGATAATAAACCAAAGCGATCGATAGAATTCCAGATGTCTGTGAAAAAATAAATAATTTAAGCTTCATTCTGGGATTTGAAAGTATCAGGCTTATAGATATTAATACTATTGAAATCGATACAATTAAAGCTATAAAAGGCGCCCATGACCTCAAACACTGGCCATAGCAGCTTAGATCACCAATTAATAAATTCATTTTTTATCGCTGTATTTTGAAAAATTCTCAACAGCAAGAGGTCCAAATGTTTCTACCAGGCTGTCTAATATTTTAGTTGTGATCTCACTTGCCGCTTCTTTCTCAGTAAAAACCGGTTCATACATGTATCTGACCCTGCCATTGACCTTTTCTGTTCGCCTTGTCGTATATCCAGCTTTGACGAGCCTGTCAAGGGTACCTGCTACGCTTGTCAAAGGAATATTTGTTTTTCCTGTAAGTTCTGATGTTGTCATTTCCCCATCAGCCCACAGAGCCCGAAGTATTGCCGCCTCAATCGGACTGAAAAATTTAGTAAGACCATCATTTGAAATATTGATTTGATCAAGTTTAACCATAACTTTACAATTAACGTAAATGGTATTAAAGATTACTGCTGGACTTTCCACTTCATGATGATGCCTTCATCCAGCTTCTCACACGAGATCAGGCCCAATTTGCAAAAATCAGACACAAATCCTTCTCCATCTACAAGGGTGGGGGCAGATCCACCTCCAATGATCATATTCCCGATAAATGCATATATTTCATCAACAAGACCATTGCTGACCAATCCCCAGTTCAAAGTGGCGCCCCCTTCAACCATTAACCTGTTAATTCCGCGTTTCTTCAATTCAATGAGGAGTTTTACAAGATCAACACGCTTTTGGCCCGTGGAAATTATTCCGGCAAGTTCTGAAAGTTCCAAAATATTCTCTAAAGGTGCATTTTCACAAACGGCGATAATTCTTTTTCCTTCTCCTTTCTTAAATATATCCGAATCGACCGGCGTTTTAGCCATACTGTCCACAATAATTCGTATAGGGTTTTCAAAAAGTCCTTTGGAGCGCCTTTTTTCCCGTCTTTCCTTTGATTTCACAGTGAGGCTGGGATTATCGGAAAGCACCGTTCCTATACCCACCATAATAGCATCTGATGTTGCTCTGAGTTCATCCATCCTGTCAAAATCCAGACTTCCGGAGATGCGTGTCTGCTTACGTTCTATCGTTGCGATCTTTCCATCAGCGCTCATGGCAGTATTGATAAAAACGAATGGTCTATCAGGTGTACCTGATATGTCAGTATTTTTCTCCCTTTGAGGATTTGGCATGGATTTATAAAATACTGCAAAGTTGAAATATCTAATCTTTAACGAAAAGCTGAAATGCTTATAGTATAATTAGACCAAATTATTGGTGATAATCTTGAAGATACTTGTAAGTGACCCTATATCCGATCAGGGTGTTGAAATATTAAAGAAAGAATTTAATGTTGACATTTCGACCGGTCTTAAGCCTGAAGAACTGATCAATAAGATCGGGAATTACGAAGCGCTCATCGTAAGAAGCGAGACCCAGGTAACAAAAGAGGTCATAGCTGCCGGTAAAAAATTAAAAATCATAGGCCGTGCAGGGGTCGGGGTTGATAATATTGACGTAACTGCGGCCACAGAGAGGGGAATAATTGTTGTCAATGCCCCCGAGGGAAATACCATCTCAGCGGCAGAGCATACCATAGCTATGATGATGGCGATGTCAAGGAACATCCCCCAGGCGAACGCATCATTAAAAGGGAAGAAATGGGACCGGAAAAAATTCATGGGCGTTGAGGTCAGGGGAAAAATACTCGGTGTAATCGGGCTTGGAAGGATCGGGGGAGAAGTTGCAAAAAGGGCGCAGGGGATGGAAATGGATATTCTCGCTTATGACCCCTTCATTTCTCCTGAGAGGGCAAAAGAGCTGGGCATTGAGCTTACTACAGTAATAGATATTGTCAAAAGGGCAGATTATATTACCGTGCATACCCCACTTACAAAAGAGACTAAAGACCTTATTAATACAAAAGAATTCGCGGTCATGAAAAAAGGTGCCAGGGTCATCAACTGTGCAAGAGGCGGCATCATAAATGAAGAGGCACTTGCAAAAGCAGTAAAAGATGGTATCGTAGACGGTGCTGCTATTGATGTCTTTGTCAAAGAACCGCCGTTTGACAGCCCTCTTATTGATCTTGACGCTGTTATTATGACCCCCCATCTTGGCGCCTCAACAGAAGAAGCCCAGATCAATGTGGCAATCTCAGTTGCTGAGCAGATAGTGAATTCCCTGAAAGGGCAACCTGTGAAGAACGCTATCAATATGCCTTATATCAAACCTGATGCAATGCAGGTACTTGAACCATATTTCCCCCTTGCTGAAAAGATCGGAAAATTGTGTATGCACCTGATCGGTAGCAATTATGAAAAAGTAGAGATATCATATTGCGGTGAGATCTCAGAACATAATGTCGCCCCTCTAACACTTGCTGTATTAAAAGGATTGCTTGAACCTGTATTGGGCCCAGGCGTAAATTATGTGAATGCGCCAACAATAGCTAAAGAGCGAAAGATCAAGGTAATTGAGAGTAAATCAAAGACGAACCAGGGCTATTCCAGCCAGATAGCAGTGAAACTGACAAAGAAAGGCGAAGAAAAGATCGTAAGCGGAACCATTGTTGGAAAAGAGCCGCGTATAGTGCAGATAGATGAATATCGCATTGATGTAGTTCCATCAAAATTCATGATCATGGCAAAACATCGTGATCACCCCAACATTATAGGACCATGCTGCATGATACTGGGAAAGAACAAAGTCAATATAGCAGGGATGCAGGTAGGCCGCATCATTGCAGGCGGTGAAGCCATAATGGTGCTCAATATCGATAGCGAAGTGGAGGAAGGTATACTTGATGAGATTAGAGCTGTTGATGGGATTATCGATGCAAAGCTTGTGATATTATGAATAAGAGATCGCGTGAGATAGCAATATCCATTGGTTCGGTAATCCTCTTTGTCAGTTTGATAGCCATTTCAAAATATACTCTTGGGACTTTGGCAGGGTTTGGTTATGCAGGTTCCCTGCTGGTCTTTATCGTAATTATGGGATTGGCCGGTCTTAATCTTGCAGAAATTCCTGACAAATAGAATTTTTAGAACCATAAAACAATTTCAATCACAATGGTAAAGATCATCGTTATCAACAATTATGGCCAGACATGCCACCTGATCCATCGAGCAGTCCGTGACCTCGACCAGGAGGTTGAACTGATGAAAAATACTGCTTCAATTGCCGAAATATTAGAAAAAGAACCTGATGGGCTCATACTCAGTGGTGGTCCGACACTTGAGCGGGCGGGAAATTGTAGCACGTATGTCATGGAGATCGACCTGCCCATCCTGGGTATATGCCTTGGCCATCAGGTGATGGCACGAACATATGGGGGCGCAGTCCGAACTGGTTCTGCCGGAGGATATGCGGCAGTTAGTATCGAAATACTTGAAGAGAATGATATCTTAAAAGGGATCGGTCCTGTCACAAAAGTCTGGGCATCCCATGCCGATGAAGTATCTAAGCTTCCATCGGATTTCATGAAACTTGCCCGCTCAAATGTCTGCGAAGTTGAAGCCATGAAACACAGGAAAAAGCCATTATACGGTGTCCAATGGCATCCTGAAGTATCCCATACTGAAAAGGGAAATGATCTTCTCATGAACTTTTTTCGGGTATGCGAGACCTATCAGCCAATAACATGACCACATAGCCAATCAACGCAAAAAAAGCCCCTGACGCAAGGACTGCATGGAAACCATACTTTTCAAAGATAATGCCTCCAATGAGAGAACCTAAAATAGATGCAAATGCTATTGAAGAGTTAAGAAGCCCAGCAGCCGCTCCCTTTTCATCATTGTTTTTTAATAATTCATTCGTTGAACCTACAAATAGGAATGAATAAGAGAAAGCTATCAGGGCAAGACCCAGAATAGCCTGGTAATATATTGTTAAAGGTATCAATACCAGGAAAGCCACCACAGAAAGCATATCTCCGGTATGGATGAGGAAACTGTTTTTAAACCTGTCAAGACGCCTCATTATAAAAAATTGAAGCGAAGGATTCAACATATAGATTATCCCGATCCAGAATTTATTGGCTCCAAGGCCTGCGAGATATAATGGGAATATCAACCAAACTCCATTAGCTCCGATCTGGCGCAGGAAAAATCCAAAATAGATATTCCAATTCTTTTTTAGGAGTTCAAGTGAAAAAAAATCCGTCTTTTTCCTGGTACCAGCCTCAGTTTGAGGAAGCGTTAATGTTAAAAGGAACGATAGTGCAAATAAAAGAGAAGCAACTGCGAATATCTCCCAGATCACTGCTATTACACCTGCCAGAAGATTTCCAAGCGCCCAGCCAAGTGGCATGAATGAACTGAATTTCCCGATACTGCGCTTCAAATTGTAAACATATAGCATCAGGACAGCCGGGTAGATCCCTGCGCTAAAACCTGCCATGGCGCGAAATATCGCGAGGCTGACCGGATCATAAGCGTACATCTGTATAAAGAAGGTTATAGATGAACTTAAGAATCCTGCATAAAGAAGTGTCTTTGGCGGATAATTGTCCGATGCCCTGCTGAAAATGTATGTTGAAAGAAAAAGTGCTGCGCCATAACATGCCCCTATTATCCCGATCTGGGTTCCGCTTGCGTGTAATTCAGTTGCAAAGATAGGGATAAAAAGATTAGACATCATTATTGAGGAATTAATAAGAAGTTGTATGGCGTTAAGTCTCATATCGATCTCATATAAGTCGCATTCAGATGAAAAGATATCTATTTAAGCAGTATAAGGTGAACTAAAGGTGGATCATGAGCCTTGATTGGACTGAAAAATATCGCCCACAAACATTATCAGCGGTAGTGGGGCATAATAAAGCTGTAGAGGAGCTAAAAGCCTGGGCTGTGACATGGCTGCAGGGGATCCCTGATAACCGGGCAGTCGTCCTTTATGGAAAAGCAGGAATAGGAAAAACCACAACAGCTCACGCTCTTGCACGGGAAATGGGATGGGAGGTCATCGAGTTGAACGCAAGTGACCAGCGTACTGCGGATGTCATTGAAAAGGTTGTGGGTTCTGCTTCCCGGATGGGAAACCTCCAGGGGAGCAAAACAAAACGACTTATAATTATGGATGAAGCGGATAATATCCACGGCACCTCAGACCGGGGAGGAGAACGGGCGATCGTAGAACTCATAAAAAAGACGAACCATCCCATAATCCTGATCGCGAATGAACTATATGATATGTCTGCGGGTCTGCGGACAGCCTGCAAACCAGTCCAGTTCAATTCCGTTATGTCGCGTTCCATGATACCGGCCCTGAAGAAGATCGTTGAAGTTGAAGGAATAAAATGTGAACTGGGAGTTCTTGAAAAGATCGCGGAAAATGCCAACGGTGACCTTAGAAGCGCTATTAATGACCTGCAGGCGATCGCACAGGGAAAAAATACGCTCAAGATCGATGATATCGTTACGGGTGCCAGGGATAATAAGGAGAATATCTTCAAAGTACTTGTAAAGATCCTGAAAGGCACAAATATACGCGAGGCGCATGAAGCAACATTCCATCTTGATGAGAACCCGGACGACCTGATACAATGGATGGATGAGAATCTACCTCTTGAATTTACCTCGCCGGATGATCTTTCCAGGGGATATTATTATCTTGGAAGAGCTTCTGTGTTCTTAGGAAGGGTGCGAAGAAGGCAAAATTACAACATGTGGAGATATGCCAGCGTCCTTATGACAGCAGGTGTCATAGTTGCAAGATCGCATCGTTATAGCGGATTCGTAAAATACCAGCCACCTTCATTATGGAGAAAGCTCGGGCAGACAAAGGGAATGAGGCATGTCCGGGATTCCACAGCAAAGAAGATCGGGACATACTGTCATGTTTCCATGAGTTTTACGCGTTCACAGCTGTTCCCATTTTTCAGGCTCCTCATCACAAATGATAAATATGCATCAAATATCACTGCAGCTCTTGGGTTTGAGCCTGAAGAGATAGCTTTTCTTCTGGAATCAAAATCCGTAACAAAAAAAGTGCAAAAGATATATGAACAAGCCCAATCTTTGAAAGAGGCAGAAATAGAAAGTGATGTTGAACTTTTCGGGGGTTTTGGGGGCGCTGATAAAAAGACTTTAACTCTTGAACCTGAAAAGAATGTAATAGATAAGAAAATTAATGAGGTAAAAAAACCTGAGATTCCTGTTAAGAAAGAGGGTAAATCCCAGAGTTCCCTTTTTGATTTTTAATGATAACTATTCTTTCTTTATTAATCTCTCTTTGATGAAATAGATACAGACAGCAAGCACTGACACTGCAAATAGCGCATCATATACAGGCTTATATTTGTAATCAATGAAAGTTCCTATCATCATATCTATTGAATAATACAATTTAAAGATCGCCAGCACTGCAAATAACATCGCGATCAGGAATACTCCCAGATAAAAATATTCCTCGATCTTTTCCCTATTGACCATATTATAACCTCCTTCTTACCAGGAATACTACAATTAAAGCTGATATCGCTGCAAATATTTCAAATCCAGGCTCCTGCGGCACAGCCATTTTATTTCCGTAATTATCATATGCAGTAGGTGTATTCATGATCTGTGGAATTGATCCACTTTCTCTCACGAACTTTGATACCTCAAGATTCATCTTCTTATCGACACTTTCTTTTGGAACTGTCTTTGTTGGAGCAAGAAGGACTGGCTTTTCCCATGTATTTACGAGTGTCTCCCCACGCCATAGCTCCACGACCACCATATAATTATATTCATCAGGAACAACGAGTTGCACAGTTTTTATAGATGTGGTCTCATTCAGGATCACACCTGTTTCAGTATCTGTCTTATCTGCGATCAGGTTTGAGTTCGCTTCCCTTGCCTTTACTATCAATTTCAGATCATCAGAAGCTTCGGGGCCTTTATTTTCAAGATAGATATCGGATTTTATCGAAACTTTCCCGGCTGAAACTCCCCCTACAGTAAAATCAATATTGTTCAAAGTCACACCACTTCTCTTTGACTCCGGGGTCATTGCATTCAATCCCTGGATATTTACAGCGCCACTATCCCGGATGCTCCCATTGTCAAACAGAAGAATGTTCAGTTCATACCCACCGTTTCTCTCAACAATTAGATTCGTGGAGACAGAAAGCGTTTTCTCAATATCCGATTCTGTTTCAGGTATCGAGGTGGAAACCTGTGTCTCAAGAAGTTTTGTTACGCTATTTATAGCCCGTATCAGCATTGTAGCATTCTGGGTCCGTGCCCCGGCATGGTTTACGTATGCGGTCACATTCACCTCGATCCTGGATGATGTAACTTCCACTGGCTTTACATCCACATCCCGGATTGTCAGCGAAGACGGAGGGAGCCATTTTGGAGGCTCTTTCTGAAGAACATCTTTATTGAGCGCGATCATGGCAAAAGATATGACTAATACAGATGCCAATATAATGGTAAGAAGATACACCGGTTTCATAATCCCGATTGTATAATAAATCACTATAGTAATAAAAGTTGCGGAAGCTTTCCAAAGCTTTTTATCTACATACCATGTCTTTTGGGGGCTATGAGAGCTGTCATCCCATTTAAGAAAAGCAATGCAAAATCAAGGTTGAGCACATTGCTTTGCGAAAGTGAACGGGAGGATCTTGCTATGTCAATGCTTACAGACGTGGCGGGTACGCTTGCAGGTTCTGGATGTTTTGACGTTGTCGATATTTTATCCACATCCCCGGTCTATATTGAAAATACCAATATCGTTTTAACTGAAATGGGTTTGAACGAAGCCCTGAATGAATATCTCAGACAAATGTCATCCCATAACATAAATGAGCCGGTTCTAATAATTATGGCGGACATTCCCCTCGTTTCAAAAAAAAATATACAGGATATCGTCTCGTCCAGGGCCGATATCGTTATCGCCCCTGGAAGAATGGGCGGTACAAATACTATATTTATCCGAAAACCGCAAAGTTTCCATGTGGATTATTACGGCCCAAGTTTTCTTAAGCACCTTGCGATCGCAAAGAACCTTAATGTAGAGGTTTTTGATTCTTTTAACCTGAGTACTGACATAGATGAAGTAAGTGATCTGGCTGAGATCCTTATTCATGGAAAAGGGTATTCTAAGGTCTATCTTGAAAGAATTGGAATCAGTCTCCTTGCCAGAAAAGGTCGTGTTGGAGTGGAAAGACTTTGATATACTTCCTGGCTTGTTTGTAAAAATGGCGTAAAGTATATCTTATATCATTAAGAAGGTTAGACGTTATGCAACTTGAAAATCTCAGACATGGCACTGAATTGTTAAAACGCGGTTTTGCGAAAATGCAAAAAGGCGGCGTAATTATGGATGTTACAACACCGGAAGAAGCACTTATAGCTGAACGGGCAGGCGCAGTGTCGGTAATGGCGCTCTTCCAGGTGCCTGCTGATATACGAAAAGCAGGTGGAGTTGCAAGAATGTCTGATCCAGAGGTTATTTCTGCGATAATTGAAGCGGTCACAATACCGGTCATGGCAAAAGCAAGGATCGGGCATTTTGTGGAGGCTGAGATCCTTGAAGCGCTGGGTGTTGACATGGTGGATGAATCCGAAGTTCTAACTCCAGCCGATGAGATGTTCCACATTGACAAAACAAAATTCACAATTCCTTTCGTTTGCGGCGCGCGCGACCTTGGAGAAGCGCTAAGAAGGATCAATGAAGGCGCAGCAATGATACGCACAAAAGGCGAAGCTGGAACTGGAGACGTAAAAGAAGCCGTTCGACATATGCGAACGATAATGAGTGCGATCCGTGAGCTGAAAGGGAAAAGCTCGGAGGAATTGATCCAGGTGGCGCGAAAGATCGAAGCGCCGATCGAGCTTGTAATAGAAACAGCCAGGCTTGAAAGGATACCTGTGGTCAATTTTGCAGCCGGCGGAGTTGCAACTCCTGCTGATGCAGCTTTGATGATGCGTCTTGGAGCGGACGGGGTTTTCGTGGGTTCAGGGATATTTAAGGCGCAAAATCCTGAAAAGATGGCAAATGCTATTGTGGAGGCTGTCAATAATTACGATAATCCGTCTAAACTTGCAGAGATCTCAAAAGGACTCGGAGGGGCTATGAAAGGGATCGATATCAGGAGTTTGAGCGAGAAAGAAGTGATTCAGGGAAGAGGATGGTAATTTAAATATTTTTATATCCTATGTTTAAGAAAATCAGTTCGAATTGAACACGGATTGCGCGGATTTTCACGGATATGTGCTTATCCGTATTATCCGTGCAATACGCTTTCTATTTTGTGTATCTCTCTTGATATCATTAATATGTTCATTTAGGGGCCATAATGAAAATCCTGATCGCGGAATACGCTGTCGGCGCAGGCATCGAAGAATACATGCTTGAAGGCAGGGCAATGCTTGTAACACTTGCCAGAAGTTTTGAGGCATGCGGTCATGAGGTAATATATCCTTCATCTGGTACAATAATTGACTCCGGGACTGCTGTGGATACGGAGAGATTTGAGGATACACTGGTCCGATTATCGAAAAAGTGTGATGCAGGTCTTGTAATTGCTCCCGATGAACTCCTTGGCGACCTGACAAAGATCATTGAAGAAAATACAACAAACCTTGGATGTCCATCAGATTCCGTGCGCCTGTGTGCGGATAAACTCAAAAGTTCCCTCGTGCTTGCTAAAGAAAATATTCCTGTTCCATTGACACAAGGAGAAGGGGCGTACAATGGCGATTTTGTGATCAAACCCAGATTTGGCTGTGCATCCGAAGGGATCCATAGAAGTAAGAAAGGGGTTTTGAAGGACGGTTTTATCGCGACTGAATTTATTAAAGGAGAACATCTGAGCGCAAGTGTAATTACTGGAAAAACGCAGCTTCTTCTCACAGTTAACAGGCAATCGATCAAAATTGACGATATAATATCTTATAATGGCGGAATGGTTCCATATATATGTGACCGGGAAGAGGAAATCGCTGATATCGCAAAAAAAACTCTCAAAGTCCTTGGATGTCGAGGTTATGCAGGAGTGGATATAGTTCTTTCGGATAAGCCATATGTTGTGGATGTAAATCCAAGGCCGACAACATCACTTATAGGGATAACAAGGGTTATGAAAGCGCAAATCGCTGATCTTATCCTCAGGTCATCATTCGGGGAATTACCTCAAAAAGTTGAAATAAGTGGGTGTTTCACATTTAAAAAAGATGAATTATTTGGGTTTTAGGAGAACCCAGAAGTAAAAGGCTCCCAGGATCGTATTGAACCAGTAGGATACGAGCCTGTAGAGAAGTGTGGCAAGAACTGCTATCTCCCATGGAGTTCCACCGTAATAGAAGAGAAGCGCCATTGTGCCATCCACTATCCCAAGACCACCGGGAAGAAAAAGAGGAAGCCAGCCGCTTATCATCGAAATTGTATACGAAATTATAAGAGTACTGATATGTATATTGTTCTCACCTATCGATAGGAATATCATGTATATTGAAAGAATATCAAAGACCCAACCCAGATAGGAAAATAAAGCGGCTTTTGCAAGACCGAATCTATCCTGATGAATATTCCGGAGGCCTCCATGGAAGGAGTTAATGGATATATCAACTGCTGCTACATAAGATGAATGTTCAAATCCTTTCTTAATAAGCCCAATAAAAGGAGCCAGATAACGAATGGTTGAATGTATGAACGATGAAAGTTTATCTTTCCTCATATAGAAATATATTATAAGGCCAAACATCGAAAATGCAAGCCCTACAGAGAATATCAATCCAGCCATAGTCCATAAACCAAGTTCTATTTTTGGATTTGAGAACATTAGCCACGCACCCAGCATTCCTATGGTTAAGAATGGGAACATATTGAGCATCCTGACTGATACGATCCCTGCAAAACATTCTGCTTTGTTCTTTCCGGTCTCTTTACCGAGGAACATAGCTTTTACAGGTTCGCCTGCGGTTCCAAATGATGGGGTTATATTATTGATGAATGTCCCTGCCATGTAGAATTTGAATAATTTGTATAGGCTGATCTTTCCGGGAGTAAGGAGCCTCCATGAAAGGGTAAATGTTATAATATTTAATAGGTTGAATAGTAAAGCAAGAAAAAGGAATGATTTATTGGTATTACCAATCAAATCTATGAACTTTTGAAGTCCGATCTCATTTGTAAAAATCGCAAATATCAACGCACCTATCAGAATTACCGCCAGTATATTTCGATTTTTGAACCTTTCCATTTAATCCCCTCGATACCAATTCTATTTATAAATAATGTTGCCTGTAAACATCCAAAAGAATAGACCGATAGTTTAAAGTACTTTCTGGTAGAAAAGAGTACTCCCCTATCATCCGTAGGAGACAGTAGTCGAATAACTACGGGAGGAATTATATTGGAACACGAAAAAGTACTTGAATCAGTTAAACAAGCTCTGGAGAAGGCTCCCGAGAGAAAATTTTCAGAAAGTGTTGAAATCGCGATCAACCTTAAGAATCTTGATATGAACCAGCCGACCAACAGACTTGATGAAGAGATCATCCTGCCAAACGGCCTGGGAAGACCCATAAAGATCGCTGTGTTCGCAAAAGGCGATACTGCGCAAAGAGCAAAGGCCGCAGGCGCTGATTACGTTTTTGATCCTGAAGAAATAAGCGTTCTTGGTGAAGACAAGACACGGGCAAAAAATCTTGCTGAAGAAGTGAACTTCTTCATAGCAGAATCTGCCTACATGCCTGCAATAGGCAAGACCCTTGGACAGGTACTTGGTCCCAGGGGGAAAATGCCAATACCTCTTACTGCTGATAAGGATATTGTCCAGGTTATCAACAAGTCCAAGAACTCGATCAAAGTGAGATCCAAGGATAAATTGACATTCCATATTCTAGTAGGTAAGAAGGACATGGACCCTGTAAAATTGGCCCAGAACATCGAGGCTATAATAAACCGAATAGAGCACAGGTATGAACGAGGTCTTTATAACGTCAAGTCAGTCTATGTAAAATCTACCATGGGACCTGCAGTGAAGGTGATCTGAAATGTCAACTGAACTCGCACACCACAGTATTCATATACCAAAATGGAAAAAAGACGAAGTTGAGGAAATAAAGAAAAACATCACATCTTATTCATCGGTAGGTGTTGTTGGAATACGCGGTATTCCTTCAAACCAGTTACAACTGATGCGAAAGAGTCTTCGAGGTATTGCTGACCTGAAGCTTTGCAGGAACTCGCTTATTGATCGTGCGCTCAATGAGTCCGCTGCCGATGTTCAGCAAATTAATAAGTATGTGGAAGACCAGACCGCATTATTGTTCACGAACGAGAACCCATTCAAGCTACAAAGAATACTCCTGAATGGCAAGACCTCCGCTCCAATAAAAGCCGGAACAGTTTCGCCTAAGGATATTGTTGTCGAGAAGGGGCCAACAGCTTTCCCACCAGGACCAATTGTCGGAGAATTAACAGCAGCAGGTATTGCGGCAGGTATTGAAGGTGGAAAAGTCGTTATCCGCCAGACAAAAACTGTAGCAAAGAAAGGCGATGTCGTTGATTCAAAACTTGCATCCATTCTTTCACGACTCGAAATTCATCCAATGGAATTGGGTCTTGACCTTCGCGTTGTTTATCAAAACGGCATGATCTATGAATCAAAGATCCTATCGGTCGATGAAACAGTATATAAGAATAATCTAATTCTGGCAGTCCAGCATGCATTCAATTTGTCAGTCAACTCAGCATATCCGACTAAATTCACGATCAGCACACTGCTTACAAAGGCAGCGTCCCAGTCAAGGAATCTTGCGATCAATGCTGAAATAGTAATGCCTGAGATCATCGATGTATTACTTGGAAAAGCAAATGCTCAGATGATGTCTATAGCAAAGTTGGCCAATGCGAAAGATGCAAACTCGACCAGTACTAAACTAAAGGAAAAACTTGCAGCTGTGCCAAAATAGGAAAGAAGTCTAAATGGTACAAGTTGCAGCAGATCTAAACGAAAAAAAATATAATGAACGGGCTTTGGCTCGTTATTCGGTTAATTAAATAAATAGGTGATTAAAATGGAATACGTATATGCAGCGCTTTTATTACATAGCGCAGGACAAAAAGTAACTGAAGAAGGAATAAACGCTGTTGTAAAATCAGCAGGTGTTGAAGTAGATGCAGTAAGGGCAAAGGCTCTAGTTGCAGCCCTTGATGGCGTCAATATCGAAGAAGCAATCGCAAAGGCAGCATTCGCAGCCCCAGCAGCCGCAGCAGCAGCCCCGGCAGCAGCCGCAGCAGCCACCGCAGATGCTCCAGTAGTGGATGAGAAAGCCAAAGAAAAGGCTGAAGAAAGTGGTATGGAAGGCCTCGGAGCCTTATTCGGTTAAGAAGAATTCACATTCTTCTTACAATTTCTTTTTTTTTGCTTATTAATTATTATAAAATTAGTATTATTAGCTCTTTTTATTCACAGATGAAATAAAAAAAATTAACCCGTTTTGCTCAACTTCATGATAGCTGCAGCAATATCCCCTTTGGTTTCCTTAAGGGCATTCCGGGCATCGATACTATTTGATTTTGCCTGTTCCATTACAAGTGTTACGTCTTCTTCGGGTATCGTAACAGGTGCAACTTCACGCATAACATCCTGGGGAGTTCCCATTACCTGATATGTTTTCATCCCCCTGGCATCCATTATACTGACCTGGGCATCCTTGAAAACAATATCTTTCTGAGGAGTACGGATGATAACTTCTTCCACATTATCTATTTCCTGTACATCTATCCCCATCTGCTTCATCATGGAAGCCATTTTTCGTGGGTTTATACCCTTACCAAGACCCGGGATCATATCTCATCCGCAGGAACTGCAACCTGAACCACATTTTGAAGCGGCCGGGTTATCTATGACAAAACCTTTGCCATATTCATTATCGATAAAATCGATCTTGAACTCTTCAATATCTTCCTGGATATCTTTTTTGAAGAAGATCTTTATACCCTGGCTTTCTGAAACAGCGTCATCATCTTTTGCTGTATTTTCAAGTGTAAGGCCGTATTGAACTCCGCTACAGCTCATCCCGGCCGCAAAAACGCGTAATCCATGGTCATTTTTCTTTTCTTTTTCAAGCAATTCTTTCAATTCTGCCGCAGCAGCATCTGTTATTTCTATCATTTGCTTTCTCCTTTTTTCCTTTATGTTTTGGGTATATATAAATGTAATATCTATTTCTTATAAACATCTTCAGGTTCGAATAACTTCTCACCGATCACATCTCCCTCTATCGTCCTGTAGAAACATGATCTATAGCCTGTATGACAGGCTCCTCCTATCTGTTCGATCTTGAGCAATACGGCATCAGCATCGCAATCTATTAAAATTTCATGAATGATCTGCTCATTTCCTGAGCTTTCCCCTTTCTTCCAGAGTTTGCGCCTTGATCTGCTCCAGTAGTGTCCTCTTTTTGTTTCAATAGTCTTCTGGAGCGCTTCCTTATCCATGAATGCGACCATGAGCACTTCACCGGTCTTATGATCCTGGGCTATCGCTGTGATCAATCCATTGTCAAATTTCAGGTCTTTCAAATCCATATAATAAATCCAGCCAAAAGAAAGAAAAGCTATCCACCACTTACGGCAGGAAGGATCGAGATCTCATCAGAATCCTTTACAGGACTGTCCAGACCGCTTAAATGCCTGATGTCCTCACCATTGACGTAAAGGTTGACAAAACGCCTTACTTCGCCTTTGTCAAGGATGCGTTTCTCAAAATCAGGCCCAAACTGCTGCACTAATTTTTCCAGTACGGTTTTTACAGTCGTATTCCCGACTTCAAGTATCGTTTCGCGTGAATGGGTCACATTACTTAATGCTGAAGAAAATCTTACTTTTACCATTTTATCACCTTTATGAATTAATAATAGGAGCAACTTGTTGTTTATGAATATCCAACTTAGGCGCTGACAGGCGTTCAAATTCGCCAAGCATGGGTTTTATGACCGGCGGGCGCTGCAGTGACTTAAGGAGCGTATCCTGTGCTTTAAGACCATTTCCGGTCACATAGACCACAACACGTTCATCATGCTGGATATGTCCGCTTTCCACCAGCTTTTTCAAACCTGCGACAGTTGTGCCGCCTGCTGGTTCTGTGAATATGCCTTCTGTCCTTGCAAGAAGATGTATCGCTTCAATGATCTCAGTATCTGTAGGTGTTGCTGCAAATCCACCCGAATCAAGGATCGTCTTCTTTGCATAATAACCGTCTGCGGGATTACCTATTGCAAGGCTGTGAGCCACGGTCTCAAAGTTCCTGACCGGGATAACTTCACCGTTTTTCTGCACTGCGCTGGATATTGGTGAACAATTAAGGGGCTGGGAACCAGATATCTTTACATTTGAAATATCCACGAGCCCAACTTGTTCCAATTCATTGAATCCGCGTGATATTGCGCATAGTAGCGCTCCGCTTGCCATCGGAGCCACAATGTGATCCGGAGTCTGCCAGTTCAACTGTTCGGCAGTCTCATACGCCAGGGTTTTTGAGCCTTCCGTATAATACGGCCTGATATTAATATTCACAAAAGCCCAATCGGGATGTGAATCGGCCACCTCGCTTGCAAGCCTGTTCGCATCATCGTATGTTCCTTCAACAGCAATGACATTTGGTCCATAGACAAGCATCTGGACGATCTTTCCAAGTTCGATCGTGGCAGGAATGAATATATATGCTGGAAGCCCGGCCTTTGCGGCGTGGGCGCCAACGGCTGCTGCAAGGTTGCCTGTGCTTGCGCATCCAACGGCTTTGACATTGAATTCGATCGCTTTTGAAATTGCAACAGAGGTGACCCTGTCTTTAAAAGAATTCGTAGGATTTACGGACTCATCAAGAATATAAAGTTGATCCAGCCCAAGAGCAGCACCGAGACGCTGCGCATGGTGAAGTTTATTAAAACCAGCACCAAGGTCAATACGCTTTTCTGACTCAAGTGGCAGAAGGTCTGCATATCTCCATATGGATTTTGGACCAGCTTCAATTTTTTTCTTGTCTATTTGATCCGAAATGACATCCCAATCGTAATTGACCTCAAGAGGGCCGAAACACTCATAACATGTATTCTGGATAATGGCAGGGTACTGGGCTCCGCATTCCCTGCATTTTAATCCGATAACTCGACTCATTAACTTCACCGCAGCATACTACAACATTACCATATATAATATTTTCTATGTGAATTGATAACTATGGGTAATAATATAGTCCGGATATGGTAAAACACGGCTGTTTGAATTGAAGGAGGAAAACACAGGGCTGGTTATGAATTACTTTTCATGCCATTCTTTCAATCAACATCAGGCTTGTCTTTTGTCTCAATTCCGCTTCTTACTTCAACAGCTGTCCCTTTCTTGAATGCCTGCATCTCAAGAGCGCAAAGCACTGTTTTTCCCGTCGCAAGCAGCCGGTCGTTCTCATCCACCACAAGAACCTCCTGCCCGGAACGTATCTGAGGATCAACAGCTATAACATGACGCGAAAAAGCGGTCTTTCCCTTTGCAACAAAGGGCGCTGCGTCGCTATTTACAACTACCCTGTGTCCGGGATATTTGAAATATCCATGTATTTTGCCCGCTCCTTTAATGCTCAGGGTCAACATGCCGTCATTAGCCCTGACTGTCGCTATTCGCTCATTATCGAGCAGTATCTGGCGTATCCTTTTTGTCGTTGAGAACTTGAATTCCACATTATCAGGAAAGAGGATATTACCAGCGCCTTGACCGAACTGGTAATCAGCTATTGTTCGGACGCGTTTTAAATGGGAGAGTGGTTGTACCATGATTAATTTCTCTTAGGTCGATGAACACTTATCAATATTGTCAATATCCGATAATGTTTCAAGTACAGGTTTATGTGAAAAATTAAAAATCAATAAAGAATCGATGAAAATAGCTTTTAATTAATTATAAGGTTTCATGTGCGAATTACAAATGTATGCAAACAATCACCTCATCCCGGATGGCGGCCATTGATGCCAATTGCGACTACCTCGGGATAAATCGCCTTGTTCTCATGGAAAATGCGGGCGCAGCCGTGGCACGAGCTGTTAAGGAAAGGATAAGCACAGGCAAAGTCGTGATCATTGCTGGAAAAGGAAATAACGGGGGGGATGCCTTCGTCGCAGCAAGACATTTGAGCAGGTATGATGAAAAAGTCTTATTATTGGGGCGAAAAGAAGAGATAAAAACCCCCGAAGCACTTACGAACTGGAATGCACTGGAAAAAAGTTCTATTTCATTGACTCAGGTTCGAGATTCAAAAACATTTGATCGCACATTGATAGAAGATACAGACATAATAATCGATGGTATATTCGGAACTGGCGTTCACGGGTTGATCCATGAACCTGAATCAACTGCAATCGACCTTATAAATAAATCGGGCGCTTTTGTGATATCTATTGACGTTCCATCCGGTCTTGATCCCGATGGGGGGAAATTTGCCAAATCGGTAAAAGCAAATCTTACGCTGACATTTCATAAAATGAAAGTTGGCCTTATGACCCCCCATTCAGGAGAATGTGCCGGGGAAATCAGGGTCATAGATATCGGCATCCCTCATGATGCTGAATTCTACGTGGGTCCCGGGGACATTCAGCCTTTCTTAAAAAGACCAGCAACAAGCCATAAAGGCAATTCTGGAAGAGTACTTATCATAGGTGGTGGACCGTATTCAGGTGCTCCTGCGCTGGCTGCACTTGGAGCGCTTCGAGGTGGTGCTGATATCGTAACAGTTGCCGCCCCCAGAAGTGTTTCAGACATCATTGCCTCGTTCTCCCCTAATCTAATCGTTCGTCCCCTGACAGGTGATATTTTATCAGGGGAGGATATTTCGATCATATCCCGGCTTATTTCCAGTCATGATGTCGTTGTAATGGGGATGGGACTTGGAACTGAAGATAAGACTCTGCGTACAATCGAAAAGATCGTTCCTCTATGTAAGAGAATAGTCATTGATGCGGATGCACTCTCACCGCGACTGGTTTCCCTTTTTAATAAAAACATGATCATAACACCCCATGCAGGTGAAATGAGGCGGTTGTCCGGCCTGGATGTCCCCCATGATATCAATGAGAGGGTGAAAATGATTAAGGATTTTGCAGATACTCATAAGGTCACAGTTCTGTTAAAAGGGGCAGTTGATATCATTTCAGATGGTCTGGATGTCCGCGCCAACAGGACTGGAAATCCCGGGATGACTGTGGGAGGAACAGGTGATGTTCTCGCAGGCCTCACTGGTGCTCTTTTTGCCAGGTGTGATTCTCCCCTTGAAGCGGCTGCAAGTAGCGCTTTTATAAATGGGGCAGCGGGTGACCTTGCTTTCCAGGAATTTGGATATGGTCTTCTTGCTACCGATGTTATTGATCTTATTCCTGCGGTGATGAGATCATGAAGTTTTCTCATATTGAAGGAGAGAAAGCAAGAATGGTCGATATCAGCGAAAAGAAAGAAGTATCAAGAAGAGCGATATCTTCAGGAGAGATACAATTAAAGCCAAAAACCATCGAAGCCATAAGAAACAAACAAATTATCAAGGGTTCGGTACTCGAAACCGCGAGGATCGCTTCAATTATAGCAATAAAAAATACATCTTCTGTGATACCAATGTGTCATCAGATCACGATAACTGGTATCGACGTGCAATTTGACATTGGATATGATAACGTAAAAGTGACAGTCGATGTTAGAACGATAGGAAAAACAGGAGTTGAAATGGAAGCTCTTCACGGGGCCAGCGTTGCGCTTCTTACGATATGGGATATGGTAAAATCCGTGGAAAAAGATGATACCGGCAATTATCCATCTACTGCAATAAGAAATATAAAAGTCATTGAAAAGATCAAAGAACAAAAGTAAATAATGCAGGCCAGGCGCCTAAAAAAACGATGGGTCGAAGGAGACTGAGGGTACTAAAGGCTTAGGCGCCTGATCCTACAACATTATTAATCATGATTCTAATAGTATTTAATATTAACTGTTATATTTTACAAAAAAAATAATAATGCTTATCATAATCATAAAAAAGCTAATGGGTGCAGAGTTATCTTAAATATAAAGAAAATATTTAAAAATGGTGTAGTTATCAGGCGCCTAATAAAAACGATGGGTCGAAGGAGACTGAGGGTACTAAAGGCATTAGGCGCCTGATTCTACAGCATTACCAATCATGTTTCTATTAGTATTTAATATTAACTGTTATATTTTACAAGAAAGATAATAATACTTATGATTATGATGTGTGTGTGCTTCGGGTCATCTCGCCTGCGATATTCGTTTGCATCATTTCTTTAATATTTTCGATGCCTTTAGCCTGCCCGAGTACCCACATAAGTTTTACAAGAGCAACTTCTGACATCATATCTTCAGATTCTATAGCTCCTGCTTTTAATATATCCCTTCCCGTATCGTAAACGCGGTCACATACCCTTCCGCTGATGCATTGGGATGTCATAACAACAGGAATGCCAGCATCAACAACCGTTTTAATAAGGGGTATCCATTCTGTTGAAACATGTCCAAGGCCTGTGCCTTCAATGACAATTCCTTTATATCCTGAACCTGAATGGAACAGGAGGGATTCATCGCTAGCCCCGGCTGCATATTTTATCAGGGCGCATTTTGATTCAAGCTTATCATTGAGAACAAGTTTCTTTTCACCTCTTTTCACAAAAGAAGAGTTTATCCGAATATTTCGTGAAGGGTAGTCTACTCGCCCGATGGGTCTTGAATTTATGGACTGGAAAGCATCACGTCTTGATGTGTGCATTTTGCGGACTTTAGTTCCCCTGTGTATGCTGCAAAAGTCATCGCTTGATGAACCATGCATCACAACACAAACCTCTGCGATATCGCTTGTTGCTACTACCGCAGCGCATATGGCGTTCATGGCATTGTCGCTGCTGGGTCTGTCTGCGCTTCTCTGCGAACCAACTAGAACAATAGGGACAGGCGTTTGTATCATGAATGAGAGCGCTGCTGCTGTGTACATCATAGTATCAGTCCCATGAGTGATAATTATGCCCTCAGCTCCGTTCTTTATCTCCTCATAAACTGCGCGAGCAAGCTCGACCCAGTAAGACGGACGCATGTTCTCACTTAGTATACTGTATATCATGCGGCAATTAAAATTCGCGATTTCTTCAAGTTCTGGGATGGTCTTAATAATGTCATCTGCTGAAAATTGAGACGTGACCGCTCCTGTTCGATAATCTATCTTGCTGGCTATAGTTCCACCTGTTGAAAGGATTGAAATTGTGGGGAGCTCTGGATCTCTTTCCTTCTCCTGGCAGCCTTTTTCATGAATGGGCTTTATTTCTTCCTTTTTTTCGATAAGTGTTATTATTGCCGATCCTTTCTTTAATCCTATATTATATCCATTCTTTAATTTCAAGACGATCCTGTCAGTTTGTGAGGGCATGAGTGTCCCCTCATACTTTCCGCCTCTTGTTTCCACATGGACTTTATCGTATAATTCTGGCTGCATGATGATCCCTGATTTTTTATAACATTAATAAATTCGTACTTATTGCAAGGGTTAGATTCATCCCCAACCTTTCGGAGTGGGGTATTCTCTACCCCTTGAACCCACGGAGATAAAAACCTATTTATTATCTTTTATCTCAAAAAGATTTTAAATGAATAACTGATATTAACGCTACTTTGAGGAAAAGAATATGACACGTATCGAAAAGGATAGTTTGGGAGAAATAGAAGTCCCGGATAATGTATATTATGGGGCGTTCACAACTCGTGCATCAAAGAATTTCAAGATAAGCGGGATAAAGGCCGATCCAATTTTCATAAGATCGCTTGCCACCATAAAAAAAGCATGCGCAAGAGCCAATATCAAGCTCAATATGCTTGATAAGATCAAAGGGGATGCGATAATCCAGGCAGCTGATGAGATAATAGTCGGAAAATACACTGACCAGTTCATTCTTGACGTGTTCCAGGCAGGAGCAGGCACTCCTTTTAACATGAACATGAATGAGGTGATCGCTAATGTTGCTATAATGAAATTAGGAAAGAAAGTGGGCGATTACTCAATAATTCATCCAAATAACCATGTGAACATGGCGCAATCCTCAAACGATGTTATCCCGACCACAATTCGTTTGAGCGTCCTCCTCAAACTTGAACCTTTAAAAAAAGAAATTGAAAAAATTATATCTGCATTTCATATAAAAGCCAGGGAATATGACCATGTGATCAAGGTAGGCAGGACTCATCTGGAGGATGCTGTACCCATACGATACAGCCAGGTACTCAATGGATATGCTGCTGCACTTGAAAAAAGCCTGGAGAGGTTGAACTCATGTGAAAAAAACATGCTGGAGCTGGGTATTGGGGGCACAGCTATCGGGACCGGCATCAATACGCATCCTGATTTCAAGAAGAACGTAATCTTTGAATTGAACAAGCTTACAGGATTTGAATTCAAAACTCAGGACAGTATCATGCTCTCCTGGT
The DNA here is from genome assembly GCA_026552975.1 of Candidatus Methanoperedens sp. Classification (GTDB taxonomy): domain Archaea; phylum Halobacteriota; class Methanosarcinia; order Methanosarcinales; family Methanoperedenaceae; genus Methanoperedens. The sequence continues at coordinate 36,808 of JAPMTR010000079.1, forward strand.
GCATGACAGGTTTTGTTGAGGTTTCAAATGGCTTGAGGGTGCTTGCTATTGAATTGAATAAGATATCGAATGATCTTCGCCTTCTAAATTCTGGACCTAAGACAGGCATTTCTGAGATCATACTTCCCGAAGTCGAACCAGGATCTTCTATAATGCCGGGAAAAATAAATCCATCCATAGCTGAAGCAGTTAATATGGCATGTTTCCAGATATCAGGCAATGACCATGCTGTAGCAATGGCTGCAGAAGCAGGCCAGCTTGAACTTAATGTAATGACCCCGCTTATTGCTTTTGATCTTTTATGGAGTATTGAGATCCTTACCAATACTATAAGGATGTTTCGTGAAGATTGTATTTCCGGGTTGGTCGTGGATGAAAAAAGATGTAATGAACTCCTCGAAAATAGCCATGCGCTTGCAACAATTTTGAATCCATATATTGGTTATGATATGGTGGCAAAGCTTGTGAAAACCGCCCTTTCTGAGAATAAATCCCTGAAACAGGTTCTGATCGAGAAAGATATCATTCCCCATAAATATTTGAATGAGATACTTGATGCAAGGAAAATGACTGAACCAGGAACTATTGATAAAAATATCATCAATGATATCATCACATACATGAAAAAGCGTGGGTAGATAAATTACATGCTTATAATCATAACTATCATCAAATAGATTTAAATAATATCAATTAGAATATCTTTGATAGAGGTTGAACAATGGACATATTTGAAGTATTAACCGCTATATCAAAGAGCAGAATTAACCTGGTAAAGCGGGGTCTAAATGAAAACAAAGCCATGCTCAAGGCACAAAGAGTAGTTTCAAAAGAATATCACATACCAATGCCCGAAATACAGAAACTTATCGGGAACAGGATCAATTGAAGGAGTTCTTAGCTAATTTATCTTCTTTACAAGAGGGACCTCATCACATTCCGGGAATTTGGAACACTTAATACACATGCTCCATATTTTATGAGGCAATGTACTTTTTTTTACTTTCACGAACCCATGCGCCTCAAAAAACTCAGGGACATATGTCAGCGTTATGAGCTTATTTAATCCAAGCTCTCTTGCTTCACTTTCGCAGGCTTCAAGTATCTGTGAGCCTATTCCCTTCCTGAATTTTTCAGGGTCAACTGCCAGCGAAAGGATCTCACCATAATCTTCCCATGCAATATGAAGAGCGCCGCAGCCCACAAGTTTTCCGTCATCGATGACAACATAAAAATCCCTCAAGTTCTCGTATAATTCACTCAATGAGCGCGGGAGCATAATACGTTTATCTGCGAAACTATTTACGAGTTTCCAGATCTTTTCAACATCTTTTATGGTTGCTTTTCTTAACAAATGATTACCTCACCAAGTTATCTATTTTATTTTCTTGTTTTCAATTTAGCTGCAAGGGATTCAACCTGTTCTACTGCTGTGCCTATATAATTGTCCGGTTCCATTAACTGGATTATTTCGTCTTCAGTAAGGTATTTTGACACAGTTTCATTCCTGATCAGTGCATCTTTCATGTGGATACCTGATTCGCGCGCAGACATTGCACACTGGCGCACGATCTCATGGGCTTCCTGTCTTCCCACGCCTTTCCTGCTAAGGTAGATCATGATGGCTTCACCCATGTTGAGTCCGTTGAGCAGGTTCATGTTCTTCCGTATATTCTCTGGATAAAAGCGAAGATTCTGTATGATCGTCGAAGTTAAGCGGATAACGTGGTCAGTGAGCACACATGATTCCGGAAATACGATCCGTTCACATGATGAATTTGTAAGGTCACGTTCGTCCCATAGCGTATTGTTTCTAAGCTCAGGTTCGACCATGGCACGGACTATCCTTGCAAGTCCGCAAACCTGCTCTGATTTTATTGGGTTACGCTTATGAGGCATGGTGGATGAACCCACCTGTTTCTTTCCAAAACTTTCCTCCACCTCTGCGATCTCGCTCCTGGCGAGGCTTCGTATCTCAATACAAATTTTATCCAGAGTTGTAACAGTATTTGCCATCCACATCACGAATTCTGCATGCCTGTCTCTCTGGATTATCTGGTTTGAAACGTCCGCAGATTCAATTCCAAGGAGCTCCATGGTCTTTTTCTGTATCTCGATGCCTTTTTTTCCAAAAGCGGCCTGAGTTCCCACAGCCCCACTCATTTTTCCAACAATCGCACGCGACGTAAGCTGGTCGAGCCTTTCGAGATGCCTGTCTACCTCTGATGCCCAGATCGCAAAGCGTAAACCGTATGTTGTGGGAACCCCTATCTGCCCGTGAGTGCGCCCTGCACACACAGTATTCTTATGCTGGACTGCCGCCTCTATAAGGACTGAACGCAATTTTTCGGTTTCTTTCCTCAGGATCGATATTGCATCCTTTATCTGGAGAGCCGTTGCAGTATCTAATATATCATTGGAAGTGGCCCCAAAATGTATCCATTTCCCTGCATCATCCGATTGCTCGGTAAGTGCCAGTACGACTGCCATGACATCATGATGGATCTCGTCTTCGATTGCTTTTACACGATCAAGCTTGACATTCTTTGAGCCATTGGATATTTTCTCATCCGCCCCTTTCGGGATATAATTAAGATGTGCCTGTGCTCTTGCAAGAGCCACTTCGACTGACAGCATTTTGGAAAGCCTTGTCTCTTCATTCCATACAGACTTCATTTCCGCATGCCCATAGCGGTATTCAATAGGGTGTATTGCCATTTGGATACTAATTAGTCCCGCGGTTAAAAGAAACTTTCGTTAATCTCCAGGTCACCATTGCGATAGGTTTATCTCTGGAGTAAAATAAACATTGTTACTATGCAAAGAGTTTCCTCTAATATTTTACTTTTCACAATTATGAGTTTATTGATCCTTGTTTCAGGATGCATCAATGATCAGAATGTTGTTGAACCTGAGTCCAACCTTTCACAAAATAACACCAATGATATACAGCCCCATTCAACGATTACAGCAGAGGTAGAAACTGGCCTGGTCAAATTGGACCATAGAAGTGGCGATGCAATCCCTATGATCAACCTTACTATCATTATTGAACAGGGTGATCAATATTCCATCTATGAGAAATTGGATCAGGCCAAAGAAAAATTTGCTATGGGGGATATGATCAATCTCACCAAGAAAAGTGTCGATATAAATGGTATCATGATAAATGCAAAGATCTCAATAAATAGTTCTGGGTTATCAGGGAACTCAACTACTATTACCCTTCTCTCAAAAGGAAATAATTTTGCAAGAATTGTTTCTTCGGATGAATTTTTTGGATGAAATATCATTCAAGGAACAATTTTCCGCCATATGCTGCAAATACTATTGCAACGTACCCCCATTTGTTATTCTGGCATTCATATGCGATCAAACCAAAACTGAGCGCTATAAGAATTAAGCCTAACAGGTTTATACTTGTCATGATTGCAAATATTTTTAATATAATAAAAATATTACGGCAAAAAAATGATGGGATCAGAGCAACAAACACATATCAGTTACATTTATGTATTCATCCTTTACTTCCATATTTTCTCACATGATCCCATGCTTTGTGATATTTGTCAAATGATTTATCCTTTGAATAAATAGAAATATTCTTTCTCCCGAAAAGCTCCCTGTCTTTCCCAACTGGGCACACTTTTATGCAAATCCCGCACGGAGACCTGTATTCATCACGGAGTTGCATGCTTCTTATCGCGCAGAGTTTCTTATCCACTGGCGGGGGGAACTCCCCGTTTTTTGGTATTGCTCCTACAGGGCAGTTTTTTACGCACTGAAGGCAGTGGATGCAGATATCTTTGCCTGTTATGGGATCAGCTTCGATATGTGCAGAGGTAAAAATGGATGTAAATCTCACCCTGGGTCCAAATTCCGGCGTTAGCAGGATATTATTGTGGCCAAAAGAACCAAGACCGGCAAGAAAAGCCGCATGTTTATGGGAAAAGAATGCAAAAGGCTTTTCGATCAATATCTTTATATCACCATAGCCGTCCCTTGGAAGATATAATGAACTGTGGCCTTTTTCATTCAGGAAATTTGCGATCTCACAGGCTTTTGAATCAAGCATGGAATTTACGGTCTTATATAATTCCATATAGTAGATCGATGGCGCAGTTTCAACTATTGGCAATGCTACTGGCAGTCCGATAACGATTACTGTGTTTGCTTCAGGATAAATGGATCCAGGCCAGAATTCTTCAGGTATCCATGGAAAAAGCCTGTTAGGGAGTACATTTGGGGGTTTTTCCCATCTTTCAACAGGAGCAAAACCCAGGATGGGGATTCCGAGACTTTTACATTTATTCTTTATTTCAACTTTCAGGGATTTCATATTCCAATTCTATCTTATTGCTCCGACATCCTCAAAACCCTGCCTCTGTCCTGTGCCAGCCTCACGCTGCAGCTGATCTTTATTAAATAATAACTTGATCACATTCCGGGCATGCTCCCGTGTGCGTCTTTCCATGAGCCATGCAAGCTGCCCCTCATCTTTCCCCTCGTCCTCATGCACAAACACCTCGATGATATGTGTATTTGTCATTAATTGGGCATGGATTATTCCCTGGGATGCTTCATGAGCGCACATCTTATCGATGGCCTGGGAACCTGGCATGCCAAGCGCCATAACTATAACGCAGCCTTTTTCCTCGATCAATATCTTACATGCCACAGGCAGGTCTTTAACACCGGGAACCGTATAGCGTTCGATCTGTATGGATGCGCTTTTCTTTAGTTCATCGATTGCGATTTTTCCCATGTTTATGCGGGAAAAGGTGGTATCAGCGATTCCGACTTTAGGCATATTTTCTATACTTAAGAAGCTTTGAACATATATTAATGATTTCCAGCATCCTCCCCACAACCGTCGTGTCAGTTTCTCGCTGTCCGCCTGCGAGCGCATGAGTCCGGAATCTAATCGAACATCTATTGTGTCTAACCTATCTGGCAAAAGTTATACATGTAAGATAGTTGTATTATGAAAAAATTTAATAATAACAGGAGAAAATAACTATGAATCTTGAAAATAATTTGTTGATGATACCGGGTCCTGTGCCTGTTGTGCCAAGGATATTAAGAGCTATGTCCAAGCCTATAATCGGGCACAGGGGTAAGGAATTCGGCGATATGTACAGTGAATGCAGGACAATACTCCAGGAGCTTTTCGCAACCAAGAACGATATGTATATCATTTCAGGATCCGGAAGCTGCGCCATGGAAGCTGCTGTTGGCAACGTCATCGGCGAAAAGGATACTCTTGTCGCGATCGAGAACGGAAAATTTGGGGAACGCTTCAGGGAAATTGGTGAACGGTATGGCAAAGTAAGATCGGTGAAATTTGATTATACAAAAGGTGAATCAATTGAACTTGACAGGGTCGAAAGTGCCCTTGCAGAAGGAGCAAAAGCAGTGTCTCTGGTTCATAATGACACATCAGTAGGTATAAAGAACCCGGCAAAAGAGATCGCAGACCTGGCTAAGAAATATGGCGCCCTGTTTATCATGGATGGCGTGACCACGATCGGTGGGGATGAAGTGCTTGTTGATAAATGGAATGTGGATATTGCAGTGGTGGGTTCCCAAAAGTGCATAGGAGCACCTCCCGGATTATCCGCGATCTCCGTGAGCAAGAAAGCATGGGATTCCATGGTTGAAAAGCCTCCTTATTATATGGATCTTAAGGCTTACAAGAAATCAGCAAATAAAGAAATCGCACAGACTCCCTATACACCCGCAGTTTCGCTTTTCTTTGCATTTCATGAAGCACTTCGCATTGTAAAAGAAGAAGGACTTGAAGCGCGTATAAAGAGACATGCGCAATATGCCCAGGCCCTTCGAGCGGCCGCAGGTGCTATGAATATTGAATTATTCCCGCAATTGAACTTGATCAGTAATTATTCAAATACCGTAACTGCCATGAAAATACCCACAGGCATCGATGATAAGAAGCTGCGAAACGGGATAAAAGAGATCGGCATCCAGGTCTCTGGAGGCCAGGGTGCGCTAGAAGGCAAGATATTCAGGATCGGAAGCATGGGAAACATCAGCAAGCTTGATATTCTCAGCACTGTGCAGGCTGTTGAGATCGTCCTTCACAGGAATGATGTTGTCAAGAAGATGGGGCCTGGAGTGGAAGCTGCAAGCAATATTTTAAAATAGCTATTATATAAAATCTATAAATCTTGTTAATCTGTGTCAAAAAAGTCCTTTGACGCAGATTTAACAGATTATATTTTGAGATATATCGTTCTACTGATGTGGTTTTAGATCCGTAGACCTTATTTCATCCAGAACTTTTGATATTAATGTTTTAGCATTCTGGAGGTGGGTTGTACCGCTACCTGCAAGCTGTGTGAAGTTATCCTGTATGAAAACCTCATTTTCCTGTAACAGGTAAACGTAATAAATAAGGATGCCCCAGTAAATAGAAGCACCAATGAACATTGCGCCTGAAATTGCAAGCAACTGGTAATATATCATAGCAGTTGTCATTCCGCCCGGTCTTAAAATATCGATCGCTGAAATGAAATTATATAATATTATCAATCCCAGAATTATAGGTATCAAACCTATTATTAACAGGTTATTCTTGGTCAGTCTCATATTTCCCTCTGCTTATAATATGTAAATTCACTATTTAAATCTGCCTGACAACATTCACAAATTCTAGGTTAAGAAAATATATATCTTTGTCATAGAATGTATTGGTTGATAAATAAGGAGGAAATTTGAATGAGTACAATAAAAATCGGCGCCAAAGCAAATAATTTTATATTAAAAGACCAGGAAGGCAAAGAGCTCGGATTATCTTCTCTTCAGGGGAAAAAAATATTATTATCTTTCCATCCACTTGCCTGGACAAGTGTGTGCGCAGAACAAATGAAATCCCTTGAAATTAATATGGTGAGATTCAGGGAATTAAATACAGTGGCTCTTGGCATGAGTATTGATACCGTTCCATCAAAAAAAGCATGGGCAAAAGAACTCGGTATAAAAGATACAAAGCTTCTTTCGGATTTCTGGCCGCATGGGAAAGTAGCAGACATTTATGGGATATTCAGGGAAAAGGATGGATTTTCGGAACGGGCAAATATAATTATTGATGAAAATGGAAATGTGGTTTTTGTAAAAGTTTATCCTATACCTCAGCTCCCTGATATTGAAGAATTAATAGAAGTTCTTAAGGGTCTGGAAAAATAATATTTTCATCCTGCAGGGACAAACTTATTTGCCTTATAAGAAGATGTGCACAATATGAAAACTATTTATCTTGCCGCCCCACTTTTTTCCGAAGCTGAATGCGATTTTAACAGGAAACTGAAAAGCGAACTGCAAAGTATCGGTTTTAAGGTTTTCCTGCCGCAGGAGGATTCGAATAATGTCCATGATAGGGTGGATAGACAGAAGATTATTTTCAATAAGAACCTTGCCGGGATCGAGAAATCGGATTTGATCGTTGCAGTGTTAGATGGCGTTGACGTTGATTCAGGAACAGCCTGGGAAATAGGTTATGCATGTGCGAAGGGCAAACCCATTATAGGGTTAAGGACAGATTTTAGAACACTTGGCATAGAAGGAACAGTAAATCTTATGATAGAGCGTTCAGTGATAATGTTTATGAGCGTTTCGGAATTATTAAATCATTTGATGTCAATGGAAATACCATGAAAATATCGTGTATATCTGGAAGTCACTATCGAGTTTAAAAAATAAATGAACGAAGATCATCATTTAAGCAAACAATTTTCAAAACCCGAAGATGGGGAATATGTTCCAATAACATTCATTGAATTTAAACGAAAAATTGTGGGTTGGTCTAATGAATTGAAAAGAAGTGTTTATATTGAGAATGAGGAGCAAAAATCAACATTAAAAAGGGTAAGGGAAATAAATCTAATGATCGTAATCAATCATCTTTCAGGAAAAACCTCTTCTATTGAGCTTACGGACGATGAAAAGGCCCAATTTGAAGCAGTCTACAATACTTTTCTTAAAAAAGGAGGTATGCTTATGTACACTCGCAAAAGGATCGGTGCAAAGAAAGTGTCCTTTTTTGAGCTCAAAGAACAAGACAGAGTTATTGATGCACCTTTGAAAAATTTGTTGTCAGAAATGTTTTAGTTATGTGTTCAAGTAAACAGCGGACACTTCATAAAAATTAGGTTCGATTTTGGTTTCATACATGATTTCCACCATATTAGAAAAACCGGGAACCTGCATATCGTAAAATTATTAGATTGTATATAAATATTTTCAATCTTTTTTATTGATATTCCTGCCTTTAATAATTTCACTCTTTCCTGGGAAGTTTCTAACATATTTTTTATTCCTTCATTATTTTCGTTTTTGAACATCGTTATTATGATTATAATATCATAAATAGATATAACTGTGCCGAGAATTCTTTCAATTTAAACCAGTTTTTAAGCTTTATTAATGTTTATTAAAGTTTTTAACTGTATTTAAAACCTTATTTTTAATATATAAAATACTGTCAATCGATTTTTTGTATTATAAATCGTTCAAAATGAGATAATCCAATAAGAAAAAAACTAATAAGGGGGTAAGCTTAACTTCCCTATTTATTTTATGTCACTCAGATCCCGCTTATTCCGTAAGACTCTAAGATCACTTCACCATTCAGATGCCCGGTATGATATGTTTTTCCGGTTTCAAGGTCATTCACCGTGATCTCAGCCGGTGCGAACACATTTGCATCTATCTTAAAGAAGTCATATCCAGCGTCTTTAAATGTCTTAAAGAAAGGTTTGCCATAATCCTTTGACGTGCTGGATGGTACCATTTTGAATTTATCTTCTTCAAATCCCCGCACAGTAAGGAATACAGATCCATAATATATAACGCTGTCATTTGTTGAACCCATGGCTTTCAGGTCATCTTTGACGACCGGGGCGATCGGCGCGCTTCCGGTGCCGCACACGATCTTTGTTGTATCGTATCCAAGTTCATTGAGTTTAAATATTGCTGTCTCCACCACACGTCCGGAAACCTGTACTGAACCCACGATACTGGCAGTTGGTGCAACAAGTGCGATCACGTTCTCAGTATCAACATGGCATGCCTCAGCGATCACTTCTATTACCTTATCGTCAGGAAGCTGGTTTGATTCAAGAGCAATAACGGCATGCTCGTAATCGTCTTCATATTTTATCCGCTCAAAGGTCTTCTTGGGTTTGAGAGCAAGCGCCCTTGCAGGACCCGATCCCATGGCGAAATATTTATCGACACTTATTCTCCAGCCTGCTTTCTGGGAGCCAAGACAGGACATTGCGGGGTGATCAGTTGTAACATCTATGAAAGCCAGCGGTATATCATTGATCTTATGAACGGACATTGAGCAACCCCCAAATCCCCCCATGCATACCTCAGTGAACATGAGACCAGCTTCATATCCTCCGGGAACATTTATCCCGCAGTCTATCACTTTACCGCCATTTTTCAATTCAAGTGTTTTTATTTTTAATTCTTCAGACCAATCCATCATATCTTCTGCGATTTCCATCGATTTTTCATTAACGCTTAACAAAAATTCACCACCGAATAGTAGACGTAGTTACTAGGCAAAACAGGCTTATAAGGTTTTTGAATTTTTACGTTATAGTTATCTATTCCCTTTACAATAAATAGCCCCAGATATTATGGATGAGTACCAGCTTGATTATTTTAAAGATAATGGATTTGAGCGAAAACAGTGCCCCAAATGTTGCAAGAATTTCTGGACGAGAGATACAGAAACACAATTTTGCGGAGATCCGCCCTGCGTTTCATATTCATTCATAGGGGCTCCCGTTTTCAAGAAGGAATATGACATCTCATCCATGAGGGAAGCGTATCTATCATTTTTCGAGAAGCATGGACATACTCGCGTGGATCGATATCCTGTGATCGCTCGCTGGCGTGATGACATTTACCTCACGATAGCATCCATCGCGGATTTCCAACCTTTCGTGACTTCAGGACTTGTCCCGCCGCCAGCGAACCCCCTTACGATCTCTCAGCCCTGCATACGTCTTGATGACCTCGACGCAGTGGGCCGAAGCGGACGGCATCTGTCGACTTTTGAGATGATGGCGCATCATTGTTTCAACAAACGCGGCGAGGAAATATACTGGAAGGACAGGACAGTTGAACTGTGCGACAGCCTCCTGAAAAGCCTGGGTCTTGACCTGAATGCTGTCACATATAAGGAAGCGCCATGGGCAGGCGGAGGAAACGCAGGCCCCAGCGTTGAAGTGATGGTTGGCGGGCTTGAACTTGCAACCCTTGTTTTCATGGATTTAAAACAAACAAAGGGCGGCTCAATTACCATCAAAGGCGAGTCTTATGAAAAAATGGATAATTACATCGTTGATACCGGATATGGCCTTGAAAGATTCGTTTGGGCATCCAAAGGCTCACCCACCATTTATGATGCAGTGTTCCCGAAGATCGTGAATGAACTCATGGATCTTGCAGGTATTGAACACGCCATTGATGATCCTGAATACGCAAATTTTTTCTCACAAAATGCAAGAATGGCAGGGGTCATGGATATTAGCGGCCAGGCAAACCTCCTTCAGCTTCGAAAGAAAGTTGCGGATAGCATTGGAACGACCGTTGAAAAGCTCCAGAGGATCATGGCGCCGGTGGAGAGCGTTTATTCCATTACTGATCATACCCGATGCCTTGCATTCATGCTGGGCGATGGCATAATCCCGTCAAATGTGAAAGCAGGATATCTTGCAAGGCTTGTGCTTCGCCGCACGCTTCGTCTCATGAAAGAACTGGATATAAGGGAACCACTTATCGAGATCATTGAGATGCAGATAAGGAACTTCCCGGAATATCCGGAATTCAAGGAACGCCTCGATACAATAAGGGAGATCGTAGGGCTTGAAGAGGAGAAATACGCAGACACCATCGAGCGTGGAACAAAACTGGTAAGAAAGACCGCTCAGCATTTCAAGGAAAAGAAAGAGAAAATGCCCCTTGGTGAGATCATACAGTTATATGATACCCATGGCATCCCGCCTGAGATCACCCGCGAAGTATCAAAAGAAGCAGGTATAGACATAGAGCTTCCAGATACGTTCTATTCACTGGTAGCACAGAAGCACAGTAAAGCGCAAGTCGAGGAGGAAGAGACTAAAAACCTTGATCTGCCGCAGACACGAAGACTGTATTACGAATCCCCTGAACAAACAGAGTTTGAGGCTATAGTTCTTGATGTTATTGAAAAGAATATCGTACTGGATAAGACTATCTTCTATCCTGAAGGCGGAGGCCAACCTGCGGATCATGGCACACTTTCGGTTAACGATTATGTTGTTAATGTCGTAGATGTCCAGAGCTTAAATGGCGTCATAATGCATGAGACTGATTCTGATTTTGGTTTCAAGAAAGGGGATACGGTCAAAGGCAATATCGACCGCGACCGAAGAATTGCTCATATGCGTCACCATACTGCCACGCATATTGTGAACGAGGCTGCAAAATCAGTTCTGGGCAAGCACATCTGGCAGACCGGCGCTCAGAAATCAGTCGACCGTGCAAGACTTGATCTTACTCATTTCAAGCGCATTACTGAGGATGAGTTCAAAGAGATCGAATTGCGGGCGAACAGGTCAGTTATGAATAACGAGCCTGTGCATATCGACTGGATGGATCGTATCGAAGCAGAGAAGCAATATGGGTTTGTGCTTTACCAGGGAGGTGTGCCTCCAGGCAAGGACATCCGCATCCTTCGTGTGGGGAACGATGTAGAAGCCTGTGGGGGAACGCATGTTTCAAATACAGGATTCATTGGCCCGATCAAACTTCTCAAGACAGAACGGATACAGGATGGTGTTGAGCGCATCGAATTTTCGGCCGGAGAAGCTGCCATAAAGCGCCTTCAGGAAAGGGATGACCTTTTGAACAAAGCCTCTGAGGCCCTTCGGGTTTCGCCAGAGCAGCTTCCTGACACGGTGAACAGGTTCTTTGAGGAATGGAAGGATTTCAAGAAAGAGAATGAACGCCTGAAAGCCGAACTTGCGCAGGAACGAGTGAAGGCGATGATGGGCGATGCCATTGATATCAATGGCTTGAGGGTGCTTGCAAAGAAGATCCCTCATGCTGACGTGGAGGAGCTTATAAAAGCAGCCTCTGAGTTTAGCAAGAACGAAAATGTTGTTGCAATCCTGGCAAGCGATAAGAATGGTGTCAAGATAGTTGTTGCAGCAGGCGCAGGAGCCCAGAAGCTGGGTGTGAATGCAGGCGCAATCGTTCGCGAGATGTCAAAACTCGTGGGTGGCGGTGGTGGCGGCAAACCAATGATAGCACAGGGCGGAGGCACGGATCCAAGCAAGATAGTGGAGGCGCTGGAGAAGGGCGTGGAGATGGTGAGGGAAAAGGTGGGATCATAAACCAGTCACATAATTTATTAAAGGAAAATATGGAAAATCCTTATTTCCCTTTTTTCCTTATAATAGCAACATCGCCCAGCGTGGTTCCCCTTATGAACCCTCCGCTCCTCTGGTCTTTGGATGATACTTTCTCGGTCAATTTAATGTTTAAGGTAGTTTCAAGCTTTTTGCGGATACTATCTTCAGGTATTAGCTCTTCCCGTTCTATCTTTCTGATAAGCGTGGCTTTCTCCATCATCTTTGATGCCAGATCTTCTATCGTCAACCCATGGGCTTCCCTGGCCTTTTTTATGATCTGCGCATAATCCTGGTTGATCTCATCATCAAGTTTATCAAAAGCATCTCTTTTTGGTTTGTAACTGACGATGATCTTCTCGGTCGGGGTCATCTTTCTTGAAACAGGCATCCATTTGTCCTGCGGTTTCCCATAATGAGCGCATTTACTGCAGACATCCAGAACAGTTCCTTCGACGGTCACACGTACTGGATTTCCCTTAACATCACTGCCACATATTTCACATTCCATAAAATTCATCTCGGCGAAAACTCTATATACCGTCTACGCTTAAATATCATTCGATGTCGCAAGTCGATGAAAACCGGGAAAGCCCAGTATCGATGGGGAATAATGATTTTTCTCGTTACCTGATGGATAGGGTAAAAATGCTGGAAGAAAGGAACAGTTTCCTCAAAGAACATGCCAATAAGGTAGAAATGGAAAAGCGTTTTACAGAAGGTCAGATCCTGAACTATGAAAGAGAGATACGCCAGTTAAAAAGTGAGCTTGAACGTGTAAAAATGCCTCCACTTGTGGTTGGGACTGTTGTCGATGTGCTTGATGGGGGCAGGGTGATCATAAGGAGCAGTACGGGTCCCCAGTTCGTTGTCGGATCGACCCAGTTCATCGAAAGTTCTGAACTTTTACCCGGGGTTTCTGTCTCTTTGAATTACCAGAGTCTTGCCGTAGTTGGTATCCTCCCTTCTTCTCGTGACCCTTTAGTGCATGGAATGGAGGTCATAGAATCCCCCACAGTTTCATATTCAGATATTGGAGGCCTGGATGAGCAGATCCGGGAACTTCGTGAGACTGTCGAATTGCCGCTCACGAAACCCGAAGTATTTGAACGCATCGGGATCGAACCCCCTAAAGGAATATTATTATATGGCGCCCCGGGAACAGGAAAATCGCTTCTTGCAAAAGCTGTGGCTAACCAGACAAAAGCCACTTTTATCAGGATAGTAGGTTCAGAACTTGTCCAGAAATACATTGGAGAGGGGGCGAGGATGGTACGGGAACTTTTTAAAATGGCAAAAGAAAAATCTCCCAGCATCATATTCATAGACGAACTTGATTCTATAGGAACAAAACGAATTGATTCTGCAACTTCCGGTGACCGTGAAGTCCAGAGGACATTGATGCAGCTTCTTTCTGAAATGGATGGATTTGATCCCAGGGGGAATGTCAGGATCATAGCTGCCACGAACAGGCCTGATATCCTGGATCTTGCCCTTCTTCGCCCCGGAAGGTTTGACCGTTTCATCGCTATACCTATGCCCAATAAGGATGCCCGAAAACTGATACTCCAGATCCATTCCAGAAAAATGAAGTTATTGGATGATCTTGATCTTGATGAGCTTACTTCACTCACCGATGGAGCTAATGGTTCTGATCTAAAGGCCATAGTCATGGAAGCGGGTATGTTCGCAGTGAGGGAGGAGCGCTTCGGTGTTGGAATGGAAGATTTTAGAAAAGCAATACGAAAGTTATTTATCTCACCATCAAAACCAAATCTTCATTCCGAAGGCATGTTTGCGTGATGATCGTGAGGAGGATTATATGGATAAGATAATTATTTCTATAGAAGGATTTAAAGATGGAGAAACCATACCTGACATTTATACTTGTAAAGGAAAGGATCATTCACCATCACTTTCATGGAAAGGGATACCTGCTGGAACTAAAAGCATTGCATTGATCATGGACGATCCCGATGCTCCCGGAGGGACTTTCGTTCACTGGTTATTATATAATGTGCCTGCTCAGACACAAAAGCTGCCGGAAGCCATGCCAAATGATAGAACACTCTCTGACGGAAGCATGCAGGGCATGACAGATTTTGGAAGAACAGGATATGGCGGCCCATGTCCTCCGCCGGGAAAACCACACCGATATTACTTTAAATTATATGCCCTTGATTCAAAGATCGCACCTGCACCAGGCATCTCAAAAGAAGAGCTTGAGAACAAAATGCTGGGACACATCCTTGCAAAAGGTGAACTCATAGGAATATATAAACGGTGAACTTTTTTTTGTGTTCACTCGTTTTGATGAATATTATCCGATATTATTAATTTCCTGCCTCAGCTCCCCAAGCGTTGATTTGCGTTCAGCGAATGCGTTATGCTGGTGAATGCTCTCCTCGTTTATCTGCTTGATGACGATGACTGAGTCATCAGGAAGCTCCGGGAACTCTTTTACAACCTTCTGTGCCATTGTTCGCACACAATCTTCAACAAATTTAGGATTCTTATGTGTTCTTTCCACTATAACCGCTTCATCCGCTCTTTTTAATAATTCGAACATTTGTGAGCTCATGGAATTCTCAATGATATTGATGATCTTTTCTAGGGAAACAAAATGTGCATCATGAACTTCTATTGAAATAATTCCCCGTCCTCTCTGGTTATGTGTTGGCATGGGCACAGCGCTCATGAATTTTTTAATGATATCTGATCCCACTCCGAGATTTTTCAATTCTTTCCTGGCTTTATCGACCATGATCTCCTGGGCACATGGACATGCCGTGATGCCAAGCGCTTCAGCTCCAACAAGTTTTCTTATAGTGATCTCTTTGCCGCGAATAGCTTTGGCCTCAGCGAAAATGTTTACTACTTCCTGGCATTTTATCTTTGTCGCAGGTGTTTCCCTTTTTAGCACATATTCGCTCTTCATCCTCACTTCTGCATTGAACGCATATTCATGCCTGTGAATGAGCCTTTTTGCAACTTCGCCACACAGGTCTTCGATCTCATAGACCGGGGATGCGATCATTTCTTCAAGGACTTCATCGATCGCTTCAAAATTCCGTGATAGGTTCGCCCCTTTCCTGTCTGAAGGAAGGTCCACAAAAATATCAAAAGTAGATACAAGCACGATCGGCCTTTTATCTTTTCTTGCTACTTCAACAAGTTTCTTGACGTCGGTCACTCCCACCCGCGTCAGGGTCAGGGCGATCTCAGGCTGATTTGCCTGTATATCAGGTAAATAAACTACTGGAAGTTTCATTCGTTATTATCTCCATATTTTCTGGAATGTTTCTGTGAAATATATGTTTACACTCTGAAGGTGCACATAAGGACTTTGTATTATTAAATAATTGCTGTTAGTTTTAAGACAAACCTAAATATCGGGAGTTCATCAAATTGTTTATATACTGAGAATCATATTTTGTTTTCGAGGGATACTATCAAGTTCAAATCAAATGATTTTGCCAGGATACTGGTTATAGTGGCTGTTTTAGCATATATAATGATATCAGTGGCCTACGGAATAAAATCAATTTTCCAGACAGGAACAATGGTTTTTCCAGAACCGCATTATTTCTTATTTCTTTTTTCTATTGGTTTTGTGATCTTCACTGTGTTCTTTGAAAGAGAGATAAAAGCTGTTTATCCAAGGGATATAATAGGTGGGGCGTTAGCATCTGCTTGCCTGACATTTCTTGCAATGGCAGGTTTTGCCGGAATGAGATATATCTGGGAAAAGGGGTTGACAGATCTTGGTATTGAAACAATGGCCTATGGATTTTCAATTTCAATGATACTTAGTTTGATCTTATATTTTGCCCTGAGAAAAATTGAAGTAAAATTTGTTCCAAAGGGTTTTACGAAGGTACTATACATTGTCATTGGGATCGCAGTTGTTATGATGATATCTGTTGTCTATGGAATAAATTATATGCAAAAGATCAATCCATATCCGATCCCTCCACATATTATTCTATTGATGTTCGCCATCGGTTTTGTTCTGGCTTCAGTATATTATGAAAAATGCAATGCTTTATATCCATGGTTGCTCGTTGGTGGCGCAGTGACCTCGATGGGTGTTGTTTTTATAATCACGATGATAATAGGTGGAATAAGATATTTGCTGGAAAAAGGATTTACCGGTCTGGGTACTGACACAGTTTTTTATTCTCTATCGATATGTATCATATTGAGTATGATCTTATACAACCAATATAAAATCGTGAAAGATAAACTTTAGATCGCGGATGAAGGATAAATAAAAATGAGCGATATACTGGTATAAATATGGGAAAGATCCATCTTCTTGACAATGCTTCCATTAATAAAATAGCAGCAGGGGAAGTCATCGAACGACCAGCATCAGTCGTCAAGGAACTTATTGAAAACTCGATAGATGCTGGAGCAGACACCATCAGGATAGAGGTCGTGATGGGCCAAAAAAGCTCCATTCGCATTACAGATAATGGCTGCGGAATGAGTAAAGATGACGCTGCTTTATCTTTTATTAAACACGCTACAAGCAAGATACAAAATGTTGAGGACATAGAGACAGTAAAAACAATGGGATTTAGAGGCGAAGCGCTTTCATCCATTTGCGCCATAGCAAATGTGGAGATCATAACAAAGACAAAAGATGAACTTGCAGGGACAAAGGTAATTATCAGGGGCGGGGAACTGATAAGCATCGATCAGACCGGTGCGCCTGAAGGGACATCTATTGTTGTCGATGAACTTTTCTATAATACGCCGGTCAGGAAAAAATACTTAAGATCAGATAGTGTTGAACTGGCCCATATAATAGATGTTGTAACAAGGATGGCGCTCGGGCACGATAAAATATCGTTTTCGCTTTCAACTAAAGAGAAAGAGGTCATTCGATCCCCCTCATCAGAACTCCTGGATACGATAATTCACATTTACGGCCAGGATATTGCAAGAGCCATGTTCCCGATCGATCTTGTGGCCGGGAATATCAGGATAACAGGTTACATTTCAAAACCTGAATTATTAAGAAGCAGTCTACTTTTCCAGTCTTTTTTTATCAATGACAGGAGTATTAATTCAAAAGCCATCGGATTTGCATTGAGGGACGGATACGGCACCCTGATTCCAAAAGGGCGTTTTCCGATCTGTATTTTAAAGATATACGTCGATGCCAGGGAAGTGGATGTCAATGTGCATCCAGCGAAGAACCAGGTGAGACTGAGCCATGAAAGAGAAATATGCGATATGGTTACGCGCTCGGTCAGGGAAGCGCTTTCTGGAAAAAATTTAATCCCTGAAATAAATATTCTCTCGAAGCAGCCAAAACAATCTCAACTATCGGGGCAACTACAAAGATCATTAATATACGACGCTCCTGATCCCCGTCCTCAGCTGGTAAATGAGAACATGATCGATTTTAGACCTTCTGCAAAAGATACGCAACGAAGATTGAGGCGATCAGAAAGCTCTGTGGCCAAAATGGAAAAACCCGCAGGGATGGAATTACCTCAGGTCAAAGTTCTTGGCCAGGTGGATAGTTTATATATGCTTGTCCAAATCGGGGAAAGCCTTATGATAATAGATCAGCATGCTGCCCATGAACGTATTTTTTTTGAACTTGTGAGGGCTTCAAAGAGGGATGATTCCCAGGAACTCATCGTTCCGATCAACATGGATCTTGATCAAAGAGAGGTCGCTCTAATGAAGGAAACCATACCTTACCTTGAGGAGTTCGGCTTTCGGATATCTGGATTCGGGCAAGATACATTTGCAGTAACAGCTGTTCCTATTGTCCTGGGAAAACTTGAAGACCCGGCAATGGTACATGATATTATTTCAGATATTCTCTCGCAAGGGAAGATAAAAAATGAGACCGGGATTTTTGAAAGGGTGACTAAAAGTATCGCATGCAGAAGCGCTGTCAAGGCGGGTGCGGTTTGTTCGACTGAACAGATGGAAAGTCTCACCAGGCAGCTTTTGCAGACCGAGAATCCTTATACCTGTCCTCATGGAAGACCCACGATGCTTTCATTTAATAGACAGGAACTGGATAAACTTTTCAAAAGGAGTTAGTTTAATTATATATTATGATAACTTGGGTGTATGGTAAGGGTAATCGGAATAGATCCGGGAACAAAAAGTTTTGATCTTTGCGGTCTTGATGACGATGAAGTAATTCTTGAC